>CAZOAA010000010.1:0-43628 GCA_964577715.1 uncultured Candidatus Thioglobus sp. | reverse complement strand
CACCAAATTGCGTATGAATATTAGTGCTTAGTTTTTTAAAGGCGATTGGGGTTTTAGCAATAATAGAAACTTGCGTTTCACCTTTAGAATCCTCGGTCAAAATTTTTGCAATTTTAATCGTTCTATCAATATCCTTGTCTGCTGCTGCACTAATTAGTTGTTGCATATGGCCTAACAAGCCACGCATCTCAGTTAAAACAAAATTACGCTCACCCTTGGTCAAAATAATTGCCACTCGCCCGTCTTTGGCTGTTGCCACTGATCCGGTGACAAACTGATACCCAATACCAAAAATAATAACTGATAGTAGGATAATAATTGACCAAAGTACTTTTATATTTTTCATGTTTTATCCTTTTATTAAATTACTGATAATATCGACAAATGCCAAATAGAACAGTACTAGCATTGATAAAGCAAATATACTTTTTTGCGCTAAATCTAGATTTTGAATTGGATCTCTACCCCTGCTTAAATCACACGCTTCACCCGGGCAATGCTTCACTTTTTCTTTATGAAATAAGTTGTAAATTTTACACCCTGCGCAAATACCAAAAACTGCTTCAAAAAATAACAAGCCCAAACACAATGCACAAGGGAGAACAAGGCCTGGACCACGAGTATCATCTAACACAACTTTGTAAAACACAATAACTGCTATAAAAAAGCCAATTGACCAAGCCCATCGCTTAGGTGCGGCGTCGGTGTATTCAGGCTTTTGATTGTTAACCATCCAGCGACCAACAACCATCGATGGCGCATACTTTGGATTGATAAAAACTCGAATAAAAAAATCAAATAAAAAAACTGACACCATGATTTCAGTTGCTCTAAAACCCTTACCACTCCATGCCAGCATGAATGCCATAAAAGCAAATAAAAACACAATGCCTGCAGCTGCTCTAACTTCACGCTCATTAAACATGAGGCCATCGTAACCAACGACTTTCTCTCCAAATGCAAACATAAGGTTATTTTCTTAATTTAATTAAAGTTTGATTGTACACGATTTGAAAAAAAAAGCATTATTGAGCTAAACCACCTGTCCTGCGGCCCAGCCCGATGACCAAGCCCATTGAAAGTTATACCCTCCTAGCCATCCAGTGACATCAACTGTCTCACCAATAAAATAAAGCCCAGGTTGTTTGTTTGACTCCATGGTTTTAGAAGAAAGTTCGTTGGTACTCACCCCACCTGTGCACACCTCAGCTGTGCGCAACCCCTCGGTACCACTTGGGGTTAATATCCAGTTATTCAATACTTTCCCAAAGGCTTTTAAATCAGTTTGTTTAATTTCGCCCAGTGTTTTTGTAGATAAGTCTATTAGTGTTAGTGTTTGGGAGAATCGATGTGCCAAACGCTTATAAAAGTACTCACTCAAAATATTTTTAAGGGTTGTTGTACCTTTGTTTTGTTGTGCAGTTAATAACCACTCTATTGCATCAATTCCAGGCAAGAGATTAATAGCAACCGTATCACCCTTATTCCAATAAGAGGAAATTTGCAAAACCGCAGGCCCGCTAATGCCGCGATGAGTAATGAGTGCCATTTCTTTAAAACTTTGACCATTACAACTTATTACTACTTCTAATGATAAACCAGATAAGTCTTTAAAGTATTTATCAATATCGGCTTGTAAAAAAGTAAAGGGCACCAGTGCTGGCTTAAAAGGAATGGATTTAAGTCCAAATTGTTTGGCAACTTTAATGCCAAAATCTGTAGCACCCATTTTGGGAATACTTGGCCCGCCAGTGGCAACCACCAGCGATTCTGATTGATGTTTTTCCCCATCTGCAATCACTATATACTGATCTTCAAAATCAAGTTTATCCACCTTTAAATCTAGTTTAATATCCACACCCTTGCACTCATTAAACAGCATGTTTAATACAGCTGGTGCCTTATTATCACAAAAAAGTTGCCCAAGTGTTTTCTCATGCCAATTAAGATTGTGCTTGTCCATCAATGCAATAAAATCCCACTGCGTATACCGTGTTAATGCCGACTTACAAAAATGTGGATTTTGAGATAAATAAGAGGCTGCATCAATGTGCAGATTAGTGAAGTTACAGCGACCGCCGCCTGAAATTAAAATTTTCTTACCTGCTTTATTACTAGCCTCTAATACCAGTACTTTTCGACCACGATGAGA
Source organism: uncultured Candidatus Thioglobus sp. (assembly GCA_964577715.1). Classification (GTDB taxonomy): domain Bacteria; phylum Pseudomonadota; class Gammaproteobacteria; order PS1; family Pseudothioglobaceae; genus SUP05. The sequence goes on along the minus strand of CAZOAA010000010.1, from coordinate 41,476 downwards.
AGCTTCAGCTGCACACATTAAACCAGCAGCACCTGCACCAATAACAATGACATCGTATTGCTTCACAACAATGTTTTAATGGTATTAACAACTGATGGCGAATCCCACTCTAGCGCACCACGATAAGCGTAACGAATTACCCCGTTTTTATCTAAAACAAAATTAGAAGGATAGGCATATACACCCCAATCTTTTACTGCTATTCCATTCGAATCCAGCATAATGGGTAATTCTAGTTTTACTTTTTTTAGAAAATCAGTCATGTCTTTTTTTGACTCACCAACATTAATCGTGACAATCTGAAAACTACGATTTTTAAACTGTTGCTGTAGGCGCATTAGTGAGGGGATTTCTTTAACACAAGGTTTGCACCAACTGGCCCAAAAATTAAGCAAAACTACTTGGTTTTTATAAGTGCCAATATCTAATATTTGCCCATCGAATGTTTTAAGTTTTAATGGAATATTTTGCTTGCCTTTATAAGGCTTTAACACAGGCTCACTAAAAACAACTTTGGATGATTTTTTAATATCTTTGCTTGCTATAGACGGTTTTACAACGCTAATTGTTTTCATTAATTGTGCCGCCTGATGATATGTATCACTCAAACCATCTTTTGCCTTAACATCAATTTTGCTCAGGTCTTTAACATCACGCATATGGAACCCGCCGCGTACATCCTTAAACCGGTGCACAAACACCGAACTCCCGCCTTTTTTAAGTTGAGTAGCAATTTCTTCACCACGAAAATATTTGGTGCCAAATTGTGGCAACAATAGGTAGGTAGGTAAATTACTAACCTTAGCAATATCAACATAATTCGCTACCTCTCCAAGGTTCGGATTAACCTCAATTAAATGTGGAGAATGTAGGACATGACCTTTTAATAACCTTGACTCTGGATTTTTTAATTGCCACTCATAAGCAACTTTAAGTGCTAATTGTGCGCCCCGGCCTGATGTTAAAAAAAATATTTCATTGAATGATTTGCGTTTAGCATAATCAATCAATTCAAGTAAGTCGTCAATATTAAAACGATCAATACTACTGCGGTGTTTCGGAATCATATAACTACTATGCAGATCAGCCACCCAAATATCATAACCCTCAAAAGTTAATTGTTGCATGGTCGGCACATGGCCTTTGCCAAAACCACGTTCAGAAGGTAGATATAAAAACAACGTATCTCCGTCTGATGCATATGCATCAATACTAATGGTATTACCAGAACTTAGTTCAACCTCAAGCTCTTTTCCTGCAAAAGCGAACGAAGTTAAAAAGATACAAATAAACCCAAACCACTTCATGACTCACCATAAATATCGATAATATAATACAACATCGTACCTTCAGACGATCGAGCTGGCCCCACTACTTTAGCTGGATAAAATTTATTATCAGGATTGGCTTGTGCAATTGCTGTATCTAGATCATCTACAATTTCAACACTGCTTGCTGGCACTCTGTCTCGCTTAATGCGTGGAATACGTACGACAGCAAATTGCTCTTTAGCAAAATTTGCCCGAGGATGTGGGTCTAATGAATAACCATTAACCATGGGTTATTAGTCTGAGATAATTTTAGAGCCACAAACCTGGTTAGCAGGCACAGCAACATGAATTTTAGCTGGTAATGCCAATTCCATCGCATCCACTCGGCGAACAAACTCCGCCTTATCGGCATTACCACCAATCATTTCATTAAAAGCTTTTTCTTCCCAGATTGAGCTCACAGTTCTACCGCCGTAGTCATGCGCTGGATAAACATAGGTTTCGTCAGGAAGGGTAAATATTTTTTGAATAGAATCAAACAATTTTTCTGCAGAACCACCTTGAAAATCACAACGACCACAACTTCTGATTAGAAGCGCATCACCAGTAAAAACCTTATCATCAACCACATATGACATACAGCCATCTGTATGACCAGGTGTTGTCATCGCGACTATCTTATGAGCGCCAAATTCAAGGCTGTCACCATCTTTCATTAAGACATCAGCACAAGCAATGGGATTGGCATCACCCAATACAATTTGGGCTTTGGTAAACTTTTGTTTAAGCGGGCAAGAACTAGTGATATGGTCTGCATGCACATGGGTTTCAATAATGTATTTAAGATCTAACCCTAACTCCTTAATCAGACCAATATCACGTTGCTTGGTTTCATCAACAGCATCAATAATAATCGCTTCTTTGGTATTTGAATCTGCCAATAGATAAGTGTAAGTTGAGCTTTGCTTTTCAAACAGCGGTCTAAAAATCAAACTCATGGCAATACTTTTTTAAATGGCTTAACAATCACACTCTCATAAGCACCTGATGCCAAATACGGATCGGCATCTGCCCAAGTTTGAGCATCTTCAAGACAATCAAACTCTGCTACAACTAGAGATCCAGTAAAACCTGCTTCACCTGGTTCATTATTATCAATAGCAGGATGTGGTCCCGCTAAAATCAAGCGGCCTTCATTTTTTAAACTATTCAAACGCTCAATATGCGCAGGGCGTACTGACATACGTTTTTCTAATGAATTTTCAATATCTTGAGAAATAATCGCATACAACATAATAACTCCTATAGATCTAGCACATCTTGCATTGAATACAACCCGCTAGATTTACTTTTTAACCAACTTGCTGCACGAACAGCACCGTTGGCAAAGGTTAGTCGAGATGAGGCTTTGTGTGTTACTTCTACGCGCTCACCTTCCATAAAAAAGCTTACTGTATGCTCGCCCACCACATCGCCACCACGAATGGTAGAAAAACCAATGGTTTGACGATCGCGTGGTTCTTCAATGCCTTCACGACCATACACGGCACAAGTTGACAAATCTCTACCCAATGCATTAGCCACCACTTCGCCCATTTTAAGCGCAGTACCAGATGGTGCATCCACTTTGTGGCGATGATGTGCTTCAACAATTTCGATATCGGCATCTTCACCAATTACGCGGGCTGCCATATCTAATAATTTAAGCGATAAATTCACACCAACACTCATATTTGGTGCAAATACGACTGGAATTTGTTGCGCTGCATTGTTAATTGCTTCAAGTTCTGCATTGTCAAAACCTGTCGTACCAATAACCATTGCCTTGCCTGTTACAACACACGTATTTAGATAATCTAGTGTTGCTTCTGGACGCGTAAAATCAATCAGCACATCAAACTGATCTAAGACTAAATTCAAATCATCGCCTTTATCTATGGCAGCACCTAAACTCACTTTATCGTTTTGGCTAATCGCCTCAATAATTGTTTGACCCATACGCCCTGAAGCGCCAACCACTGCAATTCTAATCATTTTTTATTTTATGTAGTTAAATTAAAAATATGTTTGTATCAATTATTTCTTATTCTTAAATATACTGGATATTTATGTTTTCCTTTCTTGGTAAAACCATAGTATTTAAACGTAATTTTACTACCAATAGAAGGTGGATTAGACCTGTCTTTGTCTTTAAAGCCAGAGCCGATTTTGAGTTGCTTTCCATCGTCAGTTTGGCATAAAACCGAACCCATCTTCCCAAGATATTTACCCCTGCCTGGCAAAATCTTCAACACCGTACATTCAGTGTCAAAATATTTTTTAACCTTAAGCGCAGAAGACAATCTGCCTGTTTCATACAATGAATTTGGATTGCGCACTACAACCCCTTCACCCTTGTTACTAATGACTTGTTGTAAAGTATCCTGTAAATGTTGTTTGCTCTCAACGACTGTTTGTTTAAGAATTTTTAAATGAGAAATTGGATTTTTGTCCAAATAACCTTCTAAGACAGACAATCTTTCAAATAACCCACCTTGCTGATTTGGTACTTCGAAGATATTGTGTGTAATTAATTTCCAGCGATTATTAGAATTCTGGGAACGAACAATTGAACTAATATTTTCAAAGTCTGACCTTTTAGTCCAAAGCTCTCCATCAACAGCAAATGGCGGATAATCTTTAGTAAACCACTTAGGCGGATTCAGCTTTTTACCGCCACGAGTAAGAAGCTCTTGCCCATTCCAAAACCCCCGAATACCATCCAATTTTTCACTCATTACCCAACCAACAACCTCTTTAGAGTCATCATAGGTTTTTAATAAGAACAGTTTTGGTTCAGTAGCAACACTACTGAAAGAGGCTAAAGATAAAACAATTAATAAAACAAGTCTATTAATCATCTTGCCACTCATTATGACAATTGATCTTCTAAAAATCCGTTTTGTTTGGTAATGTTGTCAATATCCTGCAAGGCTTTTAACATCTCAGGCATTTTATTAATTGGGATCATATTTGGGCCGTCGCTCAATGCATTTTCAGGATCTGGATGTGTTTCCATAAAAAATCCCGATACGCCAGCAGCAGCAGCAGAGCGCGCAAGTACGGGTACCATCTCTCTTTGACCACCCGAAGTGAGGCCGTTGCCACCTGGTTGTTGTACTGAATGTGTTGCATCAAATACAATCGGTTGCCCTGTTGAGCGCATAGTGGATAAACCACGCATATCAGACACCAAGGTGTTGTAACCAAATGAAGTGCCGCGATCACAAACAGTAATCGCTTTATTACCTGTCTCGAACGCTTTATCCACCACATTTTGCATATCCCAAGGTGCTTGAAACTGACCCTTTTTGATATTAACAGGAATGCCTTGCTTGCATACATTCTGAATAAAATTAGTTTGGCGTACTAAAAACGCAGGAGTTTGCATCATATCCACCACATCTGCCACTTCATCTAGTGGCGTGTCTTCGTGAACATCAGTTAGCACTGGCACACCCACTTCATCTTTTACTTTTTGCAAAATTCGCAAACCCTCTTCAATGCCTAACCCTCTAAAACTACCCGTACTAGAGCGATTAGCCTTATCATATGAAGATTTGTAAATAAAATTAATACCCAAATCCTGGGTTACTTTTTTAAGATAAGCTGCTGTTTCTAAAGCCAAAGTCTCTGACTCAATCACGCATGGACCTGAGATAAGAAAAAAGGGCTGGTCAATACCGATTTCAAAATCTAATAATTTCATAATTTTAATCCTCACTAATAATTATAACTCTAATTATAAGTTATACAATTCCTTTAAAATATCAAATCATGACAAATACACCAGATATTCTAAAAAAAATTATTGCCCGTAAAGAGCAAGAAATCATTGAATGTAAAAACAACATCTCTTTTGATAAGATGATGAAAAAAGCTTATAAAAATCGCGATACTCGTGATTTTTATCAAGCTTTAAAAAATAAAGCAGACCTTAAGCAAAACGCCATTATTGCAGAGATCAAAAAAGCCTCGCCTTCTAAAGGTGTTTTACGTAAGGATTTTAACCCCGTAGAGATTGCAAAAAGTTACGAAGCCCATGGCGCAGCTTGCTTGTCAGTACTGACTGACAAAGATTTTTTCCAAGGTGATGATCAGTATTTAATTGATGTTCGAGAAGCTGTTTCTTTGCCTGTACTGCGTAAAGAATTTATCATCGATCCTTATCAAATATTAGAAGCGCGGGTTATGGGCGCTGATTGCATCTTACTCATTGCCGCCTGCCTAAGTGATGGGGAGATGGAAATACTAGCACAACATGCCATGCAACTTAACATGGATATTTTGGTTGAAGTGCACAACGTAGAGGAGCTTAAGCGCGCACTCCAGCTACCGCTTATTATGATTGGTATTAATAATCGTAATTTACGCACATTTGATGTATCCCTTCAAACTACCGTTGACTTACTAAAAGAAATCAAAGACGATATTCTAGTCATTACAGAAAGTGGTATCCTAAACTCAGAAGATGTGGCGTTTATGCATGAACATGATATTTATAGTTTCTTGGTGGGTGAAGCATTCATGCGTCAAGACAACCCAGGAAAGGCATTAGAGGAGATTTTCAAATGAACGTAGTAGTTAAATGGGTCGATAACATGATGATGGTTGGCGAGTCAGCCAGTGGTCATGCAGTTGTTATGGATGGTCCTGAACAAGTTGGTGGTAAAAACCTAGGTATTCGACCAATGGAGATGCTACTACTTGGCATGGGCGGGTGCACAACAATTGATGTTTTAAGTATGCTAAAAAAAATGCGCGAAGATGTGCGTAATTGTCGTGCAGAAATTAGCGCTGAGCGCGCTGATGACCACCCTAAAGTGTTTACCAAAATCCACATTCACTTTGTTGTTAAAGGTAACAATTTAGATGAGAAAAAAGTTGATAAGGCCGTTGGCTTATCAGCAGAAAAATATTGTTCTGCCTCTATCATGCTTGGCAAAACTGCCACCGTTACACACGATTTTGAAATCTATAAATAATACCTGGGGTTGGCTTGGTACAATTACCGGCATTATTGGCGGTGTATTAGTTGCCTTGAATTCTGGCGACTATTCAAAATTTGGCTATCTATTTTTTATGGTTTCTGCCATTAGCTGGATTATTCAAGGTTATATCAATAGTGATAAGGCATTAGTGCTACTCAATACAGTTTTTGTCTTTGTTAATACTTTAGGTATTTACCAATGGTTCTTTTAAAATCAGTCTCTCAATTTATTTTTATTGCTTTAGTGTTATCATTTAACACAATAGCAAATACTGAAACTAAAAAACCTAGTCCTATAATAAATAAAGTTAAAGATATAGATTACGACTTACTATATCTTGAAGATCAACTTGAAATGGGAGCTGATGCTTTTGATATCAAAATAGAAACAGATGACATTAAAAACCAACTACTCTATCATGAATACACTTTAGGAACTCCTACAGGCAATGATGAAAATTGGAATGAAACTGAAATGGCAATTCTAAATGCTAAAAAAAACTTACAAGTCTTAGAAGAGAAAATAAAACTCGAAGGTGACTGGGGGAAAATCAGATTTAGAATGTTAGATTTAAAAGGCAACGACCCGGGCTCTGTCAAACTCAGATACAACTACGGCTTTTAAAACGCCATTTCAAACTGTTATTTTTTTAGCGTATAATATTTCTCTTTTGGAGAGTTGGCCGAGTGGCTGAAGGCGCGCCCCTGCTAAGGGTGTATAGGGTTTATCCCCTATCGAGGGTTCAAATCCCTCACTCTCCGCCATATCACTTCGTCTTTTTATATTTTCCTTTGTTGAGTCACTAAATTATTTCAATCACATAGTTTTATCTATGCTCAATCAATAATTTAACAACTCGCCTTGAAAAATAGAAAAATACTTGTAATATCGATATTTTAATTTAGGTAAAATTTTTGGCTCTATTGAAAAAAATTAAACAATCTTATCATGACTGACACGCCACTTATAATCGCTGGAAAAACTTACAACTCTCGCTTACTGGTCGGCTCAGGAAAATATAAAGATTTAACTGAAACCAAATTAGCAACGGATGCAGCCCAAGCTGATATTATTACTGTTGCTATTCGCCGTACCAATATTGGGCAAGACGCTAACGAGCCAAACTTACTCGATGTTATTAATCCAGATAAGTACACCATTTTGCCAAATACTGCAGGTTGTTACACGGCTAAAGATGCGGTGCGAACTTGCCAATTAGCGCGCGAACTATTAGGTGGTCATAACTTGGTTAAACTAGAAGTATTAGGAGATGAAAAAACCCTATACCCAAACATTGTAGAAACGCTATCAGCTGCACAAACCTTAGTTGATGATGGCTTTGATGTAATGGTCTACACCAGTGACGACCCTATCGTTGCAAAAGAATTGGAAAATATTGGTTGTGCTGCAGTAATGCCACTAGCTTCACTTATCGGCTCAGGTCAAGGAATTGCCAATCCAGCAAATATTAAGCTAATCAAAGAACAAGCCAATGTGCCAGTATTGGTTGATGCAGGCATCGGCTGTGCATCAGATGCCGCTCGAGCAATGGAGCTTGGTTGTGATGGCGTGTTAATGAACTCCGCCATTGCTAATGCGTCTGATCCAGTACTGATGGCAAGTGCAATGAGACATGCTGTTATTGCTGGTCGTGAATCTTTCTTAGCCGGCAGGATGATGAAAAAAGCTTACGCTTCTGCTTCATCACCAATGGAAAATTTAATTTAAAAAAACTCTTTAGACCAACCTTAGCGCATAAAAGGCATCATAATACTTTCAGGCTTAGTAAACTTGTTAATATCGTAACGCATCCCTGACATTGAATTATTCATCACAGACATGTCCCCACTCATACGGGACATTGATTGATTCATCTCTTTAATATTGGTATTCATACTTGCTATTTGCGAACCCAAGCCATTCATATCTTTCCCCATAGAAATCATAGAACGAGTCATAATATTCATATCTCTAGCCACATTAGCAAAATCATCACCCATTTTCTTTTGGCCTTCGACCATACTCTGTGCCATTTGCACCATATTGCGTGCCATGCCATTCATATTCCTGGCCATAGAGTGAACATCTTGTGTCATTTGTGCGACTGATTTTGTCATGTTGGTCATGTCATTACCCATATTAATCATAAAAGAGCCCATAACATAAGCACCAATGCCACCTGCGAATAGTGCCGCTATTTTTATAGGTGTATTCATTGCTTGTTCCCCTCTAGTCTATTTATGTCTGATTGTGATTGTAACCTCCAAACTTCTAAATAGCAAACAAACAAAAGAAATCTATAGCTCCAAGTAGTTAATATAAAATAAATTTCATGAATTTTTCTAAAAAACTTAAAGACCTTAAAAAAGCACACCTTTATCGCTTTAGAAAAATAAACGAAGGAGCACAAGATACACAAATCATTATCAACGGAAAATCGCTCATTAACTTTTGCTCGAATGACTATCTGTCACTTGCTAATCACCCTCAAGTTAAAGAGGCATTTAAACAAGGACTTGATGAATACGGTGCAGGCTCTGGTGCGTCGCATTTAGTGAGTGGGCATTCTCGTGCACATCATGATTTAGAAGATGCTTTGGCTGAGTACACGGGACAAGAGCGTGTACTATTATTTTCAACGGGCTATAGTGCTAATTTAGGTATTTTTTCAGCACTTAAAGACGAGCTTGATTGGGTATTGCAAGATAAATTAAATCACGCCTCCTTAATTGACGCTAACCATCTAATTGGCCTGCCATTACAACGCTATTTGCATAATGATATTGCGTCACTAGAAAAAAAAGCAAAAAAGCAAACCGGACAAGGCATGATTGTGACTGACACTGTGTTTAGCATGGATGGTGACCAGGCAAATATCGACGATTTACAAAAAATCGCAAATTTTTCCAACGCAATACTTATGCAAGATGATGCGCATGGATTTGGCCTATTTGAACCAAACATCCCTAAAAGCTCAATCTATATGGCTACTTTAGGCAAAGCAGCAGGCACCATGGGTGCTTTTGCGGCTGGAAATGATAATTTTATTGATTTTTTAATCCAAAAATCACGTCCTTACATCTACACAACAGCAATATCGCCTGCAATTTGCGTAGCAACACTAAAAAGCCTAGAACTAATTAAAAAAGGTGAGCAAAAAGCAAAACTTTTATCCAATATTGATTTTTTCCGAAATTTTTCCACTGCAATAGGATTGCCTATCGAAAAATCAAACAGTGCAATACAGCCATTGATTATTGGTGATAGTGAAAAAGCCTTAAACGTTAGTCAAAAATTATTTGACCAAGGTTTTTATGTCAGCGCTATTCGCACCCCTACTGTGCCAAAAGACACAGAGCGCTTGCGCATTACTTTGAGTACAAACCATACTCAAAATCAAATTGAACAATTGTTAGGTGCAATCAAACATGCTTTACAGTAATACAGTTGGTACCGGGCCTGACTTGGTTTTGTTACACGGCTGGGGTTTTAGCTCAGAACTGTTTAACAGTCTTGTCGACCAATATAAAAGCCAATATCGCATCACTAAAATCGACCTACCAGGACATGGTAGAAGCGACGATATAGAAGGTGGACTTAATAAGTGGTGTAACGAAATTATAAAAATATTACCTAGCAATCCAATTTTACTCGGCTGGTCATTAGGTGGTTTATTAGCCATTAATATCGCCAATAAAGTAGAAATATCTAAACTGATTCTTGTTGCATCGAGCCCCAATTTTGTACAAAACAACAACTGGAAATTTGGCATTAATGCTAATAATTTTGAACAATTTTCTGATTCATTGCAGCTTAACCTTTCAAAAGGATTGAAACGCTTTGTTAGCCTACAAACTAGTAATAAAATACAATTAAAAGCATTAAATCAAGCAATTGAACAATACCCCGCTACTACAAAAGCACTTAATCAAGGCTTAAAAATACTACTAAAAACTAACTTAATGGAGACTTTAGAGCAATTAACAATACCGATAGAAGTTATACTTGGAAATCGAGACACACTGGTACCTTATAAAATAGAAAAATGGTACCAAGGGTTAAATATAAAAACACAAATTTTAAATACTGGGCATATTCCTTTTTTAGATAAAGATTTTTCTATATGATCCAAACCAAATCAATTGCACCAATACTTTTTATTGTTTTTTCTATATTTTGGTTATTGTTAGCAATTAACCCTCTACATCGAGATATTTGGATTGCTGAGAATATTATCCTTGTTGTTTGTTTTTATTATCTTATTAGTAGCTACAAACGCTTCAAATTTTCAAATATTTCCTATATATTAATATTTTTATTTTGTATTTTACAAACCATTGGTGCGCATTACACTTATGCAGAAGTTCCACTGGGTTTTTGGGTAGCTGAATTATTTGACATTCAGCGTAATCATTTTGACCGCCTTGTGCACTTTGCGTTTGGGTTTTTAATCATACTGCCATTCAAAGAGGTATTAATCAAAACAGTTAAATTTACAAATCGAAAAACAGAAATATTTGTATTAATATTTTTATTTTTAGGAATTGGCGCGGCTTATGAGATACTGGAATGGTGGTACGCCACCATATACGAACAAGGGTGTGCTGATGATATGTTTCTTGGATCACAGGGGGACGTGTGGGATGCCGAAAAGGATATTTTATTATCAGGTCTTGGCGCTTATATATTCTTATTGCTGTTTGATATTAAAACTAAAAATAAAACCATTTGATTTATGTTTGATTTTTTACTATGTTCCTATGCGCACCAAGATCACATACGTACCCATCGGCATCACCATAGTCAATAAAATGCCAATACCTATCATGAGGGTTTTTGATTTGCCTAGCGTGTTTAACAGGACACCAATATTGTTCTGTTATTGATGCCAGTTCACCAACATAACTTAACAAGCCATTTGCATAACCACAATAAACACAATTAAATTTTTCAAATATATTTAAATAACCTAATTTATGGCGATCAATAATAATATAGTCACTTCTTTTCAATCTTTTAATTTTGTAAACAGGGAAGCACAGCAGTTGATAAACAAATGCAAATAAATCTAATAGTAGCAACGGAAATATTAACGAATAAATAACTGGTGTAGTAATTATAAATAGCGGGTTAGCATTAAACAAGTAACTCAAAGAACCTGTTTTTAGCTCCTTGTGTGCTTTATGCAGGGCATTTTCAAACTTTACTTTTCTTTTATTTAATTGATAATTAAACTCAGACCTTTTGGTTTCAACTTCAATTTCAAGATTATGCTTAATATAATCAAACTGCTTAATGAGCTCTTTAAGTGGCTTACTTGACATAAAAAAACCTATAAATATTAAATCACTACCGATTTTAACTCAGATAATTAATAAAATTATTTATAGTTATAAATATCTAAAAAACATCTTAACAATTAAACCTTGGGCTCTAACAAAATCTGACTTTAATTAACAGCCCAAGGCTAACCAACGCTATTTAATCTTTACATCAATTGCTTTGGTAACTACTTCCTCTGTTTTAGGGATAGTTAAGTTAAGAACACCATTGGTGTATTTAGCTTCAATCTTATCGCTTTTAACAGTACGAGGTAGTGTGAAACTTCTAACAAAAGAGCCATACATACGCTCTACACGATGCCTCTTTTTATCATCAGTTTCTACCTTTTTTTCACCCTTGATAGTTAAGATATTATTTTCAACATTGACATGAACATCATCTTTATGAACGCCAGGCAATTCAGCCTTTACCATATAAGACTTTTCATCTTCCTCAATGTCAACCACAGGCATCCAATCGCCCGTATCAAACTGACTTAACGGATGAGATAGATGCTCAAACATTTCATCCATTTCAGTAAACGGATGCATTAATGATAGACTCATAACAACCTCCTTTTTTTATTTACCCATTCTTCTCACTTTCTATACTACTCCTCTTGCTATCTATATATGAGTTATTTGAGTATAATTCAAGCATATTAATCTTGTACAAGGATAATCATGAGTGCTTTAGTCGGCGTCATTATGGGTTCAAAATCTGATTGGCCAACCATGAAACACGCAGTAGAAATGCTGGAAGAATTTGGCGTGCCGCATGAAGTCGAAGTGGTATCTGCACATCGCACACCAGACAAGATGTTTGATTACGCTAATAGTGCTGAATCTCGAGGCCTAAAAGTGATTATTGCTGGCGCTGGTGGCGCTGCACACTTACCAGGAATGGTGGCTGCTAAAACCATTGTCCCAGTACTGGGTGTGCCGGTTCAGTCACGCGCTCTTAGCGGACAAGACTCGCTCTTATCAATTGCGCAAATGCCAGGTGGTATTCCTGTTGGCACGCTCGCCATTGGTGAAGCAGGTGCTAAAAACGCCGGTATTTTGGCAGCACAAATTGTTGCTAACGAAGACAAAACTATTCGCGAAAAAGTAGCGAGTTTTAGAGCTAAACAAACACAAGACGTCCTTGATAATCCAAACCCTATATCATAAATTATGAAAATCGGTGTTTTAGGCGCAGGTCAACTCGGCAGAATGATGGCTATTTCAGGCTACCCTTTAAACCATCAGTTTGGTTTTTCAGGCAATTCTCATGACGAACCTTCATCTCTACTCGGACATATGTTTGCACTTGAAGATAACAAAGACAATATCGAATCATTGGTAGCCTTTGCCGATGTTATTACTTACGAGAGTGAAAATACTGATGTTAAAGTCGTTAGAGAGATCAGCAAGAATATTCCCGTATATCCTGGTGAAAAATCATTATTTACCACGCAACATCGTGGCCGTGAAAAGGCTTTATTTGACCAGTTAGATATTCCATGTGCGCCATATCAAATGGTGAACTCTGAGCAAGACCTAATCAATGCAATTAATACCATTGGTCTGCCTGCTATTTTAAAAACAGCAACCGAAGGCTATGATGGCAAAGGTCAGTTTTTAATGAAAAATGAAAATCAAATCTCTGATGCTTGGCAAAGCATGAATGGGGTTGAATCCATCTTAGAAGGATTTGTTAACTTTAAACGTGAACTTTCCCTAATTGCCGTACGTGGCATTGATAATGACCACAAATACTACCCATTGGTTGAAAACACTCATCACGATGGCATATTAAGACTCACTGTTGCTCCTGCTCAAGATATTGATCCACAAGTGCAAAAGACTGCTGAGCATTACATGCAAACTTTACTGGATGAAATGAACCACGTTGGTGTGCTCACGATTGAATTATTTGAAACCGAAGACGGCTTAGTGGTTAATGAAATGGCGCCACGGGTACATAACTCTGGACATTGGAGTATTGAAGGTGCTAACACTTCTCAGTTTGAAAACCATGTGCGTGCAATCACAGGCATGCCACTGGGTGACACCACGCCCACACACTATTTTAGTGCCATGGTCAATATTATTAGTAAAATCGGCCCTACTGATGTTGCGCTCAATATGCCAAATGCACATTTACACCTATACGACAAAACTGAACGTGATGGTAGGAAATTAGGTCATATTAACATCACTGCCAACTCTCAGACTGAACTAGATGCAAGCATTAACCAACTAAAAGATTTTTTACCTAAATAACTACTGGCACAACAGAGGCTACAAGTAATATAGCCATCAATCTATTAAATAACTTAAAGTGCAAATCGTTTCTTATGATCTTTTGCATTTGAGACCCTAAAAACAACCAAGACCCATTACAAGGAAAAATTGCAATAAAAAAGCTTAGTGCTATAATCCATGTAGTCGCTTGAATATTAGCTACAGAGGCGAATGACCCAATACCACTGAAAATCATAATCCAAGCCTTAGGATTAACCCACTGAAATAATGCTGCTTGAAAAAAAGTAAGTGGTTTCGACGCACCATCTGCACCACTTTGTTGAGTTGTTATAAATAATTTATAAGCTAAAAATAATAAATACCCAATGCCTAGTATTTTAACGACCATGTGTAAAGCTGGCACTTGATTAACCAATACATCAAGACCTAAGCCAACAGCAATCAACATAGCTGGGAAACCAACGGCAATACCGAAAAGATGTGGTATTGAGCGTTTAATACCAAAATTAAGCCCTGAAGACAGAATCATGATATTGTTAGGACCAGGAGTGATAGTCATCACAACTGTGAATAAAAATATAGAAAATAAATTATCCACTATTGTTCAATAAATGGAACCCTTTAGCGAGTTCTGCCTCTAAACGGTAAGCTTCAGACTCACTAATAGGCTTATCTCTACAGTATTGAACAACATGAACCATCTCGTGACAAAAAGTCACAATAAATTTCTCTACATCTAAATCTTTTTCAATATCAATATAAAACTTTCCATCGCCTTCATGATCAGTCCATCCATGTGCATGTTCAACATCTTGAATCCGTAAATCAATATCAATACTTTTTTTAATAGCAAGCTCTTTAGAACAAAAATAATAAAGATCTTTAGCTAATTTTCTTTGAGTTTTAGTACCACCTTCAATATAAATCATGCCCCAAAACGCTCATCCAGATAAGCCATAATGTCAGATGATTCATACATCCAAGTGATTTCATCACCCTCTTTGATACGTAAACACGGCACCTTTACCTCACCACCACCCGCTAAAAGTTCAGCACGAAACTGTCCTGCTTGTGCATTACGAGTTTCCATCGGTAAATTAAGGCGCTTGATAGTGCGTCGTGTTTTAATACAAAATGGGCAGGCGTAGAATTGATATAGCTTTAAAGATTCAACTTGCTTATCAACCTCGGCTTGTTTCTCTTGGCTACGTTTGAGTTTTTTTGGTGAGAATATCCAATCAATAAATACAATGATTCGACCCAACCCTTCTCTAAAAGCTTTTAACAATAATTTCATTTTTCCTCTCTTGCCTGATAGGCCGTTAATGTATTCTCAAGCAATGTGGCGATTGTCATCGGACCAACGCCACCAGGCACTGGTGTAATCCAAGTGGCTCTTTCTTGTGCTAAATCAAAATCAACATCGCCAACCAACGAGCCATCGTCAAGTCGATTAATACCAACATCAATCACCGTTGCACCCTCTTTAATCCAATCACCTTGAATCATTTTAGGTCTGCCAACTGCTGCCACCACAATATCAGCTTGCTTAATCTTGTCAGCTAAATTTTGAGTTTTACTATTACAAATGGTTACTGTTGCACGCGCATTTAAAAGCTCCATCGCCATTGGCCGACCCACAATATTAGAGGCGCCTACCACTACGCAGTTTTTACCGACCAAGTCAATACCAGTGGTTGCGAGCATTGTCATTACACCTTTAGGTGTGCAGGGGCGCAAATACGGCTTATTTTGCATAAGCTTACCAATATTTTCACTGTGGAAGCCATCAACATCTTTATTAGGGTTAATCGCCTCAATCACTTGATTAGTATCTAGATGGTTTGGTAATGGTAATTGCACCAAAATACCGTCAATTTTGTCATCATTATTCAAACGCTTAATTTCATCTAACAATTCATCTTGAGTAATGTCAGCAGATTTGTTAATTTTCTCAGAATAAAACCCTACCTCTTTGCAGGCATTATCCTTATTACGTACATAAACTCTCGATGCAGGGTCATCACCCACCAGAACTACAGCTAAACCTGGCTTACGATCAAGAGTTGCAATCTGATTAGCAATATTAGCTCTCAATTCTTTTGCAATCTGTTTACCGTCAATAATCACTTCATCGCCTCTCTAGCTTTCTCTAAATCTTCATTTGTATCAACACCATAGCCTGTAGGCTCACAAGCAGGCTCTACATGTACATCAAACCCTTCATTTAAAACTGTAAGTTGCTCAAGTTTTTCAACTTGTTCATAACGAGAGCTGTCCATGTTTAAATATTTTTTAATAAAGCCAGAACGATATGCATAGATACCAATATGCTTAAAACATAACTTAATGTCAAAATCTTCCTCTTCTCTAAAAGCAGGAATAGCTGCACGTGAAAAGTACAGGGCTTTACCAAATTTATCAAAAACTACTTTAACGCAATTTGGATCGAGATACTGCTCTTTATCAATAACTCTTTCGCACAAGGTGGCCATTTGCATATTACTTTTAGATAGGTTTGTTGCTACCTGTTTAATGACATTAGCCCCAAGCATAGGCTCATCACCTTGAACATTAACAATAATTTCATCATTATTAATATTAAGGAGTTCTAACGCTTGTGCAATTCTTGAAGTGCCAGAAGTATGACTAGAATCAGTCATACAAGTAGTTGCACCAAATCCCTGCGCAACACTTTCAATACGCTTGTCATCGGTTGCAATAATTACTTTCGATGCGCCACTATTAATAGAATTCTCAAAAGTGTGTTGAATAAGCGGCTTACCATGAATATCTTGAAGTAATTTTGCACTCAATCGAGATGAGGCATAACGTGCAGGGATAATAACGGAAAAGTCCATCACTTGGCTTGTATTTTGCGTGCCTCTTCTTCCAATAACACTGGAATACCATCTTTAATAGGATAAGCTAAACCACTAGTATCACAGATAAGTTCATCACCTACTTGCTTAAGTGGTGCTTTGCTTTTAGGGCAAACTAATAATTTCAACAGCGCTTCATCAATCATAATTTATTTACTAATTGTTGTAAAAAATCATCGCTCAAATCAGCTTCCACTTGTAAATACCACATCTGATCTGTTGCGAACTCTTTGCATTTTACACAATCCTTGGCAGTCATAAGAATAGGATAATTATCTGAAAATTCTAAATCCTCCTGCGTGTAAGCATAATGATCGGCAAAAATATGAGGCAAGACATTGATATCAAGTGTATTTAAAGAGTCAAAAAAACGCTGTGGATGGCCAATACCAGCAACACCATGACAGGTTTTTCCTGTAAAAAAATCTAATGGTTTTTCCTCGCCTGTACTAACATTAACAAACATCTTTAATATTAACTCGCACGCTATTTCTCCAGCATGTAGGGCGCCATTATTAATAACAAAATCAACACTTTTTAGTCGAGAAATTGACTCTCTTAATGGTCCGGCAGGTAAGAAAAACCTATTGCCAAACCTTCGTTTACCGTCCACAACAGCAATTTCAACACTTCTGCCCATAGCGTAATGTTGCAATCCGTCATCACTAATAACTAAGTTAACACTGTGATGATTAATTAAATCTTTAACTGCTTGAGGGCGATCTTTATTTACCATAACCACTGCCTGGGTTTGAGTTGCAATAAGTAATGGTTCATCGCCTGATTTTACGGCTTTAATATCAGAATCAACCAATAGACTACCATTCTGATGTGTACCGCCATAACCGCGAGATACTACCCCTACCTGCCTGCCTTGTTGTTTGAAATAATTAGCCAGTGCAATTACAATTGGGGTTTTGCCACTGCCACCAACAGTGATATTACCTACAACCACCACAGGCACATCAAAACAATTCGTAGAAAATATACCTACTCGATAAAAAAGTCTTCGAAGTATTGATAAAAGATAAAAAATACCCGATATTGGTAATAACAAGTAATTAACAAATCCACGGGTATTTAAATCCATTGTTTAAAATCTAGGTTTTTAAAGATTCCTATTCAACACATTCGTCTTTAGTATTATACCTGTCCTCTGAAAATCTCAATAATCCAGCAGAAGCTGTTAGCACAAGTATAGACACCACCATGATAAGTAAATTAAACTTATCAGCAGAAACAAGTGATTTCATGTCAATCACCATAAAACGAGTAATGGCAGTAATGGCAATAAATATCAAAAATATTACTGGCAGGCGATGCGTTTTAAAATAAATACCCACCATAGCGCCTAACTCTAAATAAATAAATAATAATAAAATATCTTTAAGTGATGCAAAACCTGATTCATGTTGCATAATAACCAAATATTCACTCACAGCCGACCATACGATCGTACCACCCACAACAAATAACCCTACCACATGAAATATTTCAATTAATAAATCACCTAGTTGGTCAATCCTGTCTTTAATTGTCATTTTTGACATGTTTACCTCTCCCCTTTATTTACTTTTAAAGTGCTAATTATGACAAAATATCAGCACCATGAGTGTTGAATTTAAAATTTCTAACCAATATTTACGTTCTAATCGTAAAAAAGGCTTTGTTTCCTTTATCTCTGGCGTATCAATGGTTGGGCTTATTCTCGGCGTAATGACGCTTATTACCGTATTATCAGTGATGAACGGCTTTCATAAAGAACTTAGAGATAGAGTGCTTAGCGCTATCTCTCACTCGACCATTACTGAATACGACTCCACACTTAATAATTGGCAAAAATTAAGAACTGAAATTAACAAACACCCTCAAGTACTTGATTCGTCCCCTTATATTAAGCGCTATGGTTTACTTAGTATTAATGGCAAAGCACAAGGCATTAGTATCAGAGGCGTAATACCATCATTAGAAAAAAATACCTCTATTTTGCTTGATAAAATCAAAACTGGTACTTCAGATCTTTCAGGGTCAAATATGTTTATTGGCTCTGGTTTGGCACTGCAACTAGGCATAAATATTGGCGATAAAGTTACTTTATTAACGCCACAAATATCTTCAAATATTATTGGCATTCAGCCACGATTTAAACGCTTCAAGGTTAGTGGAATATTTGACGCAGGTATTAATGAATACGACAATAATTTAGCCTTTATTCATCTTGATAAGGCGCAAAAACTTTATTCAATGGATAATTCAGTATCAGGCATTCGACTCAAAACTAATGACCTATTTCAAGCCAAACAAATAACCAATGAAGTGATTAATAAACTTGGTAATAATAAATATTATGGAGTTGATTGGAGTCAAAAAAAAGCTAACTTTATCAAAGCACTTAATTTAGAAAAACAAATGATCGGTATTATTTTATCGCTCATTATTGCTGTTGCCGCTTTTAATATTGTTTCAATGATGGTCATGGTAGTTACTGATAAAAAAGCTGATATTGCCATTCTAAGAACAATCGGAATGACGCCAAAACGCATTGTTAAAGTGTTTTTCTATCAAGGACTTGCTATCGGTGTTATTGGTATTGTTATTGGGGTCATATTAGGAATAGCGCTTTCTCTTAATATTGAATCAGTCGTTAGTAGTATTGAGTCTATTCTTGGTTTTCAATTCTTTCCAAAAGATGTTTTTTATATTAACCGTTTTCCTTCTGAAATACACTTAATTGATGTTATTAAAGTGATTATTGGTGCATTTATTTTAGTTATTATCGCCTCAATCTACCCTGCTAAACGCGCAGGAAAAGTTGAAATTGCTAAGGTACTTAATCATGAATAAAATTATTAAATGTAATAACCTTGGCTACAGTTATAGTGATGGTAAGCACAAAACACCTGTTCTAAAAAACCTGAACTTAGGCGTTGATCAAGGTGAGTCAATTGCCATATTAGGGCAATCAGGTTGTGGAAAATCTACTTTGCTTAACCTTCTAGGGGGAATTGATAAGCCAGACAGTGGCACAATACAAATTAACGACATCAATCTATCAAATCTAAATGAGGATAAAATAACTCAACTTCGAGCACAGAATTTAGGGTTTGTTTACCAATTTCACCATTTGTTAAAAGATTTTAGTGCACTTGATAACGTAACAATGCCATTATTAATCCAAGGTGAAAACAAACAAACAGCCAAAGAGAAATCTGAGCAATTACTGATAAAAGTTGGGCTTGGAAATCGCACTAAACATCTTCCGGCGGAGTTATCAGGTGGTGAGCGTCAACGCGTTGCTATTGCACGTGCCTTAATCACTAATCCTAGTTGTTTATTAGCTGATGAGCCTACGGGTAATTTAGATGCCAAAACTGCCCAAAGCATCCTAACATTAATCGTTGATATTCACAAAGAGAAAAACTCTTCACTAATCATCGTTACTCACGATGAAAAAATTGCCTCAAAAATGAAACGTGTGCTTGTTTTAGAAAATGGGCAGCTCAAGTAATCTTAGAATCAGTTCTAACTAGTATATTGTTCTCATCCACATAACAAAGCTTTGGCGAATAATCTTCCAGTTCTTTTTCATCATACTGAGCATAAGAAGCAATAATTAATAAATCATCAACATCGGCTTTATGCGAGGCTGCACCATTAACAGAAATCACGCCTGAATTATCCTTTCCACGAATTGCATAGGTGGTAAATCGATTACCATTATTAATATTATAGATTTGAATTTGCTCAAAAGCACCAATGCCTGCAGCATCTAAAAGCACACCATCAATCTCACAAGACCCTTCATAATCAACCTCGCTGGCTGTTGTAGTGACTCGATGTAATTTGGCTTTTAAAAAAGTTCTTTGCATGATGTGTCTATTTTAAAGTAAATCAAGTTGGGGGTTTTATAAGTATTTTTCGAGTATTTTTACTTTCTACAAGGAAAATATTGAAAATATGAAGGCGCGTAGTAAAGTTACGTAACTGAGTGTTTTTAATATTTAACGCCGTAGGAAGTGAAAAGACGAAGTAAAAAAAGATTATCCTAAGAACTGGATCATAATACCGGCAGCTATCGCCGAACCAATCACACCTGCAACATTAGGGCCCATTGCGTGCATTAATAAGAAATTATGTGGGTTTGATTCTAAACCGACTTTGTTTGAAACACGAGCTGCCATTGGTACGGCAGATACACCTGCTGATCCAATTAAAGGGTTAATTTTCTTTTTGCTAAACACATTCATAAGCTTTGCCATTAATAACCCGCAAGCTGTACCAATTGCAAAAGCAACCATACCAAGTAATAAAATACCCAATGTATCCAGTTGTAAAAACTTATCAGCCATAAGTTTTGAGCCTACTGCTAAGCCTAAAAATATAGTTACAATGTTAATAAGGGCATTTTGCGTAGTATCACTTAATCGATCAACCACACCTGACTCTTTCATTAAGTTACCAAAAGCAAACATACCTAATAATGGCGCTGCATCTGGTAATAATAATGCAACTAATACTAATAACATAACTGGAAAAATAATTTTCTCAGTTGTAGAGACCTCTCTAAGTTGCACCATCTCTATCATGCGCTCTTTCTCTGTAGTTAATGCGCGCATAATTGGTGGCTGGATTAGTGGCACTAACGCCATGTAAGAATATGAAGCAACAGCAATTGCGCCTAAAAGATCAGGCGCTAATTTTGAAGCAACATAAATACTGGTAGGGCCATCTGCACCACCAATAATACCAATCGCTGCCGCGTCAGTAAGGCTAAAATCAAATATACCAATAGCTGTTAACCCAATAGCACCAAGCAATGTGGCAAAAATTCCAAACTGTGCAGCTGCGCCAAGTAATAAAGTCTTAGGATTGGCCAATAATGGTCCAAAATCAGTTAATGCGCCAACACCCATAAAGATAATTAGTGGAAATGCGCCGGACTCAATACCAACTACATAAAAGACATGCAAAATACCACTACCTTCAGCAATACCAGCACCCGGTATATTAGCTAAAATCGAACCAAAACCAATAGGCAACAATAACAATGGCTCAAATTTCTTAACAATTGCTAAATATAAAAGCAACATACCAATCAATAGCATTAGGCCTTGCCCCCAAGTCACTTGGTACAAGCCTGTGTTAATCCAAAGTGTGTTTAATTGTTCCATATTTAGACTATTATGCAAGAATTAATAAAGTTTTCCCAACTGTAACAGCGTCACCTTCTTTAACACTAATTTCAACAACAACACCATCTCTAGCAGCCCTAATCTCAGTCTCCATTTTCATTGCTTCCAAAATAACTAAAACATCGCCTTCAGCGACTTTCTGATGAGGGTCAACCATTACTTTCCAAATATTTCCTGATAATGGTGCAGCAATCTCTTCGCCATCCGCCGGCGTAACTTCATCAGTTACAATTTCTTTTTCGGCTGTCGATGAAACTGGCGTACCAGCATCAGAAGATGATTTCATTGAGGTAATGTTGCCACCGGCAGAAACTTCAACGGTATATGACTCACCTTTAAAAGATACTGTGTACGTTCCCTCTTCACTGTCAGGCTTAGCACATGTATCGGCTAATTGTGGTGCTGGTTCAAAGAAATCAGGGTTATCTCTATTTTCTAAAAATGAAACTCCCACCTGTGGGAACAATGCATAAGTCAGCAAATCATCAATTTTATTTTCGGCTAATGTAATGCCTTTTTCAGCAACAATAGTATCAAACTCCTGCTCAAGAATATGCATTTCTGGTGCAATATTATCAGCCGGCCTACAAGTGATTGGCTCTGAACCATCTAACGCTTTAGCTTGTAATGCTTTATCAACTGGAGCTGGAGTTGCGCCATATTCGCCTTTTAAAACACCAGCAGATTCTTTAGTAATGGTTTTATAACGCTCACCGGTAAGTACATTAAGCACTGATTGCGTGCCTACAATTTGCGATGTTGGTGTTACTAGAGGGATGTAACCTAAATCCTTACGAACACGAGGAATTTCGGCTAATACTTCATCCATCTTATCAGCCGCATTTTGCTCACGCAATTGGTTTTCCATATTGGTCAACATACCGCCAGGCACTTGAGATAATAAAATCCTAGAATCAACCCCTTTAAGTGACCCTTCAAAATAAGAATATTTGCAACGTACTGGCCTAAAGTAGGCATCAATCTCTTCAAGCTTCTCAAGGTCTAATCCCGTTTTTCTTTCTCCATGCTCTAAAATTGACACCACTGAGTTAGTCGCTGAATGCCCATACGTCATACTCATAGATCCAATTGCAGTATCTACTCGATCAATACCTGCCTCAACTGCCTTAATAATACTTGCTGTGGACAAACCAGTAGTTGCATGAGCATGCAATTGAATTGGAATATCAACAACTTCTTTTAATTGTTTGACTAAATCATAAGCCACATAAGGTTGTAAGAGACCAGCCATGTCTTTAATACACAAAGAATGTGCGCCCATATCCTCAATCTCTTTAGCCATATCAATCCACATTTGAGTTGTATGAACTGGACTAACTGTATAAGAAATCGTACCCTGAGCATGTTGACCCAACTTAATGGTTTGATCAGTAGCAGTTTTAAGATTGCGCATATCGTTCATTGCATCAAAAATACGAAAAACACTAACACCATTCTCAGCGCAACGATCTACAAACTTACGCACCACATCATCACTATAATGGCGATACCCTAATAAATTTTGCCCTCTAAGTAGCATTTGCTGAGGCGTTTTAGGCATGACCTTTTTAATTTCACGAATTCTATCCCAAGGGTCTTCGCCCAAATAGCGAATACAACTATCAAATGTAGCACCGCCCCATGATTCCATTGACCAGTAGCCGATTTTGTCTAATTTTTCAGCAATGGGTAGCATGTCATCAATGCGCATGCGAGTTGCAAATAATGATTGATGCGCATCTCTAAAAACTAACTCAGTAATTTCAACCTTCTTACCATGGGCATTGTTAGATCTTTTAGTAACATTTTTTAAAAACTTTAACATCTTATCTAAGCCCCTCTGTGCATCTTAATTGCTTGTTCAATAACAAACTTAGTCTCTTCGTCCAATTCATCTTTTAGACTTAAATTGCTATCGTGATGATTGCTGTCGTCTTCTGTTTGTTTGTTTGTTTTTCGAATAATAATGGACATTAACTTTGTTACAAAAACCAATAAGGTTAAAAACAAAAATACAAACCCCATACCAAACAAGGTCAAGTTAATTGCTTCTGCTAAAAGAGGTGTTTGTTCCATTTTATCCTCACTATTAATTTGGTACCGATGGACGGGGTCGAACCGTCACTCCCGCAAAGGAACTGGATTTTGAATCCAGCGTGTCTACCAATTCCACCACATCGGCAATATTTTAACCCTACTTATGCCTAAAGGTGATTCTTCCTTTGGTTAAATCATAAGGTGTCATTTCTACTGTAACTTTATCGCCCGGCAGTATGCGAATATAGTGCTTACGAATTTTCCCAGAAATATGCGCTAATACACTATGTCCATTTTCCAGCTCAACAGTAAAAGTTGTATTGGGCAGTTTTTCTTTAACCACACCCTCTAATTCAATATAATCGCTTTTTGACATCCTATCTCTTTATTCTTAACTAAGTAAATTGTAAAACAAGTAATTTTACCCGATTACAGCGTGTTTTTCATAAAAATGGAAAACAGATGTCGTGCTCCCAATCAGTTATAATGATGGCATTTTTAATCAATAAAATCCAAATATTAATGAAAATAAGTTTTGAATTTTTCCCACCAAGAACTGACAAAGGCCAGCAAACTTTAGCTCAAGTTAGAAAGGAGTTATCTGCAATCAATCCTGAATACTTTTCAGTCACTTTTGGCGCTGGTGGCACCACTCAAGACGCAACACTAGGCACTGTATTAGATATCCAGAAAAATGATGGCGTTCCAGCTGCGCCTCACCTATCTTGCATTGGCTCTGAAAAAGAAAAAATTATCACACTGCTAGACCAATATAAA
Source organism: uncultured Candidatus Thioglobus sp. (assembly GCA_964577715.1). Taxonomy (GTDB): domain Bacteria; phylum Pseudomonadota; class Gammaproteobacteria; order PS1; family Pseudothioglobaceae; genus SUP05. The sequence goes on along the minus strand of CAZOAA010000010.1, from coordinate 16,716 downwards.
ACAGCAGGAATTAACCGCATTGTTGCTCTACGTGGGGATATTCCATCGGGTGTACGAGATATTGGTGATTTTCACTATGCCAACGAATTGGTAGAATTTATCAAAACTCAATACAACAATCATTTTCACATTGAAGTAGCCGCCTATCCAGAGATGCACCCACAAGCTAAAACCATGCAACAAGATATTGCAAATTTTGTAACAAAAATAAAAGCAGGGGCAGATGGTGCGATTACTCAATATTTTTACAATGCAGATGCTTATTTTAGATTTGTAGATGAAATACAAAAACAAGGCATCAATACACCAATTACACCAGGAATTATGCCAATTACTAACTATACTCAACTCATGAGATTTTCAAATATGTGTGGCGCTGAAATTCCAAGATGGATTGAAAAAAGGCTAATATCATTTGGTGACGATCTAAAATCAATCTCAGATTTTGGTCTTGATGTGGTTTCTCAATTGTGTGAGCAGCTTAAATCTCAAGGGGTAGATAGTTTTCACTTTTACTCAATGAATCGATCTCAACCTTCACTAAAAATTGCAAATCACCTAAAATAAAAAAACTAGTGTGCTTGGTTTTTAACCCAGCCCTGTAATTGGTGTAGTGCGTCTTTATCTTGAGAATGGCAACACTTTTCTAAAACATCTAAACGCTCTCCTAACTCTTCAAAAACCATCTCATAATGCTGATTTTTAATTTCTTCCTTGTAAAGCTTGGTTTTTAATGCAGTAATAATGCCTGTTAAAGATTTTTCATTTTCAGACTGAGAGAAAGCAGCAGAGGTTGACTTAAACATTGCATCATCTTTAATTTGTTGCATTTTTTTAAGTCGTTTATCTTGCTCAGAATCGACCCCTGCATTAGGGTAGGCTAATCTTAAACTGTCGATAGTAACGTAGCCTTCATGTGTTTGAAGTTTGCCACTATTAATTTGCGCCTGAATATCAAAACGACTAATACCCAACATGCGCGCCGCTTTGGAGACACTTAATTTAATCATTTTATCTCTCCTCTTAAAAATAAAATATAGTTGATAAATTAACTGTGTTTTATGTATTTGTCAAGTATTTATGCATTTTTAAATAAAATCAATCGCCTGAACAAGTCCATCGTCATTGATTTGTGGTGCCACCTCTACTCGATTAAAACCAATAGACTGTGCGTATGTTTTGATTCTATCACTAAGTGCGATAAGCGGATAGCGCTTAATGTGCTCAATGGCATTACTATTTATCTCTTCAACCATTGCTATCATGGTTGATAGATTTTCAACGCTGGTAATGGTAATCGCACCATTATTATCTTTTAAAAATTTATCCAACGACTCCCGGTGTAAAGACTCTATTTTGCATTGGGTCCGTTTATAAACCTCAATATACTCAACCACATTATTTTTACCCAAACCCTCTTTTAAAGTCTCTCTACCGCCCTTTCCTCTAAAAATTAAAATATCCTTATTAGATATTTTTTTTACCTCGCTCATTGCTAATAATGATTCACTAGAGGCCTTTTCTTGTGGAAAAGCATCTACTTTAAAACCGCTATCACTGAGTTTTTTAGCCGTAGCGGAACCCACTGCAAAAATTTTATCATGACGATGCTTCAATGAATTTAATGCCTCCAAGCCATACTTAACTGCATTTGCACTAATAAAAATAACCACATCATAACGCTCTTTAAGTGGAGAAGCCTTTAACGCTTCAATTTTCAAAGTAGGAAATAAGATTGCTTGATTGCCACTATCTTTTATTAAAGATTCTAATGGCTTAACCTGATTTAAAGGTCGAGTTAAAAGAATATTCAAAATATCAAAATCCTAACAATTCAGAAATAATTCGAATTTTATTCAGTGTTTCACTCTCAGCATACTTGCAAATAAGTATTGTTTTGGTGTTAATTGCAGACATCTGCTCAAGATAAGATCTAATTTGCTTTTCATCCCAAGACTTTGAAAAATAAAAAACCGGTAAGTTATTAAAATGCAAATGTTTATCTAGTGCTGTTTTATGTTTAGAGTCTATATTTAACTCATTAGCAGACTGTAAGCAAAAATCATAATCACTAAGTATTTTCATAACTTGATCATCAGGTTTCTCATCAAGCTCACAAAATAACGTATAACTATCTTTATTATTAGCAATGCCACTAAGGCGTTTTAATAATTTTTTACTGTCTGACAAATCATCAGCTTCGATAGAAATAACCAACTCAAATTCTTGTTCAACATCATCCATCTCTTCAAAAATTGAATCAAAATCTTCATCAGTATCAATCGGTAAAGACAACGCCCTAAATAACGTTGAGTAATAATCAAAACGCCATTCTTGTGGTAGATCATCTGGATAAAAATCATCCTGAAGATCTAACCCACTACGACCAATTAAGAATTCTGTTGTACTCATCTACCCTTATATCCCTTTATAATAAGACCTTGTTAAGATCTTCAATATACTATAAATCAATGGCAGATATTCTACTACCAATCATTGCACTTATATCAGGATTTGCTCTTTTAATTTGGAGTGCAGACGAATTTACTGAAAACGGTGCAAAAATTGCTAATATTTTTAGCGTATCGCCTCTTATTATTGGGCTTGTTATCTTTGGATTTGGCACCTCTGCACCAGAGATGTTGGTATCCGCTCTAGCAGCCATAGAAGGCAATACAGGTCTTAGTATTGGCAATGCTATTGGTTCAAATATATTTAATATTGCATTAGTGTTAGGTGTTAGTTCAATCATTCTACCCATTGAAGTACATGAAAATATTCTTAAAAAAGAATGGGTGTTTTTAATGGTTGCCACTTTGTGTGCGGGCTTGTTATTGTGGGATATGAGACTTGATAAAATCGATGGGGTAATATTACTATCAATGCTTATTTTGTTTTTAGGCTACTCTTTCAAAGAAGCAAAAAATAAGTCCCACCATGAATTTGACGAACTTTCTGAAAATATAGATAAATCACAAAGTACAAAAATTTGGTTCATGTTGTTGATCAGCCTAATAGTGTTAATCTCTAGTGCAAAACTGGTGGTTTATGGTGGTGTTGAAATTGCTAAGTTTTTCCAGGTATCTGACCTCGTTATTGGCTTAACAGTGGTTGCCCTAGGTACCAGTTTGCCAGAATTAGCAGTATCCATTACTAGTGCTCTTAAAAAACAATATGAAATGGTCGTTGGCAATGTTATTGGATCAAACCTTTTTAACACTATCGCGGTACTGGCTATACCCGGTCTTATTCATCCTTCTAACGTGCCAATTGAGGTTGTTGATAGGGACTATCCAATTATGCTTTTATTGACAATTTTGCTATTTTTTGTCTCATATAAATTTAGCAAAAAATATATTATTAATCGTTTTGAAGGCGTAGTGCTTGTTAGTGTGTTTGGTTTTTATATGTGGCAATTGTTTTGAAAAAACACTTCAACTCTGAAAACGAAACCATTGCTTTTTCAAAGCATTTAGCTAAATGCTGTAAACCTATTAAAAGCTCCATTGTTATCTATCTATCGGGCGATCTTGGCGCTGGAAAAACCACCTTGGCTAGAGGGTTTATTCAATATTTTGGCTTTAAAAAAGTCAAAAGCCCTACCTACTCTCTCGTTGAAAGTTATCAAAATCAATCAATCAATATTCATCATTTTGATTGCTATCGATTGTCTGACCCAGAAGAGTTAGACTATATTGGCATACGTGATTACCTTGATAGTAATCACGTACAACTAATTGAATGGGCAGAACTCGGTAAAGGCTCTATTGCTAAGGCCGATCTAACTATCACACTAGAAGGCAATAACGAGAAAAGAAAGCTTTCAATTAATACGCATAGCCCACTAGGCAAACAATTAGAACAATGCCTAAACTCTTAATACTATTAACCTTTCTTTGTCTAAGTAATGTTTACGCCGATGACAAGACCACCTTATATGATTTTAGATTTTGGACCTCGCCTGAGCGAACTAGAATTGTTATTGATGTAGAAAAAGGCCTTGAATACACAGTTGAAACTAAAAAAAATAAAATAAATTTAAACATTAAAAACGCAAAACTACTTAACAAAACCTACAAAAAACTATTTTTTAAAGACAAGCGTATTAAAAAAACAAACATCAGACGTGATAAAGATATTCTGCGCTTCTTTTTTAGAACTAAAGAAAAATTTAAAGTTAAACACTACACTTTAAAACCCAACAAAAAATACAAACACCATCGCCTAGTCATCGATCTGCACGATAAAAAAAATAAGGCTATTAAAAAGAAAGCCTCTAAGTCAAAAGCCAAAAAACCACTGAGCAACAAACTAAGTAAAAAAATTATTCTCATTGATCCTGGACATGGAGGGGAAGATCCAGGTGCTATCGGCTATAAACACTCAAGAGAAAAATATATTACTCTACAAATTGCCAAAAGACTTGCTAAAAAAATTAACCAAACCAAAGGCATGAAAGCTGTTTTAACTAGGCGAGGTGACTATTATGTGAGCCTTACTAAGCGCATTAGAATAGCACAGGCTAATAATGCTTCACTATTCATCTCTATTCATGCAGATGCTGTCGAGCGCAGAAGCGCCAAAGGTGCTTCAGTATATACTTTATCTCATCGTGGCGGATCTACTAAATTTGCCAAACGATTAGAACGATCACAAAATGTTGTGGATCAATTTGGTGGCATTGAAAATCTAGTAGATAAAGATAAATTCCTTAATAAAATATTATGGGATTTTTCTAGAAAGGACCGCGACATTCAAAGCCAAAAACTTGGATCTAAAATCCTAAAACAAATGGGTAAAATTGGATACCTGCACAAGAAAACACCGCAAAAAGCAGGCTTTGTTGTGCTTAAAACCCCTGCCATTCCATCAGTATTAGTTGAAACTGCTTTTATTTCTAATCCTAACGAAGAAAGGCGACTTAACAATCCTAGAGAGCAAGACAAAATTGCTAATGCTATCTACAAAGGCATTCTTAACTACTACAAATAGTCTATTTAAAAAAATTAAGATTTTTTAGGTGCTTCGCCTTCTTTAGGTGGCTCATAATCAGGATCATTTGGATTCATAAACACAAAGCTATAATCACTATCTGCCTCTATTTGATCAAAATCAACCACCATACCCTCAAGCAGTGCTTTTTGCTCATAAGCAAGCACATACTCTACACCATTTGATTCTAAGTGGATATCGCTATCATGACGATCATCAAAACCCATTAAATAATGAAAGCCTTCATCTGTTTGATCAACGGCAAAACGAATAAGCAAACCTTGTGTATCTGGATTATGTGTTGAAAGAGAAATTTCTTCAGCAGCGCGTTTGGTGATTGTAATCATGAGTTATTTATTTTGTTTATCTTTAATAAAATTTACAAATTGCTCAACCCAGTGATTACCTCCAACATCTCTTAAATGTGTATAAGTTGCAAGTAAATTATAGATTAAGATTCCATCCTGCATATTATCCACGCCCACACCGCGTAAAACCTGATAAGCATAACGTGTATTAGGGTTAATATTTTCTAACTTAGAATAATGAAACTCATGTGCATAAATTTGCTCAGCAACACCTGACCAAGGGTGATTGTTATTAGGAGATAGTTGTACATACCCTCTGCCGATAGGCTTAGCCCTCATCACGGTATCTGCATCAATAACGCCCACCATTGTATGAGTTTGATTGTTAAAATTAATTTGATTACTTAAATACATGAGTCCGCCACATTCTGCATAAGTAGGCAAGCCAGATTTTATTTTAGTTTTAATGTCTTTTAACAAAGACTGATTAGCCGATAAAGCCTCCAATTGCATTTCTGGGAAGCCGCCACCAATAAACAAGCCATCTACTTTTGGTAATGTTTTATCAACCAGCGTATCAAAATAAACAATTTCTACGCCTAGTGATTCAAACGCATCAAGATCATCTTGATAATAAAAACCAAAAGCACTATCTTTAGCAACTGCTACTGTTAAAGATTTTTTATTAGTATTTATAACTGGTGCAGTTGATTCAACTACCTGCTGATTTGATCCAATAATCTTATCAAGATCAACCTGATTAGAGATATGTTTGGCAGCACGATCAATAAAAATTTGTGATTCAAGGGTTTCATTGGCTGGCATCAAACCTAGGTGACGCTCATCAATAATCAATTCTTTCGATCGACGAATAGCGCCCAATACGGGAATATCGGTGTAATGCTCGATAGCTTGTACTAATTTTGACTCATGGCGCTCGCCAGCGACTTTATTTAAAATAACACCACTAATATTTACCTCAGCGTCAAACGCCTGATAACCGCTTACTAGTGGCGCAATACCACGAGTAATACCACTGGCATCAATGACCAAAATAACGCCTGTATTGAGCAATTTAGCCATATCAGCGTTTGCATCACCGCCAGTAACACTCATGCCATCATATAAGCCTTTATTGCCTTCAATAATAGCAATATCACTATTACTTGCATATCGTTGGTATAACTGGGTGATTTCGCCCTCAGACATATTATAAAAATCTAAGTTATAACAAGGATTACCACTGGCTTGAGATAGCCAAATAGGGTCAATATAATCTGGACCTTTTTTAAACGCTTGAACGTTTAGAGATCTTGCTTTAAATGCAGCGCACAACCCTAAACTGACAACGGTTTTGCCTGAGGATTTGTGTGCAGCGGAAAGGTAGATAGATGAAGCCATGCTTGTTATTATAACAAAAAGACTTTCAGGCTTAGATTATGACAGCAACAAACTTTTATAAAACCTATAAGAGTTTGCCCAAGTAAGAATCTAAGCTTTGTAGTGAGGGTCTGCCACCTCATCTGCCAGACTCTCTGGCAAGAATGGTAAAAACTTCACTAAGAAAGTTACTGCAATCAATGCCACGGCAATACCGCCAACACCTAACACAGTCTCAGCTAATGATGGTGTGTAAGTAGCAATACCACCATAACCTTCTAAAATTTCCTTACCTGGGAACATTTCCATTGGATAGGCTTGACCACCAACAATAATAATATAAAGTTGTATTACACCGCCAATTAATACCAGTACTGAAGCTAAGCCTAAAGTTGATCGGTTACCCTTAAGTGCCGGATGATAAATAAGCGCCATTGGTACTAAACCGCCTAAGATAATTTGACCATACCAAAACAGGTCGGTATAAACATAATCACCAAATAAAATGAAGTTTTCAACGCCAGCATTTTCAGCTAGATATAAATTACCCAAATGCTTCACTACAACAAAGTACATAACCGCCGCAACAAACACACCTAACAAATTACCCAAACGATTAACAACAACATCGCCTAATGGGCGATCTGTCCAGTTGTAACTTGCCATCAAAATTAAAATAAAGAAGGCCAAGCCAAAAGCAAACGACATAATAATAAACATTGGTGCCATAATCACTGCATCGTAGGCTTGACGTGCCACTAAGAAACCAAAAATAGAACCAGTACCAGTGGTTAAAATTAAACGCCATGAAAACGCTGCCAGACCCGCTTTAGAACTAAATTTATTCATACGACGCTCAAACATCATCCATAAATAAACCGCAACAATTACAAAGAAACCATTATATAAAATAATATTCCAAGCAAAAATTGACTTAAAGTTGTATTCAGTCATTGCCACAATCAAACGATCTGGACGACCTAAATCAAGCACCAAGATCATTAAACCGCCAGCTAATAATGCTAAAGACACCAAGCCTGATAAACGTGACAAAGGCTTATAAAGTTTTTTATTAAAGACTGAAGAGATAGAAGCAACATTAAGTGCGCCAGAAGCTGCAACAATTAAAAATAAAGCAAATACATGTGGCATCCCCCAAACAATACGATTACTCATACCAGTTACCCAATGCCCATTGTGCTCCATATGCCATACAGCACCAAGTGCAGCCAAAATCAGTACACCTAGCCCTGCAACCAGTGCATAAAATCCTAGGCTTCTTCCTTGTGTTTGTTCGTAGCGTATATTCATAACATTCCTAAATTGGTGTAACTATTAAATTCCACTATAGCGCACACCAGTATTCAGATTTAAATCTGCCCTAATTTGTGTACTTTGAACTCTTTTAAGAGTTTGGTTAATCTTACTATTAGCATCATATAAATCGCCAAAAATAACTGCGTCACTATTTACACTGGCAACACAGGCTGGTAATTCACCTTTATCAACTTTATGTACACACATTGTACAAGCCTCAACCGTACCTTTGCCGCGTGGCATATGTTCTTTTTGATTATTTAAATCTTCGTGTACAAATGAACGCGCATCATATGGGCAGGCCATCATGCAATAACGACAACCAATGCAAAGATGTCTATCAACCAAAACAATACCGTCTTCACGCTTCATTGAAGCGTTAGTTGGGCAAACATCTACACAAGGTGGTTGCTCACAATGCTGACACATGAGTGGTAAATCGGTCACTTTACCAGTGGCTTTGTCTTTTACTTTTAATTTTTTAATCCAGCTAGCTTTTTGATCTGCCTTAGAGTTTGCTTCATTGCCCCAGCCTTGCTCTTTTTGACAAGCGCTAACCATGCCATCAATATTGGCTTCAGTTAGTTTATTAGTGTCAATCAATAGCCCCCAACGCTTTTCATTGGTAACCGGATTTTCATTTGCATTAACAGCAAATGTTGTTAGTGTAATACCGCTAGCAATCGTGGCAACGCCCGCAGTAGTTGCAGATGTGGTTTTAATAAAGTCACGACGATTCAATGTTTTACTCATTATTTAACCCCTTTGTAACTTGCGCCTGGTGTTGTTCGATGACAACTAAAGCAATCAACACTCACGCTTACCTTTTGATGGCAAGATGAACAAAATTGATCTTGTTCGTTAACTGGATGATATGTATTGGTTTTTTTATCCTTATTGGCATGACAATTAACACACCCTTTTAAAGAATTTTCATCGGTACGTACACCTTGCCTAAGTGTTTTATCACGTTTGTGATTTAAAAACTCAGGATGCATTTTTCGTATCACTGAAATACCATCAGCATGAAATACTTTGCCTTGTGCTTTGATTGCTCTTGCCTCATCACCAAGACTAGCATCAGCATGTACAATAGTGCTGCTAATAAAAAGACTTAAAAAAATTACCAATAAACGATACATATTCTCTCTCTTGTAATTAAATTGGATTAATCGCTACCTAGACCCATTTGAATATAACCAGTTGGACACACATCAGCACAGATATGACAACCAATACACTTGTTGTAGTCAGTGTCAACATATCGACCTAGTGTTGCTTTATCCTTCTTAACCTTAAATACCGCATCTTGAGGGCAATACATCACACAGTTATCACACTCAAAGCACAATCCGCAAGACATGCAACGACCTGCTTCTTTTTGTACTTCTTCTTCTGTGTAACCAATCAAACGCTCTTCAAAATTACCAAGTACGTTATCAACATCAACTAACTTGTGATTACGTTGGTTACGATCCTCATGATCAAAGTGACCTAAGAATAATTCTGTATGTGGAATGATTGAAGCAAATGAACGATCTTCGTAGTTATGTACTGCGAAATCTGCTTCAGAAGTTGCTTCTGCAGGGTTTCCGCCTTTAGTATAACTGCTTGGAGAAAGGTCCCACTCTTCAAGTTTTTCCATTAAATCAAAGTAATGCACATCAACCTTAGGACGAGCATGTTGAGACTCACCCGCTAGATAATCACCAATACTTTCAGCAACGATACCGGCTTGACCAATGGCAGTGGTTAATAAGTGAGGACGAATTACATCGCCACAAACAAAGAAGCCTTCTTTATTAGGCACTTGATAATTTCTGTCAGCATCGATAAAACCTTTATCATTAAAGAATGAATCATCAATACCTTCTGCATCGACGCCTTGACCAATCGCTGCAACAATAAGTTCACACTCAACATCAAATTCAGAACCTTCAATCGGTGTAGAACCATCTTCTTCCATTTTTTGGAAGCGTAATGCTGTTGCACGGCCATTGTCATCTGTGATAACTTCGACTGGGCTCAATTGACCTTGAATCTCAACACCTTCGCGGTTTGCATCATCAATCTCTTCTTGTGCCGCAGGCATATTTTCAACAGTTGAACGCGTTGTTAAAAGTACATCTGCGCCTAAGCGCTTAGAAGTATCAACCACATCATGTGCCGTATCATTAAAAATAACGTGCTCTGGGCGATCCTTATCGGCAACATTATCAATATTTCCTAAACGACGAGCAACCGATACAACATCAATTGATGTATCACCACCACCAATACAAATTACTTTACCAGTAATATGCTGCAAACGACCTTGGTTATATGCCTCAAGGAATGCAACACCTGATACACAATTAGACGCTTCGCCACCTGGAATTGGCAGTGAACGGCCACTCATTGCGCCAATTGCAAATAATACCGCATCATAGTCTTTTTCTAACTCTTCAACCGTTACATCAACACCCACTTTAGTGTTCATTTTAGTTTCAACACCTGTTTCTAAAATACGGTCAATCTCGTACTGTAACACATCACGTGGTACACGATAATCAGGAATACCGTACATCATCATGCCGCCTAATTGGTCGTATTTTTCAAATACAGTGACTGCATGACCTTGCTTTCGCAATTGAAGTGCAGCCGCTAAACCGCCACAACCGCCGCCAATAATGGCAACTTTTTTACCTGTGTCTTTAGCGTCAATGTTAAATTTATAACCCTCTTCTTTCGCATTATCACCAATAAATTGCTCTACTGCATTAATGCCAACTGTGTCTTCAACTTCGTTACGATTACAACCATCTTCACATGGTGCAGGACAAACACGGCCCATAACAGATGGGAATGGGTTAGCGTCAGTTGAACGACGGAACGCATACTCCTGCCATGACATATCGCCTGAAGGTTTTTCCATGCCACGAACAATATCTAACCAGCCACGAATATTATGGCCTGATGGGCATGATCCTTGACAAGGTGGAGTCTGTGCTACATAGGTAGGACATTTATGAGAAGTATCGTTTTGAAATATTTTTTGATTCCATGGCACTGAGCCTTGCTCATCACCCTCATCTTTAAACATTCTAAATGTATGGTTCTCGCCTTTGTAAGTTTGTCCGTACGCATTTTTTTGCATTTTAAATCTCCTTATCTATTGTTCTGTCGCTTCTTCAGATGCCGCCTCTGGCGCTTCTGAATCGTCTGTTTGTGGTTTATCCATAATAATTGCTTCACTCACTAGTTGATGAACACTAACGATCATATATGGATCAAAATCAAATTTAGGTAATACCTTGCTAAATTGCGACTTACAGATTGCACAAATAGCGGCCAATGTATCAACACCGTCAGTTTTTTCAACTTCTTTCAATGCTTGCATTCTTGGCATAGCACCCTTAACACGAATCTCCATTAAGTCGTCCGTTAGTAGGCCGCCACCGCCGCCACAACAAAACGTTGACTCCATAATCGTGCCACGTTCCATATCCACATAATTATTACAAACTGCTTTAATTACTTCACGTGGAAGAATAAATTGACCATTTGGAATATTGCCCATATTAGTCGCCCTAGCAACGTTACATGAGTCATGGAAAGTTACAGTGCGATCGTCATTTTCACTCTTATCAAACTCTAACTCACCTTTTTGAATTAAGTCATACGTGTATTCAATAATGTGTTGTGGCTGTGGATAGCGAGAATCCAGCTGATCTTGTAACTTCTGTCCAAATTCATCGCTAGCGCCTGCGCCCACGCCTGAAAGTGTGTTCCAAAAACTATAAGCAACACGCCATGCATGGCCACATTCACCCACCATAACACGTGATACTTCTAAATCTAGCGCTGCTTTACGAATACGTAATGCCGCTTTACGCATGACATCATACGATCCAATAAACATACCAAAGTTTGCACCTTCAGAAGCGTACGAACTCATTGTCCAACTAACACCATCTTGATGGAAAACCTTGCCATAACCAATTAAGCCATCAATGTGTGGCTCAGCAAAGAAATCTGCTGATGGAGTAATGAGTAAAATTTCAGCACCTTTAACATCTAATGGATATTTAACAGCAACGCCTGTTTCCTCTTCGATCTCCTCTTCGAGATCAAGTAAAGTGTCTTTAAGTGCTGGCTCTGGTAAACCTAAATTATTACCAATAGTAACGGCTTTTCCTAAAATTTGGTTGCAATATTTCTGACCTAGGCCAACTGTGTCTAATACTTCACGTGCAGCCATTGAAATCTCTGCAGTATCAATACCATACGGACAAAAAACCGAACAACGACGACATTGAGAGCACTGGTGAAAATAGTTATACCAATCATCCAACATTTCATCGTCTAATTCTTTAGCGCCAACTAATTTAGGGAAATATTTACCTGCAAAAGTAAAATGACGACGATACACGCTACGGAATAAATCTTGGCGTGCAACTGGCATATTTTTCGGATCAGACGATCCTAAAAAATAATGACACTTATCAGTACAGGCTCCACACTTCACGCAAGCATCTAAAAAAACTTGAACTGAGCGATATTTAGACTTAAGCTCGCCCATTTTGTTGATAGCAACTTCTTGCCAATTTTCAATTTTTTCACCTGGAAAGCCAAGTGGTGCTTGAAATTCTTCAGAAGATTTGAACGGGCCTTCGCCATCCATAATCCCTTCATTAATTTCAGGAATTTCTATATAAGTGGGTAATTTTGGGATATCAAATTCTTTAGCAGCCATGTTATTTATCCTTACCTAATGTTTCATCTAATTTAACCACATGCTCTTGTTCTTGCTTCAACGCCCATGGAGAGATATGACGCTTCTTACGTGCATTATCCACTTGGTTGCGCGTTGGACTAAAGAATACGCCAGGCACGTGTAGTAATTTTGAAATTGGGAAAATTGCCATCAAAACAAACACCATTAGCACATGTACTAAAAAGTGTGTTTCTGTTGGTAAATCTGCCCAGCTAAAAGTAATCAACCCAGAGGCAAATTCTTTAACCATAATAATATCCGTATGGTTACTTGTAAAAGTCATTACAGCACCACTCACGCCAATTACTAAAAGCAAAATCAATAATAAATAATCTGAAGGTGCGGAAATATAGCGAATACGCTCAACAAAAATACGACGACCCATAAGACCAGCTAGGCCTATCACCATGGCAAATGCAGCATATTTAAAGGGCTGAATTAGTAAAAAGATCTCAGGTAAGTCACCTGGCCAAAAATAACGCACATGGCGAATTAAAACTAATAATAATCCAATGTGGAACAACCAGCCGAATAGCCAAGTCCATTTGTTAGATTTAAACAAACTTTCAAATAAGGCAACTTCGCGTGCCATACGCATAACCACACCTGTTTGTGTTAATGGAGTTGGTGCAGTAGGAATTTTTAAAGGAGCTGGCGTAATCCAATATTGATAGATCTTTCGCGCCATTCCAATAAGGAATACAAATAATGAAATATAAAATAAAGCCGTAAAAAAAATGCTTATTGCAGACATATCGCTCTCAAACTCAATGTTTTATTAAAATAAAAAAGCACCCACCGAAGTGGGTACTTTTAATGTTTGTATTATTTAGATACAACCAGTTGGTTTTGGAAGACCGGCGTAACGACAACCTTGCTTACCAGGACCGTAAGGGAATAACTCGTAAAGGTACTTAGAATTACCTTTATCTTTACCCAATTTCTTGCCAACTGCTTTTGTTAGTACACGTACCGCTGGTGCGATTTGATACTCTTCATAGTAGTCACGCAAAAGGTTAAGAACTTCCCAACGCTCTTCATACAAATCAGCATCTGAGTTCTCTAAATCAATATCATCAGCTTTTGCCATTTCAATACCAATCTCTTTTGTCCAGTCGTTTAAGTTTTCTAAAAAACCTTCTTCATCTACTGGTGCGCCTAAAATATCAGCCATAGTTTTACTCCTATTTAAAAAATTACGTTAAACCCAAGAAACCGCAGTTCCATGTTCAACAACTAAATCAACAAAACCTGCGTAATCCACTAATTGGATATTATCTGCAACTTTTGATGAAATTCCTCTTGCATCAACATCGCCTTGTAATGCATACACTCTACCTTGTGCAGCAAGATCAGCAAGCATTGATGAATTTGCATTATTCGTAGCACTAATTACACCGTCTTCAATCAATAAAATAACACTTGTGTCATCAATTGCATTTAAACAAGACTGTAATGAATTACGCTCGAAAGATGATTTGTTTACTGTATGTAACATACTCAACCTCCCTTAAAAACTTAGACACACGTCTTGATCAGACATGATTTTAGAAAGCTCAGCATTTGGAACAATCTTAATACTTGGTTTTTCTTCCCAATCGTCATCTTCGTCTTCATACACTAAAGGCATTAAATCATCTGCTGTCAAACCTCTCTCTTCTAGAGATTCAGCTGAAACATATAATTTGTTAATGTCATAGTCACCCAAAGCATGGAACGTTTTAGAAAAATCTTTCATGCCGACGCCATCTGTGTTTTGACCTTGAACGATCTGAAAAACACCATCGTCAATAAAGGCTAAAGACACATCTTGTTCAAAAGCAGCGGCAATTAAAACCACTTCTAATGACTCTAATGCGTACACAGTACCGTAAGAAGCCTTACGATTTAAATACATAAATTTCTTAGTTGCCATCTTAGTCTCCAAATACCACTAAACGATCCGACTGGATGCCAGCTTCAATCAATTGACCTAAACCTGAAATGCGGAACGCTGGGTGAATGTTATTACCTTCAACACCGTTTTTGCTCGCTTCAGATTCATCTAACATACCGCGACGAAGCGCTGCTGCTACACATACCACTAACTCAGGGTTTCCTTCAGCATCTTTGATACCAAGCTCTGCCCAGTTGTTAACAACATTACGATCATCTTGTGGTGGAACAGTAAAGCGTGATGCATTATTAACACCATCATGATAGAAAAACACACGAAAGATTTCATGGCCTGCTTCTATCGCCGCTTTAGCAAATTGGTACGCCGTATCAGACGCTTGATGCTGATACGGACCTTCGTTTACTTGAATTGAAATTTTCATATACTATTACTTTTAGAAACGAATATGTGCAGATGAATTTAACTGGTGACGTGTACCTTTCCAATCAGAGATATGGAACTTAGTAAACGGCAAGCCTGTCTTTTCAAAGAATGCCGGCCAACCAATACGATCAACCCATTCACCTACTCTTTCCCAATCACGCGCATCTTCTTTATAGACACTTAAAATTTTCTTAACCACAGCGCCAACTTCTGGCCATCTTGGTGGATTGTTTGGAAGATTAGAAGCCACTAACTTATGGAAAGATGGCTTAGATCTTGCATTAGAGTTTTTACCTCCAATCCATACAGCAATCTTAGAATGCTCAGGATCGTTAATTTGCATTGGAGGGCAAGGTGGGAAACATGCACCACAACAGATACATTTTTTCTCATCTACTTCTAGTGTAGGCTTGCCATTAACCATTGCAGGACGAATTGCCGCTACTGGACAACGCGCAACAACTGTTGGGCGCTCACAAACATTAGCCACTAAATCGTGGTTAATCTTAGGTGGCTTAGTGTGCTGAATGTTCAATGCGATATCACCTTGACCACCACAGTTGATTTGACAACAAGATGTAGTCATATGTACGCGGTTAGGCATTTCTTCTCTAGTGAACTCTTCGTGCATCTCATCCATAAGAGACTTAACCACGCCCGATGCATCCGTACCTGGAATATCACAGTGTAACCAGCCTTGAGTATGTGAGATCATCGTTACTGATGGACCTGTACCGCCCACTGGGAAACCAGCATCTGTTAATGCTTTGATTAAAGGCTCAACCTTAGCTTCATCAGCTACCATGTATTCAACATTTGAACGCATAGTAAAACGAACATAACCGTCGGCAAATTCATCAGCGATATCAGCTAATTGTTTAATAGTGTATACATCCATCTGACGTGCTGTACCACAACGAACTGTCCAAATCTCTTCATTATTTTTTGAAGTGTGGTGCAATACACCTGGACGTGGACGATCATGATATGCCCATTGGCCGTAGTTACGACGCATAGTTGGGTGCATGTATTGAATAGGATCTGGAACTCCAGATTCGATTGGCATTCTTGGTGCTTCAGCCATATTATTTTCTCCTAAATATTATTCTGTAATTAAATTATGCGCTTGCTTCGGCTTTGTTTTCAAACCATTTAGTCGCTTCTTCATCCCACTTGTCCATACGAACATAAGAGATAGTACGAGTCGATTCAACCATATTAGGATCAACTTCAAGACCAATACCTTCAAGGAAGTTCACAAGACCAATACGCTCAATCATCTCACCAGTACGCTCATGCTCTAATGCATTTTCAGCAAAAAAGTCAATTACTTCACCAGCTAAATCTTCAAGCTCTTCTCTGTCGTCTTCATTTTCAAGCTTCATAAATGGAACAACTACTGTACCAAATGTATCACCAATCTTAAGTGTACGCTTACCACCAATTGAGATTGTTACGCCTTTATCATCACCTGTTGCTAGAATCGGCTCTACGTCGCCTTTTGCAATATAGTTATGTGTTAATGGCGAGGTTGCATTTAAACAATGCATACACTTCACACAATTCTTATTATCAATCGTTAATGAGTTATCATCATTAAGTGTCATTGCACTTGTTGGGCAACGAGATGTAATGTTATCAAC
>CAZOAA010000009.1:0-47472 GCA_964577715.1 uncultured Candidatus Thioglobus sp. | reverse complement strand
GCCTGTCGGCAAATATGGGCTGTAAGCTACATTTAATCAAACCCTATGGTTTTGAGATTACCGACAAACGCCTGCGTAGAGCAGGGTTGGATTATAAAGAGTTGGCAAATGTAGTAGAGTATGAAAATTTACAAGATTATTTAGACAGGGCCAAACCAGATAGAATTTTTGCAGTCAGCTCCAAGGTTGACACCAACTACGCTGAAGTCGACTATCAAGAGGGTGATAGCTTTTTATTCGGTCCTGAAACGCGAGGTTTGCCACAAGAAATACTAGATAAATATCCGGGAATAACACTACCTATGCAAGAAGGATCAAGAAGTCTTAATCTGTCTAATTGTGTGTCTATTGTGGCTTATGAAGCCTGGAGGCAGTTAGGTTTTGCAGGAAGTAAACTAATAAATTAAATAAAAAACTACAAACCCAATATTAGTAACTAAACCAATTACTGGTATAGCGATATGATATTGCTTAACATTAGGGGTAGTATTCGTATTGTTGGTTTTAATGCGTATTAGTGAAAGGTGCATTAATGAAAAAATTACTAAAATAAGCAGACTAGTTAACTCTGCAAGTGTAACAATTGGTAGCCATAAGGCAAGAATCAAAATAATAATTGTTATTAATAAAGTGGCTTGAATTGGAGTTTGGGTTTTGCGATTAATGTTGCCAAATAAAGACGGTATCCAACCCTGAGAGCTCATGCCAAATATTACTCTTGATGCCATAATAATCTGAATAAGTGCACCGTTAATAATTGCCAACATTCCTATTACTGCAACTATGTCTGGCGATAGCCCAGTAGTTTGTTCAAAAATTAGAGCAAGCGGTGCTTCGCTATTTGCAAGGTCTTGTATAGGTAGGGCAAATACTGCCACTAATGCCACCAAAAAGTAGATAAGAGTTGAAATTACCAGTGCAAGGATAATTGCCTTCGGCATAGTTTTTTCCGGGTTTTTAACTTCCTCTGCAACATTAACCATATCTTCAAATCCAATAAAAGCATAGAATGCTAAAAATGCACCTGAAAATATACCAACCCATATTGTACTTTCAGTATTGGCAAGATCTCTAATATAAGAGGTAAGTTCAAAATTAACAATATGATCTTGACCAATCCAGATAATAATGAGCAAGCCAATAATCTCAATAATGGTTAAAAATGCTGCAACTCCAACAGATTGTTTAATACCCCAGATTGCTAACAATCCTAGTATTAATAGTAGAGGAATAATTATCAAGTAATCAGGCAGGTTGAAAAATATATTGAAATAACCAACAGAACCGTTGATGATGGTTGAGGCTGAAAGCACACCAGTGGCAACAATTAATAGACCAATTAAAACTGACAGGTGTTTAATGCTAAAAGCTTCAAAAAGGTAAAGTGCTTCACCAGCACTTCGAGGATATCTTGATGATAATTCGCTATAGGTAAAGGCTGTCGTAGCAACTAGCAGTGAAGCAACTAAAAAAGCAACTGGGGTAAAAATATCAGCAAGTAATGAAACTTTGCCGATTAAAACATAAATACCAGCTCCTAAAATATTGCCTAAACCATATAAAGTAAGTAGTGGTAGATTTAAGGATCGCTTAAGTTTCATTTATTCTAATTTGGTTAATTTGTAAGCATTAGTAAAGTCTTTAATATTAACTACTTTTTTGCCGGCTAACTGAACTTGTTCTAAACTCAATACATCATTACCAGTTGCCACATGGCAAACACCTTTGGCGCATTCAATCACTTCGCCTGGTTTTTGGTTATAGGCCTTGCCTATAATACTTACTGAAATGATGCGTAATACTTTTGAGTCAAACTTGTCACTACTGGCATTGGTTTGTGCAATTGGGTAGGGATTAAAAGCTCTAATTTGTTGATTAATTTGAACAGCGCTTTGAGTCCAATCAATCCACGCTTCATCTTTAGATAGTTTTTTAGCGTAAGTGACACCGTCTTCATTTTGAGTAGTTGGTAATAAATCATCAATATTACTCAAGGCTTCAACAATGGCTTGTGCACCTAATGTGGCTAATTTGTCATGTAGTGTTTGAGTAGTATCAGTATCTAAAATATCGCATTTTTTCTCTAAAAGGATATCACCCGTATCCAGACCTTCGTTCATTTGCATAATGCCTATGCCGGTTTGTGTATCACCCGCGAGAATCGCTCTTTGAATAGGTGCAGCACCTCGCCAACGCGGCAAGAGTGAAGCATGAATATTAAGACAGCCGTATTTAGGAGTTTGTAAAACTTCAATGGGTAATAACTGCCCATAAGCAACCACCACCATAACATCTGCATTAAGATTAGCTAGTATTTGTTGTTCGGCTTTATCTTTCAAACTCTCAGGCTGAAAAATAGCTAGATTGTGTTCTAAAGCTTTTTCTTTGACAGGACAAGCACTAAGTACACGACCACGCCCTTTAGGGCGATCAGGCTGGCAATATACGCCAACAATCTCATGACCAGCAGTGATTAAAGCTTCTAATACACCAACTGAGAATTCAGGCGTACCTGCAAAAATAATTTTCATTACTTGAGTGTTTTGCGCGCCTCTTTGATCGCTTGTTTAACTTGGCTAGGTGCAGTTGCTCCTAAATGATCACGTGCACTCAATGAACCTTCTAAAGAAAGCACATCGAATACATCGTTTTCAATACGATCATCAAAAGTTTGTAATTCTTCTAAACTTAATTCGCTAAGATCTTTTTGATGTTCAATACCATAAGAAACGGACTGCCCAACTACCTCGTGCGCATCACGAAATGGTAAGCCTTTTTTGACCAGATAATCAGCTAAATCAGTCGCAGTGGTATAGCCTTTTTTAGTTGATTTATGCATGTTGTCACGTTTAGCTTCAATGGTTGGTACCATATCAGCAAACACGCGCAGGCAAGCCTTGAGCGTATTAACAGTATCAAATAGTGGCTCTTTATCTTCTTGATTGTCCTTATTGTAGGCGAGTGGCTGTGACTTCATAATGGTTAATAATGAAGTAAGGTTGCCATACACACGGCCGGTTTTTCCACGCACCAATTCTGGTACATCTGGGTTTTTCTTTTGCGGCATGATTGAAGAACCTGTACAGAAACTATCTGGCAATTCAATAAAATCAAATTGCGCAGAAGACCACAGAATTAATTCTTCTGAAAAACGAGATAGGTGCATCATAATCATGCTGGCAGTTGATAAAAATTCAATCGCAAAATCACGATCACTAACCCCATCAAGCGAGTTAGTACAAATACGATCAAAGCCTAATAGCTCTGCTGTACGTTCACGGTTAATCGGGTAAGTGCTTCCTGCGAGTGCAGCACTACCAAGCGGCATTGTATTAAGTCGTGTGTAGCAATCTACTAGGCGCTCAGCATCGCGTGATAGCATTTCAAAATACGCCATCATATGATGGCCAAAACTAACAGGCTGGGCAGCTTGAAGATGCGTAAAACCTGGCATGATAGTACTGGCTTCTTTTTCAGCCAAATCAAGCAATGCTAATTGTAAACGTTTAATCTCGCTACTGATTTCATCAACTTGTGCACGTAGGTACAAACGAATATCGGTAGCTACCTGATCATTACGTGAGCGACCCGTATGGAGCTTTTTGCCTGCATCACCGCAAATCTCGGTTAGGCGCGATTCAACATTCATGTGAACGTCTTCTAGTTCAACCGACCAGTTAAATTCTCCTGATTCAATTTCGGATAAAACTTGATTGAGCCCTTCAACTACTTGGCCTTTTTCTTGCTCTGTAAGAATGCCAACTTCGCCTAGCATAGTTGCATGTGCAATAGAGCCGGCAATATCATAAGGCGCAAGAATCTTATCAAAAAATACTGAGGCACCAAAAATCTTCACGAACTCGTCAGTCGGCTCGTTAAAGCGTCCACCCCAAGATTGGTTAGTTTTTTTTGTCATAAGTCTGCATCCATTCGTTTATGTAGTTTTTTAGTCGATTTTTCAATAACCTCATCTAAATCAGTCCAATAATACTCTTCACTAGGAACGCCAATAATCCTTTCAAGTGGCGAGCCATAATTATCAACCAATATTACAGTTGGAAAAAAGTTTACCGCATATTTAAAGGCAAATTCATTATGTGAGACCTCTTCATTGTAAAAATTATTAATTTCATCAAAACTCTCAGCATTAATATGACGGATAGTAATTTTTTCGTTATATTCATTCATTTCTGCCATTGGGCTTAACACCTCTTCTTTTATTTTTTTGCAATATCCACAATCAGGAATGGAAAACATTATTAAAATTGGTGCTTTCTTTTTCCAAACTTTTTGAGAGTCCATAAAAAAATCTTTTGCAACGGGCAAGGTTAACTCATTCGCATAAACAAAATTAGTTAAAACCATCAAAAATAATAGATAAAATTTAATCATTAGCTTTATTTTAGTCGAAAGTATGAATAAAACCTTAAAAATTGCAACACGTAAAAGCCCTTTGGCACTATGGCAGGCAGAGCATGTTAAGTCCGAGTTAGAAAAGCACCATTCAACATTAAATGTTGAACTTGTAAAAATGACAACTAAGGGGGATCAGATACTTAATTCACCCTTATCTAAGATTGGCGGCAAAGGTTTATTTATTAAAGAACTTGAAGTAGGGATGATGGAAGGTATTGCAGATATTGCTGTGCACTCAATGAAAGATGTACCCTATGAAATCCCACCAGGGTTTGAACTAGGCGCTGTACTTGAGCGTGAAAATCCGTTTGATGCTTTTGTATCTAATAATTTTAATACGATTAGTGATCTTCCTCAGGGTGCAAAAGTAGGCACTTGTTCAATGCGTCGTATTGTACAACTTAAAGCCATCCGACCTGATTTAGAAATACTAGATTTGCGTGGTAATGTTAATACACGACTTAAAAAACTTGATGATGGTGAATTTGATGCAATCATTCTAGCTTGTGCAGGGCTGATTCGCCTTGGATTTGAAGATCGTATCAAGCAACAAATTCCAGCCGAACAATCATTACCAGCTGTTGGACAAGGTGCAGTGGGTATTGAAATTCGTGAAGGCGACCAAGAAGTGATAGACTTAATCGCCCCTTTAATTGACACCGAAACTTCTTATAGGGTTAGTGCTGAGAGGGCAATGAATGCACGTCTTGAAGGAGGGTGCTCGGTGCCGATTGCGGGCTTTTCTACTATTAAAGATGAGCAGATTACTTTAACAGGTTTAGTGGGTAATGTAGATACTGGTATCATTTTAAAAGAGCGTATTAGTGGCCGTGTTAATGAAGCAGAGCTTCTTGGCGTGGCTTTGGCGGATCAGCTAATTTCATTAGGTGCCAAAGATATTTTAAAAGGATAGTTAACTATGTTGAAATCAATCGAAAAAAACTTTTTTGTAATTGTGCAACGTTTGGGCATATTTTTTGCACTCATTGCATTTATATTAGTGATAACTCTTGGTTTTGTGAGTTATGACAAAATTAACAACCAAACAAATGCCCAGTCCAATATTCCAGTAATCGAATTTGCCAAGTATCAAAATCCAATCAGTGCTCAAACAAAAGACAAAGATCAAGGTTTAGACACTAAAAAAGAAGATAAGTTTAATAAAGAGTTTGATGCTTACATAGAAAAAATTGCCACTAATTTGGAAAAACTACCTGAAAAAGTAATTGATAAAACCGACTTAAGGCAAAACGTTAAGATTTTAGTGAAAATTAAATCCAATCCTTACAGTCAAGAATTACAATTAGCTTATGCAAAATCATTAGCCAAACTCACTAAACAAATGGTTAATGTTAGTGGTTCTCAGGTTAATGTTGATGATTTTATTAAATGGCATGATCAGGAATTTGCCAAGCAAGTCGATGAAAACAAAAATTTAAATATACAGCAATACTTGTTATTTAAATTAACCTCAATGACAATACAAGAAACAATAGGGTTTGCAGTATTAGGTATAACAGCTGTAATGTTGGGTTTTTTCATTATGTTTGTGATGATGTTGGCAATGTTGCGTATTGAGAAAAATACCCGAAAATAATCATGCAGGCAGTTGGATACAACGGCACTAAGTTTGCTAGTTTTGAAAAAGAAATAGAAGCACCTCAAGGTCGAGATCTAATGGTAGAAATCCAAGCGATTTCTATTAATCCAATTGATGCCAAAGTTAAGCAAACAGTTGCAAAAGACGCTCATCCAAAGATTCTAGGCTATGATGCTGCCGGTGTTGTAACTTCTATCAGTGATCAAGCTTCACTTTTCAAAGTGGGCGATACAGTGTTTTATTCGGGCGACATGACTCGAGATGGATCAAATGCTACCCATCAGCTAGTTGATGAGCGCATTGTTGGAAGCAAACCAAAAACACTAAATTTTGCCGAATCTGCTGCCTTACCGCTAACCAGTATTACCGCTTGGGAAGCACTGTTTGATCGTTTAAAAATCACACCAGCAGATAAAGGCAAAACCTTGTTATTAATTGGCGCTGCCGGTGGCGTTGGTTCAATGGCAATTCAACTAGCCAAGCAAATCATTGGCATCAATGTGATTGCTACCGCTTCACGTGATGAATCCAAAGATTGGTGCAAACAAATGGGTGCAGATGTGGTGATTGACCATCATAATTTAGTCACCCAATTTAAAGATGACAATCTCACCTTACCAGACTTTATTCTTTGTATGGGCGATCCAGATGAATACTTTGAAACCATGGCTGAGTTGATTGCACCCCAGGGGCTGATTTGTGCACTATCAAGTTCTGGCGAGTCTTACGATATGAATTTACTAAAGAGCAAGAGTGCTGGTTTTGTTTGGGAGTTTATGTTTGCACGAACTTTATTTAAAACTGATGACATGATTCAACAACACAAAATTTTAAATAAAGTGGCAAATTTAGTTGATAGCGGAAAGATAACAACCACAGCAACACATCAGCTAAGTCCAATTAATTTAGAAAATATTATCAAGGCACACACTATTATTGAAAAGCGTGAAATGATTGGCAAATTAGTTGTCGCTAATTAAACAGCGCATCAACAAAATCTTTAGCAACAAAAGGTTTTAAATCGTTAATTCCTTCTCCAACACCAATGTATCGAATGGGTAGTTTTAACTCGTCTGAGATTGCAAATAGTATGCCACCTTTAGCAGTACCATCTAGTTTAGTAACGCTGATACCGCTAAGTTCAATGGATTTGTTAAACTCATTAGCTTGATTAATGGCATTTTGCCCAGAGCCACCATCAATCACCAACATGGTTTCATGTGGGGCATTTTCATTGTGTTTTTTGAGTACGCGCTTAATCTTTTCCAGCTCTTGCATTAAATTGCCTTGGGTATGAAGGCGTCCCGCAGTGTCAGCAATGAGAATATCAATATTTTTAGCACGTGCCGATTCATAAGCATCATAAATGACTGAGGCAGCATCAGCACCAGTAGCTTGTGCAACAACGGGGATTTCATTGCGCTCACCCCAGACTTTTAATTGCTCAACAGCTGCCGCTCGAAATGTATCGCCCGCAGCAAGCATGACAGACTTGCCTTGATTTTGAAACGATTTAGCCAACTTGCCAATGGTGGTTGTTTTACCTGCGCCATTGATGCCAACTATCAAAATTACAAAAGTTTCTTTTGCATCAGTATTAAGTTGTTTGTCTTCAATAAGTAACTTAGTTAATTCATCTTTTAAAAATTGATATAAATTATCAGTATCTTTAAGTATTTTTCGTGAGGCATTTTTACGCACACTTTCTAAGACTTTATCAGTAGTTTTGATTCCAATATCTGCTGTAATTAGTAGTGTTTCTAGCTCATCAAGTAAATCATCGTTAATTTGTTTTTTACCTAATAATAATGCCGATAAGCCAGAGCCAAGTTTTTGTCTAGACTTAGCTAATCTGTCTTTTAACGAGACAGGTTTGTCTGATTGATTAGATTTATCTTTTTTAAAAAAATTAAACAACAGTTTTCTCTATAATTAGCAAGTCTATGAAAACACTAATTTTACTATCCTTTCTTTTGTCTCAATCCTTATTTGCTAGTACACTAGATTTAAATAGTCATGGTGTTACTCAGGCAGTACTTGACAATGGGTTGAAAATTATTATTAAAACCGATAGGCGCTCTCCTGTGTTTATATCGCAGCTTTGGTACAAAGTAGGTGCAAGTAATGAATCTCGCCCTACAACAGGCATCTCTCACATGTTAGAGCATATGATGTTTAAAGGGACTCGTGATTATAAAGTAGGGGAGTTTTCACGCATTATTGCTAAAAATGGCGGATTAGAAAATGCCTTTACCTCTAAAGACTTCACTGCTTATTATCAAAAAATGCATAAATCAAAGCTTGAGCTTGCCATCAAAATGGAAGCAGACCGTATGCGTAATTTAACCTTTTCTAATCGGGAGTTGGACAAAGAGAGGCAAGTGGTTATTGAAGAGCGTCGACTGCGTGTTGAAGACAAGCCTAATGCTAAAATCTATGAAAATTTACGCCTCATCTCTTTTGATGAACAAGGTGCTTATCACTCACCAGTAATTGGTTTTCAAAAAGATATTGAAAGCTATAGTTTGCATGATCTTAGGCAGTGGTATGAAAAATACTACGCACCAAATAATGCTACTTTAGTGGTGGTAGGTGATGTTGATCCTACTCAGGTGATTAAATTAGCAAAGAGATATTTTTCTCATTATAAATACAATCCAAATATTAAACCATCACAAAGAAAATCAATACCTTTGAAAGGTAATTACAAAGTTTTAAAACTCAACGCAGAGCTGCCGTTTTATGTATTGTCTTTTCCAGTGCCTAGTATCAAAACCGTAGAAGATGAAAAAACTGCCTATAGTATAGATATGTTGGCCTATATTTTAGACAATGGATTATCAAAAGCACTCATTAGAAATCAGCAAATCGCATCAAGTATTAATGTGGGTTATCGACTCTACGATAAATACGATACTTTGTTTACTATTAGTTTTATCCCTGCTGAGGGTATTAGTAATTCAACCTTATTAAATGCCATTAAAGATCAAGTGGATGAGCTTATTAATAAGCCTTATTTAATAAAAGATGAACTAGTTCGTACTAAGGCGCAATTAGAGGCGGATTTTGTTTTTGAGCAAGATCAAATATCAACCCAATCTTTTTATTTAGGAATGCTGTCAACCACAGAAATAGGAATTGATAAAATGTTTAATTATGTCGATGAAATGCACGAAATAGATCATAAAGATGTATCAAATGTTGCTAAAAAGTATTTAGACTTTAATGATTCAAATGCAGTAGAACTTATTCCGCAGGGGGTTAAATGAGACTTTTAATCCTACTTTTTTTATTAAGCACGAGTGCAAGTGCAGCGCTTAATATTCAGCACTGGACTACACCCGAAGGTGCAAAAGTATTTTTTACACAAACCAAAGGTCTGCCAATGCTAGACATTGCCCTTAACTTTGATGCCGCTTCATCTAGAGATGGCGATAAATTTGGCCTTGCAACACTAACCAATAGTCTATTAGGCAGTAGCACTAAATACCATAACGAAGAGCAAATCATCAATGCTATTGAATCATTGGGTGCACAAGTAACACAAAGCTCTCTAAAAGATATGTCTATTCTTTCGATGCGAACACTCACTCGTAAAGAAACATTGAAAAGATCCTTAGATGTATTTACTGAAATTATCACTCAACCAGTATTTAAGCAAAAATACTTAACCCGTGAAAAAAAGCAAATTTTGCGCTCAATTGAGGCAGGTAAACAATCCCCAGCAACAGTTGCATCACTAGCTTTTGATAAAGCAGTTTTTGGTGATCACCCTTACGCACATTCAAAAATTGGCACGCAAGACTCTATTAGCAAAATCACCCTTGAGGATCTATACCAACACTATCAAAAATACTATGTTGCAAAAAACCTAACCATTGCTTTAGTGGGCGATATTACTAAAGATAAGGCAAAGCAAGTAGCGAGGCAGATTTCTCATGGGTTAAATACCGGTAAAAAAGCTGTTGCTAATGCTAAAGTAGCACCACTTACAAACTCACAAACTGTCCATGTTGAATTTCCTTCAGTGCAAACACATTTACTGATTGGGCAAACTGGCATTAACCGCTCTCATCCTGATTACTATCCATTGTATTTAGGCAATCACATTTTTGGCGGTAGTGGGCTTACCTCAATTCTCAGTGATGAAATTCGTGAGAAAAAAGGGCTTGCCTATTCTGTTGTTAGTTATTTTACTAAAATGCAATCAAATGGTTTTTTCTTATTAAAACTACAAACTAAAAATAACCAAACTAATGACGCTAAAAATATTGCCATTCAAACGCTTAAAAATTTTAGAAATAATGCAATTGACCCTCAAAAACTACAAGATGGCAAAGATAATATCATTGGTGGCTTTGCCGTAGAGCTTTCTGGCAATGCCAAAATACTCACTTACCTATCTATTATTGGTTTTTACGACCTTCCTTTGGATTATTTGAGCAGTTTTACCGACAAAATCAAGGATATTAGTGCCGAAGACATCCAAAAAGCCTATGCAAGGCTGATTGACATGGATAAACTCATTATTTTGAGTGTTGGGCGTTCAAAATAGTCTATTTCGATTATTTCTGAAATTTTTAAATAGTCTCTGTATAATACTAATAATAGTATTATTAAAGGTATTGTTATGAATATTGTTGCAAATGAACTAAAAACTCGCGGAGTTGGTGTTATTGATGATGCATTAAAGCACGATAGTGAAGCCATTATCACGGTCAGAGGCAAGTCAAAATACGTTGCCGTAAGTATGGATCGTTACAATTATTTAAGAGAATGTGAATTAGAAACTGCATTGCAGGAAGCATTGGCAGATGTTAAGAATGGAAAAGGTATATCAATGAGCGCTGATGAGCATATTGCTCAGTTGTAATGTATCAGATAATTTTTACACCTGCGTATGAAAAAAGGTTAAAAAAATTTCTAAAAAAACATTCAGATATAAAAAAACAATACGCAAAAACCATGAAATTAATGGAAATTAATCCATTTCATTCTTCACTTAGAATTCATCCGTTGTCTGGTAAATTAAAGCAATTATATTCAATTTCAATCAATATTAGTTATCGTATCAGTATTGAGTTTATTGTTGATGATAAAACAATTATTCCAGTTAATATTGGCACTCATGATGAAGTTTATAAGAATTAAGATTGTTATTTTGAGTGTTGGCGCTAAAAAATAATCTATTTCGATTATTGAGACTGCTTCGCGGAGCCAAAATTTTTTACTAAAATCCTTTCTCCAAATCAAAGATTTGTTCGTTTAGGCTCTGATACTTTTTCTAGCGAATAGAAAAAGTATCCAAAAAGAGTTCGCCCCTGCAAAATTACCAATTCACACTCACTCATTGATTTTTCTAAACTTATTTACACCCACGCCCGGCGTGGGTGTAAATTTTAAACACCGAAAAATCAGCCACTCGTTTTGATAAGTGTTTATGGATGAATTTTACAAAGGGAAATAAGTTAAAAACCAAAGTGGATTGACCACTTAGGTTTTTGATAAAAGAACAGTTACTTGCATCTGTTGTGATTTGCGTTTAGGCGATAGTCGGTTACAATATGGCTAGAAGGGAATAGTATCATTAAATGTTGTGATTTGCGTTTAGGCGATAGTCGGTTACAATGTTCATAGCACGTTGCTCCATTGAATAGCAGTTGTGATTTGCGTTTAGGCGATAGTCGGTTACAATCACCATTAGATGTTAATACTTGTCCGCTTGTTGTGATTTGCGTTTAGGCGATAGTCGGTTACAATAGTATTGGGAACGCCCATTAATGTCTGCGGGTTGTGATTTGCGTTTAGGCGATAGTCGGTTACAATGATAACTTGCAATTTATATGAGATAGTAAGTTGTGATTTGCGTTTAGGCGATAGTCGGTTACAATCCACATCTTTCTCAATATCGGATACATAGAGTTGTGATTTGCGTTTAGGCGATAGTCGGTTACAATACTATTCTTTTTTTAAAACCCTCTTTTTCTGTTGTGATTTGCGTTTAGGCGATAGTCGGTTACAATACAGAAGTGTTATCGCCCTTAATATAGCCAGTTGTGATTTGCGTTTAGGCGATAGTCGGTTACAATATCAATAGCTAACTGTTGTTTCTTGACTGAGTTGTGATTTGCGTTTAGGCGATAGTCGGTTACAATTCATTTTGTTACTTGGTTCTGCACTATCAAGTTGTGATTTGCGTTTAGGCGATAGTCGGTTACAATAGTTAAGAGGGCAAGGTGAGCAAGATCACTGTTGTGATTTGCGTTTAGGCGATAGTCGGTTACAATATGCTCGCTACAAACGCTGTAGTATAGGCACAACTTTCATTTTTCTAGTCAGAAAAATGAAAGTTGTGCCGGCGCGGTTTCGGTGGGTAGGCGTTTTTTTCCGTAAAAAACCTCTATCCGTCCAAATTGCTTGTCAGTAATTTTGATAATTCTCACCTCACCATCTGGTGGTAGGTGGAGCTTAACCCTGCGTGCATGAACTTGGGCGTTTTCCTCACTAGATGAGTGGCGCATATACACTGAGTATTGCATCATCCTAAAACCATCCTCAAGCAAAAACTTGCGAAAGTGCGTGTAGTCTTTGCGCATGTATTTATCATCTGTTGGCAAGTCAAACAGTACAATTACCCACATGGTTTGTAAGCCTCCAAACATAAGTAAAGCCAATGTTTAAAAACTCTATACTACGCCTGTAGTAAGGGGTATGTCAATTTTGAATCTTCTTTAGTAAAGTTACGTTTCAGGTTTGCCATTAGATAATGCATGGAAATCATCATCGGCATTTGCTTGTGTTCATAGCGTACTGTTTGGCTAATAAGGTTTAAAAATGGGGTTTTATTCTCAATGCTAATACTAATATTTGGATTAGTTTGATACAACTCATAAGCAATACTATCCACCCATGGGCGTAGTGGCTCCATTAGATCATCTGCCAAACATAGAGCGTTGTATTGGTTGTGATGAAATAGGCCAATACTTGGGTGTAAGCCGCTAGCGCAGATATTACGCGCTACCATTGCGCGGATGATTGCATAGCCATAATTAAGTATGGCATTCACCCCATCAGCATTTTGATCACGAATAAAATCCACCCCAAATAAAGCCTTCCAATAATACTGTGCTGCCAAGCCCTCACAATTAGTGCTGTCGCCTGATTTAACCTCGGTTGCTAGTTTGTGTAATCGGGTGTAAGGTTTGTTAAATTTTTTCAGTGTATGAGCTTGGTTATGAATTTTCTGAACGATAATTTGTTTCCATAAGTTTTTGCGTGTTGGTTCAGAGATGCTCATTTGAGTTTTAAGGATTTTTTGGTGCAGAGTATTACCCTCAGCAATGGGTAAAATAGTAGAGTAGGGCAGGTGTTTTTCATCGCAAAAGATAATCGCCACATTATTTTTTTGGCACTCAATAATTAGTGGCTGAGTGATACTAATCGCAGAGTGTTCTAAAATTAACGCACCAATATCCTCAATGGGGATTTGTGCAACTTGTTCATGGTTTTGCTCAATGATTAATTGCTTGTGTTTAAGATGTAGGTAGCTCGGACTATTAACCTCAACAATACGTTTAATCATTATCGATAAAATGACCAATAGTATTAATGTTGTGTTTTAGTATGTTTTCTTGAAAAAGCCCACTAATTGATTTTCTGATTGCCTGATCTTTGTTATTAAGTGTTGATGTAGTATTAAGCCTTAGAGTTAGTCCGGTTGGCGCTTCAAGTTTTTGCACTCGATAAAACACTCGTTCGCCATCGTCTTTCTCGATACTCACAGTATCGTTAATATGCAGTGCCATAACAAACTCCCATTCCTCGCCATGATCTTTTTTGATAATTGGTTGTTTGGGTGTATTAATACCCTTGGCACGGTGTGAAGCCAACATAGTGGTTACAAACTCGCCTTTAACTTTGCCTGTATTGCTATTTTTAATAATTTCTACATGATGGGTATTGCCAAATGACATGTATTTAAAAATCTTGTCAGTTTTATCACGCACGCCAAATTTGGTTTGGGAGAGTTTCTTTTCGTTGGTTTTGGACTGTAAAACACGTACACGTTTAATCGGATTTTTGCCGAGTTTTAAGGTTTTAAGATTCTCTGGGTTAAATGCAGTTTTACTATTGTCATGATTTTCAATATGCTCTAGTACTTTTAGTTGTACTTGCTCATCAACAATGCTCATGGTATTTTTAATGGTGAAATCTTGATTGAGGGTTTTACGATAAACCAAGCCGCCGTGTTTTTCAATATAGCCTGCACCGGTTTCCTCGTGCAGTGCGCCTGATAGCTTGCGCTGTGGTGCGTGCGAAATAATAGTATGCTTGAGTCTTTCTTTGAGTTCATCACGAATATGTTCATACGGTGGGGCAATATTAAGTTTGTCTTGCTGGATTTGCCTAACTGCATTTTGGTATAAATTGCGCGAGGTGGCTGCGATTACTACTGCATCAATTGCATGATGGCGATGATCGGTACGCTCTTTTTTGTCAGTTTCACCGATTAGATTATTAAAGCCCCATTGATGGCGAATTTGGCTCACTACAAAACCTTTGGTAATATTTACATCACAACCGAGTTGACGCACATAGTCTTGTGCGAGTTTTGACATATAGCGGGTGTCATTTAGTTGGCTGGAAATAAAATCACGCTTTTGTAAATCTGCTTCTTTGGTGTAGAAGCGTTTAACCTTATATTCTAATGATTTATCCCAATGGCTAAGTGCTTGAGTGATTTGGTTCCATTTGTCGTTATCGCCACCCCAGGCATCGATTGGAGTTTGGTCAGATTTGTTGCGGTTTTCTGCTGTAAAACATAAAATCTTGTTCATGTAGGAATCATCAAGGGATTTTTTAAATGGCAAAATATGGTCAATTTCACAAGTGCTAGAAAACACTTGATTAAGGGCGATAGTATTACCACTATAGGCGCAACGTTCATCTTGGTCTTGCCATAGGCGGTAGCGAATTTTGTCATCCCTTGAGGCGTATTTTTTGCCGAGATTTAAACCCTCAAAAGCCAGTTGTGCTTTTTCGTTAGCTTGTTGGTTTTTCTTTTGCCGCGCTTCATTTTCCTTGTAGCGTTTGGTGTTCATTTCCAAATCACGCGCCATTTCAATGCGGATAATATCGGGCTTGCCGTATTGTTTAATGATGGCATTAATCAGTCGCCTTAGTTCATGCATGCCTTTATTAACAATTGGATTGGAGGTTTCAGGTGGTACGCCTAAAGTATCTTGAATTTCAACCTCTTTTTGTTCGTAGTCATATCCGGCTGCTTGACGAGCATCAGAGTAGATCATGCCTTGTTCTAAAAACGGTAAAAGTTTGTTAATAGCCTTGAGTGAGTGATTAGAATGGGATGGCTCAAATTCAATTAAGCAAAGCTGGACAGCGGTTTTCTTATCAAAATCCCAATGCGTAATTAAGCGTGCTTTAAGGGCTGATTTTTTCTTGATAGTGAATAAATCTTCAAATAAATCATATTGTTGTTTTTCTGAATATTTATCCCAAGCGTTACCAATAACATTGCGAATTTCACAAGCGGTAATATTGCCTTTAAAGGTTGTTTCATCGGTATCAAAATTTAATTTTCTTTCTAAACCTAACTCTTTCTTTATTCTAGCAACAGTCATCTTTGGATTATTTTCAAAAAGCAATCTTAATTTTTGTTTTTGCTTATCGATTAGTGGTACATTTTTTTCTTGCCAAACATCAAAATATTTGAGGTCGTTTATTTTTTGCAAATATCTGAACTTTTGTACTTCTAGGCGTGCAGTGTTAGCACGACGACGCTTGGGTTCTAGTGAGCATTGTCCAACACGATCTTTTTTAAGTTTAAGTGGGCGTTGGTAAAAGATGATTTTTAATACACCTTTGTCTTTTTGCATAAAATCATCGGGCAAATCGTTGAAGTGTTGAACTTGCTGTTTCCAGATCAAAACAAGTTCGTCTTGATACATTTTTCGATCGGTGCGCAGGTGTCCGCCATCGTGATTTCGATTGCGTTTAACCTTGCCAGTTTCTAGGTTAAATAGATACTCGCCTAAAGTTCTAGCATTGGCATCTTTAATGGCTTTGTAAACATCGGCAATATCAGCTTTAAATTGCCCTTCTTCTTTGTCTTTGCTAGGCTTGTCATCAAGTTCATTGAGATAAGATAAAGTATCTGGATCATCAATTAAATCTCCAGCTACTTGTTTTTTGGTGGATAAGAATCCACGTCTAGCAACAAAGTGTAGTAATATTCTGCCAAATTCATAAGGCTTGAGTTGCTCATCTAGTGCTTTTGCGCGCAACTCGTAAGGGTTGCCAATTTCATTTAATACAATCTCTGGTTGAGTGTGATTTTGTAATTCTCGAGGTAGTAAACTAAGCGATACTAAATAATTGAGCATGCGTTGCTTGCGTCTTGCTCGACGCTGCAACACTCTTCTACCTAATCTCATATCTCTACGTTTTTGATTTTTTGGTGTAGGTACTTTTTCCTCTACTGCTTTAATAAAAATGCGAGAACCTAAATCAATAATTTCTGAAGCTGTGTTGTTGTCTTCATTAAGAAGTGCCCAGCCAATTGAGTTTGAGCCTAAATCTAACCCTAAGACTTTTTGTTGCATTGTACTGTTTCCTTATGTAGAATGTGTAGTGCAAATTGTAACCGACTATCGCTTAAGAATTTTGCTTTTCATACCAATGAAATTTATTTTTCGTAGGCTCCGCTTTTATGCGACCAAATCCCTCCCAGTGGGGGATTTTTTTATGCGTAATTAAAAAATAATATGAATACAACACAATTACTTTTCTCTTACGGAACATTACAAAACACGCCGGTTCAGCTTGAAACTTTTGGGCGAGAGCTAGTAGGTTTTAAAGATCAACTATTGGGCTATCAACTTGAAATGGTTGAGATTAAAGATGATGATGTAGTTGAATTAAGCGGTGAAACGCACCATCCTATTGCTATTGCTACTGGCGATGATGCTGATCAAGTGGATGGCATGGTGTTTGAAATTACCGCTGAGGAATTAACGCAATCAGACAAGTATGAAGTGAATGACTACAAGCGAGTAATGGGAAAAATGAAATCAGGTAAAAACGCTTGGGCGTATGTGAGCAATGCTTAAAGCAATACTTTTTCAATTGCCACAGAATTAATAAAGTCTTTCTGCCAGTTTTTGCCTAGGATTTGTTCAGCAATGATTTCAACAGGATAGATAGGTTCAATGCCGGTAGAAGGTTGGTAGCGAGATAAGCCTTGGCGACAAGCAGGGCAAGTAGTGAGCATCTTAATGCCTTTTTTGGCTTTAGGCTTGCCGATGAGCGTGGTTAGGTCTTTTTTAATTTCAGATTCTTTTTTGAATTTTACTTGTTTGGCAATATCAGCTCGTGCGACAGCAAAGGTGCCGGCTTCCCCACAACAGCGATCATTACTTAAAACTTTTGCCCCCATAATTTGAGAAATGACATTGGATGAATCGTCACTTTTAATTGGGTCATGACACGGTGCATGATAGAGGTATTGTTCTTTTGTATTGTCTAGCTTTACACCATCGGCCAAAAGGTACTCATGGATATCAGTTAGTTTGGATTCTTTGAATATATCACTTAGTTCATAAGTAAGGAGTTGATCAATACAAGTGCCACACGAAGTAAGTACATGTTTGATATCTAAATAATTAAGAGTGTTGGCCATACGATGGAACAGTACACGATTATCTGTAGAGATTTCTTTGCCTTTTTTGCTATCACCAGCACTGGTTTGTGGATAGCCACAGCATAAATAACTTGGTGGTAGGACAACTCTAACACCTTGATGATAAAGCAGTGCAATACTGGCAAGACCTATTTTAGAGTAGAGACGCTCAGAGCCACAACCTGGAAAATAAAATACACTGGGAGAGTCATTGGTGGATTTTTCTGGATGAGATAAAATCGGAATGGTGCCAGCATCATTGATGTTGAGTAAATCTCTAAGAGGAGAT
Organism: uncultured Candidatus Thioglobus sp.; assembly: GCA_964577715.1. Lineage (GTDB taxonomy): Bacteria > Pseudomonadota > Gammaproteobacteria > PS1 > Pseudothioglobaceae > SUP05. The sequence continues at coordinate 29,469 of CAZOAA010000009.1, read as the reverse complement.
AAAGAGGTATCCATAGGTAGTGGCTTGTCTAGCATAGTGATTAGCTCTGTGGTAAAGCTAGGTCGGCCTATGGTTTTATTGGGTTTTTTCTTAAGTAATGGTTTTGCAATTCTTGTGGCAATATTTTGTGCTTTATAGCCAAGATCAATCAGTAGTTTTTTGGTAATGTTAATTTGCCAAGGCTTGCTCATATTGAGGTAGGCAATTGATAACTTGGCGGCAATATTGCTGTGGCGTTTGTTTTGCTTACGTAAGATATCTTTCATCTTAATGGAAACATCACCAAAATCGATATCTACTGGGCATGGCTGAGAACATCGATGGCAAATGGTACAATGGTCAGCCACATCATTTAATTCATCAAAATGGTTGAGTGAAATACCACGTCGTGTTTGTTCTTCATAAAGAAAAGCTTCTGAAATTAGATTGGTGCCAATAATTTTATCGCGCGGTGAATAGAGTAAATTAGCCTCTGGTACATGTGTGGTACACACGCCCCTACACTTGCCACAACGTAGGCAGGATTTCACCATATCATTAATTTCACCAATTTCACTACTTTCTAAAATAAGCGCTTCTTGTTCAACCAAGCGTAGCGAAGGAGTAAAGGCATTATCAAGGCCACTGCCCGGCATAAGTTTGCCTTTATTAAAATGGTTATTTGGGTCAATGGTGGATTTATAATTAGCAAACTCTTTCTTGAACTCATCGGATAGGTATTGATATTTAGTCAGGCCAATGCCATGTTCACCAGAGATCACGCCGCCAAGTTTTGAGGCGAGAACCATGATTTCATCAACCACTGCTTCGGCATGATGCAACATTTGAGTATTGTGCGAGTGTACTGGGATATTGGTGTGTACGTTGCCATCACCAGCATGCATGTGTGTGGCTACAAATAAGCGTACTTCACGGTATTCGCTATGAATAGAGCGAACTTGATGACGAATATCAGTAAATAAATCTCCCATTAGTAAATCGTTAAGCGGTTTGGCAAATGAATTTATATATGAGATGGTGTTATCACCTGTTTGAATAGCCTTAAAGACACTGTCTTGATCAAGACTGTCCAGTGAACTCTGCCACTGATCGTGTACTTGGTTGAGTAGTGATAGGGCGGAGTCAATCTTATCTTTAATCAGGCTAGTGCTTGGATCAATGCTTTGAAAATATTTTTTAATAGCATCTAGCGTCTCTAATTTATTTTCAATAGATAGTCGAATATTGATATGCTCAATACCATCGTTATAATCGGCAAGTTTATCTAGTGGGATAACCACATCTTCGTTAATCTTAAAAGCATTAGTATGCGCAGCAATAGCGGCGGTATTGGCCCGGTCCTTCCAAAAAGTGTGTCTTTTATTGAGTGATTTAGCAACAAAGCACTCCCCTTCACGTTTAGCACTCAGCGATATAATTTTTTCAATATGATCATCAAGGGATGATTGGTTATTAGCGCTAATATCAACTAGAAGTACCATTTTGGGTAATTCTGCACGGTTGGCTTTGGTGGTGTAGTGTACGGCTTTAATGTAGCGAGCATCTAGGTGCTCCATGCCTACTAAATCAACATCGTTACTTGCGTCGACACTATCTTTAATCTCAACAATGGCCGATACGGCTTTATTTAAATCATGGCCAAAAAACTCTAGGCATAAGGTATTGATAAGCTCAAGTGGTTTGTGCAGAATAAACTCTGCAGAAGTAATAAATCCATCACAGCCTTCTTTTTGAATGCCAGGCAAGCCGTCTAGGAATTTATTGGTAACATCTTTACCTAAACCGCTTTTACGCATATTTTTTGTATCAATGCTTAAGGTCTGTGTTTTTAAAAGTGTTTTAGCATCTTTTTTAAGGTGATGAATCTTAAAACTAACCTTGTCTAGTAACTGTATTTTGTCTTGATTATGGTTTAGGCGTTTAACTTGTAGCCAATTGCCATCAGGCATCACCATTTTCCAAGAGAGCAGATTGTCAATCGTGGTGCCCCAACGTAGGGCTTTTTTTCCACCTGCATTCATCGCAACATTACCGCCAATTGTACAGGCGTCTTGAGAGGTGGGATCTATGGCAAAAACTAAATTATTGGCAGTTGCTAATTCGCTTACGCGTTTGGTGATAACACCAGCACCTACGTTTACTGAATGTATTCCTTTGTTAGAGGTAATTGAATCAATAAAATCGATTTTTTCAGTATTGATCACTGCTGTTTGTGCATTGAGTGGGATTGCGCCACCTGTATAGCCTGTGCCACCACCACGAGGAATAATAGTTAAACCTAGCTCAATACAGGTTTTAATAATTTTGGCAATTTCAAGTTCAGTATCAGGGGTGATAACCACAGCTGGATATTCAACACGCCAGTCAGTTGCGTCAGTTGAATGTGATGAGCGAGATAGTGCATCAAAACGAATATTGTTATTATTAGTAACTTTTAATAATGCGCTTTTAATGCGTTGTTTATTGTTTTTAAACTCACTAAGGCAGTGTTTAAAATCATCAACTGCTTGATCTGTACTTTGTAATAAATTTAGGACTTTTTCATTACCAGCAGAACGAGATCTGATTTGATCAAGGCGTAAATAGAGCGCCTCAGTAAGCGCTTTCCAGCGACGCTTATTTTTGATTAAATCTTCTTGAATATAAGGGTTTCGATTAACAACCCACATATCGCCCAAGACTTCAAATAGCATTCTTGCACTTCGACCAGTGTTACGATTTTGTCTTAGTTGATTGAGTAGGTCCCAAGCATCATCACCTAAAAAACGACATACCACTTCTTTGTCTGAGAACGAAGTATAGTTATAGGGGATTTCTCTATATTGTTTCAAGTCCTGAAAGAGAGTGATTAATTTCTCTTTATTTTACTATAATGGTCAGTAACTGTATTTATTGTTAGGAATTTGCATGCTGTGGGTAAAAGCTTTTCATATTATTAGTGTAATTACTTGGTTTGCTGCGTTGTTTTACTTGCCGCGCTTGTTTGTTTACCATGCTATGAGTGATGATAAAACCAGTATTGAGCGTTTTAAGGTGATGGAGCGCAAGCTATACAAAGGCATTATGATGCCAAGTTTTATTGTTGCTACTGCGTTAGGCCTTTGGATGACGATAGACGGCTGGGCAATCTATTCTGCACAATATTGGCTACATGTTAAGTTTGTGCTAGTAGCAGTATTAATAGCCTATCATTTTTATTGTGGACATTTGGTTAGTGTATTTAAAGCAGATAAAAATACACGATCTCATGTTTTTTATCGTTGGTTTAATGAACTGCCCGTATTGATATTAATAGCAGTGGTAATTTTGGTTGTTGTTAAGCCGATTTAATCTCTTTCAGTGAGTTTTAAGTAGCTGTTGGCCATGGCTTCGTAGATTGGCTGAGTAAATACTTGTTTAGAAATAAAGTTAGCAACAAAGGCTACCATTAACCCAGGGATTAGTAGGTCAAGTGTGGCGGTCATTTCAAGGATGACAAAGGCTGAGGTAAGTGGAGAGCGAATTACACCGCTTAAATAAGCAATCATTGCCATAATAATAATTATTTGCGGACTGATGCTATTGTATAGTGCAGATGCTTCTGAACCAATACCAGCGCCAATTGAAATACTTGGCATAAATAACCCGCCAGGAATGGTTGATGCTAGTGAGGTTAGGGTGGAAAGATATTTCATGATAACAAAGTCCAGGCCTAATCTTTCATTACCTAGCATCATAATAACTTCTTGTCTGCCTGAACCCGCTATTTGGCCTTTTGATAAGTAGTTAAAAATAGCAATGATTAATCCAAGAATAAGCGCGATAATAATAACTTTAAATTTTTTATGAGCAATAAATTTGTTAACTAAATATAGTGTTATTTTGGAGAAAATACCACCTAATAACCCAGATAATATTGCCAAAGGTATAAGTTGCCAGATTAATAATAAATCAATTGAGTAATCAGACATATCGCTTAGGTATGTTTCATTGCCTCGATATAAAGTGGCAAATAGATATACAAGGCCACTGACGACAGCAATTAGAACGAGTGCTTGTTTTTTAAGTTTTCTGCCTATTTCTTCGTAGGCAAATAAAAATCCGGCAATAGGTGCGTTAAAAGCAACAATTAAGCCGGCACTACCTCCAATGGCAATCAGGCTATGAATTAGTAATTTGCGCTTTAGTTTGATAAAACGATTAAAGCCAAAGAAGATGGAACCACCAATATGAATACTTGGACCTTCAATACCTATTGGGGCACCACCTAACATTCCTAAAAAGATGAAGGCAATTTTTCCTACTGCTACTCTAAAAGAAAGTAATCTTTCTCGAATGGTCTTGTTGCGTGAATCAGTAGCAGCAATGAGTTGTGGAATGCCACTACCTTGTACATAATGGCAAAAGTATTTTGCGATATAGACAATCAGTACGAAAACAATAGGTGTGATCGCAAAACTTAAGTAAGGTTTAGCACCAATTAGCTGTTTGAATGTGTGTTGCGCATAGTCACTGGTATATAAAAAAAAGTCAATAGCAATAACTGACAACAAACTTGCAAATAGTAAAGATAGGTAAGTTTTTGGTTCGTTAGGTAACTGGTGAAGTACGTATCTTTTCACGCTTTACTCAGAGAATAATCCTGTAGAAAGGTAGCGATCTCCGCGGTCGCAAATAATAGTAACAATAATTGCATTGTTAACTTGTTTTGATAATGCTATTGCAGAAGCAACCGCACCGCCACTTGATACGCCAGCAAAAATACCTTCTTGTGTTGCTAGTGCACGAGTTGTTTTTTCAGCATCTATTTGAGAAACATCTAGTAATGTATCAACTTTAGAGGCGTCAAAAATACTGGGTAGATACTCTTTTGGCCAGCGACGAATACCAGCAATTTGCGCCCCATCTTCAGGCTGTATGCCAATAATTTGAATATCTGGATTTTTTTCTTTTAAGTTGGTTGATACACCCATAATGGTACCTGTGGTACCCATAGCCGAGACAAAATGAGTAATTTTTCCATAAGTATCTTTCCAAATTTCTTCAGCCGTTGTATGGATATGTATATTGGCATTGTCTTGATTGGAGAACTGATCAAGCTGTTTGCCTTTGCCATTATTTTGCATTTGATCTGCTAAATCCCGTGCACCTTCCATACCTTCTTCTTCAGTAACTAAAATTAATTCAGCGCCATAGGCTGCCATTGCATCTCTACGTTCTTGTGAAAGATTATCTGGCATGATTAGAGTCATTTTATAACCCTTGATGGCAGCTACCATAGCAAGTGCAATACCTGTGTTGCCACTAGTTGCTTCAATTAAGGTATCACCAGGGGATATTTCCCCACGTTTTTCAGCCTGATGGATCATATTAAAGGCGGCACGATCTTTAACAGAGCCAGCAGGATTGTTGCCCTCAAGTTTTAATAAGATAGTGTTAGATGGGTTGGGATTTAACCTTTGTAATTTAACTAAGGGAGTATTGCCAATGGTTTTTTCAATGGTATTGAATTCCATAAATTTTCCTTTAATTAAAATTCAGCAAGCCTTGCTTGCTGAATAATTACATATTATTTAAAATCGCATCTCTAACTTCATCCATGACAGGATTAATATTAATCATTTCATCGCTACATTGTGAAATGGCGGTATCAGGGTCTTTTAGGCCATGACCTGTTAGAGTGCAAACTATTTTTGAACCTTCTTCAATTTTACCGCTTTTAATATCTCGCATTGCGCCCGCAATAGAAGCTGCTGAGGCAGGTTCACAGAAAATACCTTCTTTTTCAGTTAGTAATTTTTGTGCAGCTAATATTTCTTCATCAGTTAATGAGTCAAACCATCCACCTGATTCTTTTTGCACATCCCAAGCTAAATCCCAACTTTGAGGGTGTCCAATACGAATCGCAGTAGCAACTGTATCAGGGTTGTCAATCATTGAGCCTTTGACAAAAGGTGCGGCACCAGCAGCTTGATAACCTAGCATTTTAGGCGTGTTATTGACTTTGCCATATTCTTTGTATTCAGTATATCCCATCCAGTGTGCAGAAATATTACCAGCATTACCTACTGGTAGGCAGTGATAATCAGGCGCAAAACCTAGTTCTTCAATAATTTCAAAGGAGGCTGTTTTTTGTCCTTGTAAACGATAAGGGTTAATTGAGTTAACAATAGATACAGGTGCATGATCAGCTACTTCTTTTACAAGACGCATACCATCATCAAAATTACCTTTGATTTGAATAATAACTGCACCATGAATCATGGCCTGTGCTAGTTTTCCTAAGGCAATTTTCCCTTCTGGAATTAGTACAAAAGCCTTAATGCCTGCTCTAGCAGCATAAGCTGCAGCGGAGGCAGAAGTATTGCCTGTTGAGGCACAAATAATGGCTTTTGATCCTGATTCAACCGCCTTAGTGACAGCCATGGTCATGCCACGATCTTTAAATGAACCTGTTGGATTTAAGCCTTCGTATTTAATATAAATATCAACCGCTTTGCCTAATTCACGAGGAATGTTATCAAGGCGAATAAGTGGTGTATTGCCTTCTCCTAAGCTAATTAGGCGCGTGCTTTCACTAACAGGAAGTCTGTCTTTGTAATTTTCAATTAGGCCAGTGTATCTCATTGTATTTTATTTAATCCTTAATTTAATCAAGTGTCTCTACATGTATGATTTTAACATCTTCTTGGATAAAATCATTTTTTTGAATTTCATTAACAGCAGTATTAATTTCAGAGGTTTTAACTTTATTGGTAATAATAGCAATGTGTGCATTATTTTGCTCATCAATTTGTTTTTGTACAACTGCTTCTACACTAATATTGTGATTGGCAAAAATTGAGGTAATGTCAGCTAAAACACCAGGTTCATCCGTTGCAAGTAAGCGTAGGTAAAAAATAGATTCAATCTCGTTAGTATCACGATTTAGCATTGGTTCGAACGATTGCCAGCCCAGAACATCTTCACTGACAGTGCCTTTAATAATATCAACTAAATCAGCGATAACTGCACTTGCAGTTGCTTCATCGCCAGCACCAGCGCCATAATAAAGTGTAGGGCCAACTGCATTGCCTTTGACCAGTACTGCATTCATTACACCATCAACATTGGCCAGTAGGCGTGTTTTAGGAATGAGCGTAGGGTGTACACGCATTTCAATTTTCCCATCGTATTTTTTAGCGATACCAAGGTGTTTGATGGAATAACCAAGCTCAGTAGCAAATTCAACATCTTCACCTTCAATTTGGCTGATGCCTTCAGTGGATACTTTGTCAAAATTGAGTTCAGAACCAAAAGCAATAGAGGCAATAATTGCTAATTTATGTGCTGCATCAATACCCTCTACATCAAAGGTCGGGTCGGCTTCAGCGTAACCTAATGCTTGTGCTTCTTTTAGTACATCAGCAAAATCTCTGCCTTTATCGCGCATCTCAGTTAAGATAAAGTTACCAGTACCATTAATAATACCGGCTACCATTTCAATCTGATTAGCGCTTAAGCCTTGTTCTAATGATTTTAAAATAGGTATGCCACCAGCAACTGAAGCTTCAAAAAGCAAATGTACATTATTGTCCTTTGCAAGCGTAAGTAGTTCGTTGCCATGTGTGGCAATCAGTGCTTTATTAGCGGTAATGACATGCTTGCCATTTTTAATGGCTATTTCTACCAGTTCTTTAGCTAAATTGGTACCACCTATTAGCTCCAGAATAATATCAATATCTTTATTATTAACGAGAGTAAAAGGATCTTGCGTAAGTTTAATCTCATCAGTGGGGCAAATTCGATCTTGGTTAATGTCTCTAACAGCAGCATGGGTAATTTTAATTGTCGCACCACTGCGACGAGTAATTTCTTGCTGATTTTTTCTTAAAACATTAACAACACCACCACCAACAGTTCCTAAACCTAAAATTCCGATATTCACAATTTAAATTCCAATCGTTAGATAAAAAAGATCTAAATTATACCAATAGGGGGCTTGATGGACTTAGCTTATTCGGCTAATACAATAGCGCTACATTTAAGTGGGCGAGAGTATTGAGAAGGGACTTTGTGTTGATTGCTAAAAACAATAGGTGCTAGTGCTTTTAACATATCTTCATAAATGGGTTTTTTAAAGTCAATTACTTGTTCGATAGGGTGCCAGTAATCAACCCATTCCCAGTCATCAAATTCAATATCAGAATGCGTATTTAGCTTGATGTTGCTTTCGTCACAAACAAGCTTTAATAAAAACCAGACTTGCTTTTGACCAACGCAAATTGGTTTTTGTTTACGTCTAATATGATAGTCTGGTAAATCGTAGCGTAGCCATTTAGGTGTTTTGGCGACAACTTCAACATGTTCGGCAGTTAAGCCGACTTCTTCTTCAAGCTCACGAAATAGAGCATCAAGCTCTGTTTCATTTTTATCAATACCCCCTTGGGGCAATTGCCAAGCATCTTGTTGGTATCGTTTAGCTAAAAGTATTTGTTGTTTATCATTTGTAATAACAATACCGACATTAGCTCTGTAACCCTCAGAGTCTATCATTTTTAATGGTTGATCTCACGGGCATGTTAGTCTTCGCCGGAAAATGCACCCAATAAATGTAGAAGACTTAAGAACAAATTGTAAATTGAGACAAACAAAGTAACAGTCGCCATGATGTAATTTGTTTCACCACCACGAATAATATTGGACGTTTCAAATAAAATTAAACCACTCATTAGCAGTATAAAGGCCGCTGACACTGTTAATGATAATGCAGGCATAGAGAAGAAGTAAGCGGCAATACCTGCTAAAAATGCAACGATAATACCTGCTGTTAAAAAGCCAGACATAAAGCTAAAGTCTTTGCCAGAAACCAATGCATAAAAAGATAAAGATAAAAAGATAATGCCTGTGCCTGTCATTGCCATAGCAACCAGATCAGAGCCATTAGAGAAGGCAGTTGTGTACATGCCAATGATTGGCCCAAGTGTTAGCCCCATAAAGCCAGTTAAGGCAAATACGGCTAAAATACCACCAGCAGAATTTTTAAATTTATTGGTTAAGTATAACAAGCCAAAATAACCACCTAACGTGATTAAAAAACCAAAGTGAGGCAATTGTAGTGCCATTGACAGATAAGCCATTAGCCCACTAAAGAGCAATGTTGCAGATAATAACTGATAAGTATTTCTTAAAACATTGTTAATAACAATGCCACGGGGTTGAGTTCTAACATTTGTGTTCATAATTTTTTCCTATGTTGTATAAGTGTAAAATACCACTATTTTATACCGAAAATAGATAATTTTTCATGAAACTAATATTAGGCTTAGGGGAAACAGGGTTATCCGTTGCTCGGTTTCTAGCTAATAAAAATATAGATTATAGAGTTGCTGATAGTCGATCTCATCCTCCATTGTTGGATGAATATATTAAAGAGCCTAAAGGCCCATCTCCTATACTTGGAGACTGGACACAATCTCTATTAAGTGATATTGATGAAATAATTGTCAGTCCTGGTATTGCACAAACCCAGTCAATTATTATTTGGGCGAGAGATAAAAATATTCCAGTAATCAGTGATATTGAGTTGTTTTCACGCTTTGCCAAAGCACCTGTAATTGGTATTACTGGTTCTAATGGAAAGTCAACAGTTACTCAGTTATTAGGGGAGATGATTGCTAATAGTAATAAAGTTGTTGCTGTGGGCGGTAATATTGGAAAACCTGCATTGGATTGCCTTGATGACCAAGTTGAGTATTATGTATTAGAGCTGTCTAGTTACCAGCTAGATTACACAAACCGGCTAAAATTATTAACAGGAGTTGTACTTAATATTACACCTGATCATCTCGATCGGTATAAAAGTTTTGATGATTATATAGACTCAAAACTTAGCCTATATCAATATTGTCAGCACCTAGTGGTAAACCTTGATGAAGCACTCATTCCAAAGAGAGATAGTGCAAAACATTTTGGTATTGATATGCCAAAACAGCCTAGTGACTTTGGCACAGTGACTTGTCATGGTAGTTGTTACTTAATTAAGGGTGATGATGTGATATTGAGTGTGAGTGAAATGCAACTTATTGGCGAACATAATGTCGCTAATATATTGGCATCATTAGCATTGGGCGATCAAATTGGTTTGGATATTGAAGTGATGGCACAAAGTATTAAAGATTTTAAAGGTTTAGAGCATCGTCTGGAATGGGTGGCTAAAAAACAAGGTATTGATTATTACAATGATTCAAAGGCCACTAATTCAATTTCGACCATAAAGGCATTAAGAGCATTAATTGATAAACACGAAAATATCATACTTATTGCAGGTGGTATCGCTAAAGAAGAAGACTACACAGAGTTGTTTGAAGTTATTGATGAAAATGTTGCTGGCGTTGTGCTAATTGGACAAAGTGCTCCAGATTTTGGCGCAGCGCTGAATAAAGTACAAATCATTTATGCTGATACAATGTCAGAGGCGGTTAATTTGGCTAGTGGAATGCTTAATGACGGAGTTGTAGTACTTTCACCCGCTTGTGCAAGCTTTGATATGTTTACTGATTTTGAGCAACGTGGAAAAAGCTTTAAGGATCAAGTTTTTGCATTGTCTTGAATAAATTCTACAGCTTTTAGAACTTCAGGTTTTTCTAGAATTAATGCATTTTTTTCACTTCTGAGCCAAGTGCTCTGGTGTTTGCATAGTTGGCGCGTGGCAATAATGGCTTTTTCAATCATAGTAGGTTTGTCAATTTCACCATCTAAATATTGCCAAGCTTGACGATACCCCACACAACGGATTGAAGGTAGATCTGTATTTAAATTTGGATTTTGTTTTAGGTTTTTAACTTCAGTTAAGAAGTCGTTATCCATCATGGTTAAAAAACGTTTCTCAATGCGCCGGTGAAGTTCACTGCGATTTGGCATGAGAATAATTTTTTTAATTGGATAGTCAATCGCTGGTTTTTTGTTGCCTTGTAGTTTGCTTAACGTCTGTCCACTTAAATCAAACACTTCAAGTGCACGAGTAACTCTTTGTGAGTCATTAGGATGAATTCTCTCAGCTGCTTTTTTGTCAATCTTGGATAAGTCTTTATGTAGTTGCTCACTTCCTTTGTCTTTTAGTAGTTGTTTAAATTTTTGTCGAGATGCATTTGTGGACTCTGGCAAATTAGACAAACCATGCTCTAACGCATTGAAATAAAATGAAGTTCCACCTACTAGTACGGGCAGTTGTTCTTTATCAAAAGCAGATTTTATTTGAGCTTTGGCATCATGAACAAAATCATGTGCAGAGTAAGATTGTTCAGGATTGCAAATATCTATTAAATGGTGTGGATATTTTTTTAGTGTATTGGCATCAGGTTTGGCTGTACCAATATCCATGCCTTTATAGATTAGGGCAGAATCTACACTAATTAAGCGAGTATTAAAGTGTTGAAATATCTCAATGGCTAAATCTGTTTTACCTGAGGCTGTAGGACCCATTAAAAATACAACTTTTTTATCTGTTTTACTTGTCATAAAGAGCTTTTAATTACTAAGCATTTGTTGATATAACCTGCATTATAATGTTGGCTACTCAAAATTATTAGGTAAAAACACATGTTTACAGTTACAAATCAAGTCAGTGGTAGGGTTTTCGAGACTGATGGTAGTGATCATATTTTGGATGATGCATTAGCGCACGGACTTAATTTTCCTTATGGTTGTCAAAAAGGTTTTTGTGGTAAATGCAAGGCAACAATATTAGAGGGTGATGTTAGTTATGATGAAAAGCCAGACGGTATCACACCAGAGGAGGCCGAAGAAGGCATGGTTTTGCTGTGTCAATGCAGGGCTACATCAGATATTTCATTAGTGGTAGGTGAGTTAAATAGTGTTGCTGATATTGAAGTGAGAACACTACCTTGTAAGGTGGAAAGTATTAATCATCTTAATTATGACGTGGTGCAAATATTTTTAAAAATTCCTGGCGATGAATCTTTGCAATATCTAGCAGGGCAATATATTGATTTAATTCATCCTGATTTTGATCCACGTGCATTCTCTATTGCTAATGCACCTGCTAATTCTGGCTTAATTGAACTTCATGTGCGTTTAGTTAAAGACGGTAAATTTACTAACTTTATTTTTAATGAATTGAAACAAAAGTCACTGCTTAGGCTTGAAGGCCCAAAAGGTAGTTTTTATTTTAGAGAAGAAAGCAAAAAGCCGGTAATTTTAGTGGCCGGTGGTACGGGTTTTGGCCCAATAAAAGCGATTGTTGAGCATGCTATTGAAGGTAGTCTTGAGCGTCAAATTTATATATATTGGGGCGTTAGAGATGAGGTGGATTTATATATGAATTTGCCACAAGAGTGGGATAATGAACATAGTAATATTCATTTTGTACCTGTATTATCTGAACCTAATAACGAATGGCAGGGTAAGAGAGGATATGTGCACGAGAGTGTTTTGGGAGATTTTGACGATTTAACAGGTTATGAGATCTATGCTTGTGGACCGCCAGTAATGGTTAAAAGTGTTGCCGATACTTTTGTAGAACAGGGTATGATCAAAGATAACTTTTTTTCAGATGCATTTGAGTTTGCTTTTTCTGGAGGTGATAATGAGTGAGATGGAGCAACACTTAAAACAACAATTAGAAACATCGCTTAATCCAACACATCTTGAAGTGATTAATGAATCACACCAACACTCAGGCCCTGCGAGCGAATCTCATTTTAAATTAATAGTGGTGAGTGAAAACTTTAAGGATTTAAAACTCATTGATCGACATCGTTTTATTAACAAACTGTTTACCGAAGAGTTAAAAGATATTCATGCATTGGCGATGCATACTTATACGCCTGATGAGTGGGCTCTTAAAAAAACAGCACCCGATTCTCCCAAATGTGCAGGTGGTTCAAAATCGTAAAATATTTCATTTATTTATCTTTTTTATTGCTGAGTGCTTGTGAAGGTACAACGGCGGCTACAGTTGGTGCAGATAGTAAAATAGAAGCTGTTAATGTCGAAAAAAATATTAAACCTGTTATTGAAAAAGATCTTTGGCAATATATTGTTAATCGTTATACATTAAGTGCACCGAGCCAAAAAAAATTGTATTGGCATATTGATTGGTTTAAGAAAAATCCTGATTATCTAACACGGGTTACTAAACGTGCAAAACCGTATTTATATTTGGTTACTAAAGAAGTTGAAAAAGCAGGCTTGCCTATCGAGATTGCCTTATTGCCAATTGTAGAATCGGCTTATTATCCTTTTTCTTATTCTCATGGTACTGCATCAGGTTTGTGGCAATTCATTCCTTCTACAGGCCGACTATATGGTTTAAAGGACAATTGGTGGTATGACGGCAGGCGTGATGTTGTGGCTTCAACTAAAGCAGCAGTTAAATATTTAACTAATCTTAATAAACTTTTTAAAGGTGATTGGCTCTTGGCAATTGCGGCATATAATTCGGGCCCAGGCAGGGTGCAAAAGGCAGTACGAAAAAATAAAAAGTTGGGCAAGAAGGCAGATTTTTGGCATCTAGATTTGCCAGCTGAGACTAAAGGGTATGTGCCAAGATTATTGGCCGTTGCAGAGTTAATAAAAAATCCTACTTTGTATAACCAACATATTACACCAATCGACAATCAACCTCAGGTAGGTTCGGTTATATTAGATTCACAGTTTGATTCAGCACTTATTGCTGAATGGACAGGATTAAGTGCAGATGAGCTGTATTCACTAAATCCTGGTTTAAAACGTTGGGCAACGCCAAGTACTGGATCTTATGCACTATTACTACCTATTGATCGCATTGCTGAATTTAAAAAAAATCTAGATTCTCATCCAAAAAAAGGCAGAATGCGCTGGTTGCGTCACAAGATAAAGCCTGGCGATAGCTTGAGTTATTTAGCAAAAAAATTCAAAACTACCATTGAGCAAATTAAAAGCGTGAATGATTTGAACAATAATACGATTAGAGTGGGTAAATATTTAATTGTACCGATTGCGCAGAGGTCTGATAATTATTACTCTCTATCTGAAGACCAAAGAGAAAAACGTAGAATGAACGTTAAAAAGAACGGTGTTAAAGTTATTCACATCGTGAGTAGTGGAGACAGTTTATGGAAAATTGCCAATAAATATAATACTGATATTAAATCAATTATTAAGTGGAATCATCTTAACCATCGTGAACCATTACAAATAGGGAAAAAACTGGCTATTTGGCGCCCATCTACATCAAAGGCAGAAGATTTATCAAAGGTAGTTAATACAGGTGTGGATATTAGCAGAAAGATCAATTATCGAGTTAAAAGAGGCGATAATTTATCAAGTATTGCGGCCAAGTTCAACGTTAGTGTGAACGATCTTAAATCGTGGAATAAGCTTGATGCTAAAAAACCATTGCAGATAGGGCAAAAGTTAAAAATTATTGTTAATGTAATTAACTCTAAGATGAAATAAGTATTCAAATAATATGAACGTATTACCTATTAACAAGATCATTTTAGCTGGCTTTGCTTTTGTATTAACGCATTGGAAAAAAATATTGGAAATTTCTATTTTTCCAGCAATAATTTGCACCCCGTTTGTATTAATATTGCCAGATTTAATGATATTGATGGAGCAGGTTTTTAATGCTGAAAAGGTCACCAATGTCCAGTTGCCAGATAACGCGATGATCTATCTAGTGTTGTTTTTTTATGGTTACTTAACAGTATCAATCAATATGTATCGTTTAGTAATGCTAGGGCAGGGTTCTGTTTCTGGTTTGATGCCAGTTTTGAATTTTAATAAAATTGTTCGTTTTGTCGCATTAACTTTACTTATTGGATTGGCAACCATGATTCCAGTAATGCTTACAAAATTAGCGATTCTACAATTGATTATGTATTTTTTACTCATACCCATCACGCTTAATTTTATTAACATTGCCCTTGATCAGCCATCAAAATACAAGTGGGGGCTGTCCTTCCCAACCCATTTAAATTTATTTTTCTTGCAAGTGATTTTGCCAGCACTCATTACAATGCTAGTTGCTGGGATTGTCAGTTCTGTTGGTTTGGGTCCAACATTGGAGTGGGCTGTTAGGGTTGTTATGTTTTATTGGACTTCGGTTACACTTGCATTGTGCTATCAATTAATAACAACTAATAACTCAGCGTAAACCCCTTTGGGTAGCGCATATCAAAAGTCGCTCGTTTAACTTTTGAGTTTTCTTTTTTGAGTTTTTTATAAATTTTTTTAAAGTTAATTAATCTTTCATCTTGAATTTGATATCCAAGAATAACTTTAACACTAGGCTCAATGGTTAATTGATCAATGTTAGTTCTTGAAATTTCTTTAATTTTCATTGGCTCAATCAGAGATTGATAATGTTTGTAATCTTGATACAATTTAGAAATAGCCTGCTTGTCTTTGCTTGAAATAGCTAAAACAGCATCAGATTCTATCGGGTTTTTTGGAATGAACAATTCGCCATTTTCTGATATGTATCCAGAACAAGGCGTATCAGATTGATTAGGTTGACAGCCTTGTTTATTTTTCCAACGCATTGCCACTTGTTGTTGTTCAATTGTTATGCGGATAGAATTCCAAAGTAGGCGCTCAATATGTGCTTTTGCGACCCAAGGCTCTTGTTCGAGGCTTGTTTTTATTTGATGTAAATCGAGTTGATATTTATCTTTGATAAGTGGATCAATCTTGTTAAGTAATGCTTTTTGAGCAATCGGTAGATTTTCATCAATTTCCCAAGTAATATTAACGTCTAAAAATTCGGTAGGGTTAGATTCTAATATCCTGACAACTATAAATATTAGTGCAATAAAAAAAGGCAATGCCTTTGCAATTGGCATTAGTAATTGCTTAAGGCTTTTTTTGTGTTTATTGCCTCGAGTTCTTTTAGCCATTGAGTATATTAAGCACTAATTCATTGAAGTTCATTCCAGAAGCCTTTGCTGCCATTGGCATTAATGAATGAGACGTCATGCCTGGAACAGTATTGATTTCTAATAAATAAATTTTATGGTTTTTGTCAATAATAAAGTCAACCCTACCCCAATTGTCGGCACTCATTGCCTTGAAGGCTTTTAAGGCAATTGTTTGTAAGTTTTTCTCATCGGCTTGTGAGAGTCCGCACGGGCAAAGGTATTGTGTATCATCACTATGGTATTTAGATTCATAGTCATAAAATTCATGATTAGAAATAATTTTAATAGCGGGCAATGTTTTATTATTTAGTATAGAGACTGTGTATTCATTTCCTTCAATCCACTGTTCAATTAATGCCTCTTTGTCGTATTTCCAAGCTAATTCCAATGCTTTATTTAATTGCGATTTGTCAAGGACTTTACTAATACCAATACTAGAACCTTCTAGTGTTGGCTTTACTGCCCAAGGTAGCGGAAAGTTGATTTGAGGAGGTGTTTGATTAAAGTTGGCAACAACTGAGGGCGCTAGCGGCAAATTATTTTGTGCCCAAATAATTTTTGTAGTGGATTTATTCATGCATTGCTGTGAAGCGTTAGCATTAGATCCTGTATAGGTAATATTTCTATTTTTTAGTTGTTGTTGAATATAACCGTCTTCACCACCACGACCATGAAGCACAATAAAAGCCTTATCAAATGATTGTGACCAAAGATCAGTTAAATTATCACCGTTCCAATCAAATTTAAAACAGTCAATCTTTTGTGCTTTAAGGGCGTTATATACAGCTTCACCACTTTGTAAGGACACTTGTCTTTCGGCAGAGTTTCCACCCATTAATACTGCAATCATACAATTCTCACTTCTATTTCTAAGTTGATATCAAACTTAGATTTTACGGTTTGTTGAATATGCAAAATTAAATTTTCAATATCTGTGGCACTTGCATTGTTCTTATTAATAATAAAATTAGCGTGTTTATCAGAAACGCATGCACCACCAATGCAATGGTTTTTTAGATTACTTTTTTCAATTAATTCAGCAGCATGGTGTCCAGTTGGATTTTTAAATACACTGCCACAACTAGGCAGACCAATAGGTTGTAATAGATTACGTTTTTCTAGAAGTTTTTTAATATTGTGCTGTTTAGTGGTTTGGTTAAATTTTAAAGTTGCACCAATAAAATATTCATCTGTGTTTTTAGCAATGACCTGTCGGTAACCAATTTTAAAATCTTTTTTATTTCGATGAAATACAGAACCAAAGGAATTAATGGTGGTTACACTTTTAACAAAGTCCCAAATTTCACTTCCAAAAGCACCTGCATTCATTGATAGCGCACCACCAATACTACCAGGAATGGCGTTTAAAAATTCAGCTCCAAATAGTTTTTGAGTCTCACAAAATCTAGAAACTTTTGCTAGTGTAGCCCCCGCATCAGCATGAATATCATTATCTTTTATATTGATTGTATTAAGGTTGTTAAGTTTAATAACCACCCCATCAAAACCGCGATCACGTACTAGTAGATTACTTCCTAAACCGAGTATTAATATAGGTTTTTGATTATTTTGTAAAAAAGCAGATAAGTCGTCAATCGACTCTGGCGTGAAAAAAGTTTGTGCTAGACCACCAGCCCTAAGCGAGCAATATTGACTCATGGACTCATTATGAGTGAGCATATTGATCTATTAATAATTTTGGAATTGTGTGAATGTCTCCAGCACCTAAAGTAAGTAAGACATCATTATTTTTGACTACATTGGGTAGTGCATTTGTAATTTCTTCTTTATTTTTTACAACAATAGGGTCTAATGATGAACGTTTGCGAATTGCACTAGCCAGTGAACTAGAGCTAATGCGAGCAATGCTTTTTTCATTGGCTGGGTATATTTCTAATAGAATCAGTGCATCTGCTTGAGAAAGTACTCGAGAGAAATCATCAAATAGGTCGCGTGTTCGCGAATAGCGATGCGGTTGAAAAATAACCACTAACCGCCTATCTTGATAAGTATTTTTTAAGCTTTCAAATACTGCACTAATCTCATTAGGGTGATGACCGTAATCATCAAACAACAAAACTTGATGTTTGTTAATATTAAGCGTGCCGTGATGATCGAGTCGACGTGCAACACCTGAAAAACTCTCTAAGGCACTTTGAATAATACTGGTCTTAATTTTTAATTCACAAGCAATACCGATTGCAGCTAATGTATTTAAGATATTATGTCTGCCGATTAGATTTAGTTTAACTAAAAACGTTTTATCGTATTTATCACATACCACATCAAAGTGCATTTGCATGCCTTGTTGCTGTATATTTTTTGCTTGTATATCGACACCAGTATTAAAGCCATAAGTGACTAAAGGTCGGTGGATGTTATTGGCTATATCTGCCACGCCAGCATCTTCCATACATAAAATACAAGCGCCATAAAAAGGTAGATTAGAGGTAAAACTAATAAAAGCATCTTTTAGATTTTGATAGTCGCCTCCATAAGTGCTCATGTGGTCTTGGTCAATATTAGTAATCACACTAAGCATTGGTTGTAAGTGTAGAAAAGATGCGTCAGACTCGTCAGATTCAGCAATAAGATAGTCGCTTTCTCCTAATTTAGCATTAATGCCACTAGAATTAAGTATGCCACCAATGATGTATGTTGGATCAAGTTTAGCCACACTTAGGATGTGTGCAATTAAGCTTGTAGTGGTGGTTTTTCCATGTGTTCCAGCCACTGCGATTCCAAATCGAAAACGCATAATTTCAGATAACATCTCAGCTCTTGGTACAACAGGAATATTAAGCTTGTGCGCTTTAATGAGCTCAGGATTTTCCATATCAATAGCGCTCGATACAACCACAGCTTGCGCGTCAGAGACATTGTTAGACTGGTGTTGGTAGGTAATTTTACAACCTAGTTTTTCTAGCCTTTGAGTGGTCTTTGAGCTTTTAGTGTCAGAACCTGAAATACTA
This sequence comes from uncultured Candidatus Thioglobus sp., assembly GCA_964577715.1. Lineage (GTDB taxonomy): Bacteria > Pseudomonadota > Gammaproteobacteria > PS1 > Pseudothioglobaceae > SUP05. The sequence continues at coordinate 10,613 of CAZOAA010000009.1, read as the reverse complement.
TAACCTAAGTTATTTAACACTTCAGCAATACCGCTCATACCAGAACCACCAATACCAATAAAGTGAATATTACGAATTCTAGAGCTAGAAACAGACCTTAGGTTGTTCATTATTCGCTAAGAGTGATAATACTAAGCACCTGAATTCCTTCACCCTTACCAAAAGCAGTTAATCCTTCTCCTGTTGTTGCTGTAATGCCAATGTTGTTAATATCGGTATTGAGAAGGTTAGCAATATTTGATCTCATTACTTGTATTTGTGGTGATATTTTTGGTACTAAGCATTCAATCGAAATTGCAACATGTTCAATCTTCCAATTACCAAGGTCATTAAGTGCTAATTTCAAATATTCACGACTATCGGTAATACCACTTTGGCACAGTTCGTCAGCTTTGGCACCTAAAATGTTTTTAGTAGTTATGGATGAAATAGCATTAGTGAGTGAATGAAGAATAACATCTGCATCGCTATTACCCTTTAGACCTTGTGAATGGTCAAAAATAATGCCACCCAAGATAAGTGGTTTTTCTCCTTGAGTTTCAAATGCGTGGGAGTCTTGTCCGATTCCTGTTTTTATTCTCATGATGATTTTAGGTAAAAATTAGCCAATGCTAGATCTTCTGGTGTAGTGATTTTAATATTACTTTTACTTGAAGGAATAATGACAGATTTTAGCCCTAAAAGTTCGATAGCACTTGCTTCATCGGTAATTTTCACGTCATTTTTTATTACAGTTTTTAATGCTTCTGATAATACACCAAAACGATACATTTGTGGTGTTTGAGCTTGCCAGAGGTTGGACCTATCTAGTGTTGATTCTACAATATTTTCCTTGGCTTGTTTGATGGTGTCTACAACCGGTGTTGCTAGTAGTCCACCAGTTGGGTGTTTTTTGAGTTCATTCATCAAGGTTGTAATTTCAATGGCATTAACACATGGTCTGGCCGCATCATGTACCAGTACCCAGTCATTATCATTGGCAAAAGGTCTAAGCGTATTTAATGCAGAAATTACTGAATGAAAACGCTCTTTACCGCCAATGGCTTTTGCTATAATTTTTGGGTGGTTGTAGAATGGGGATTGTTTAAATAAAGAGTCTTCACTTGAAAGCGCAATAACACAACCTTTGATTTTTTCTATATTGAGTAGCACCTCTAATGTTTGATCAAGAACACTGTTACCATTGTTTAGCGTTAAGTATTGCTTGGGTATGTCCGATCTCATACGCTTACCAATACCACTTGCAGGAATGATTAAGTAGTAACGATCAGCTGACATTAATAAGCCCTAAAATATGAGATAAATATTTATTATACCCAAGCAATAATGAGTTACTGTAAAGTAAGAGTTAAGGTTTTATTGAGTGGTTTTACTGATTTGATAATATGTTTCGCCATTTTTAATCAAACCAAATCGATAACGTGCTTGAGATTCTAAAATCTCCATATTTGACTCTGATTCAGCATTTAATTCGACAATTAAAGATTGGTTTTTAGATTCTAATGCTTGATTGAGAGCAATATTCTGATCAATAATTTGCTGTCGTTCGTTTAGTGTTGCTGGAAACTTATTGATGAAAAAATTTTGACGAATAAGTGTTGTTAAAATTACCAAAAGAATAATACTAATCCAGTAATCATAAAAAAAGCCAAATAATCTACTTGGCTTTTTTGTTTGTTTTTTCAACTTTAAAAGGTATAAATTTTAGCCGTCAGCTAATTGCTCACCGTCTTTCTTATCTTGAGTTGCCATCCAGATAGTGCCACCAATAATATAAATCATTGATGCAGTTACTGCAAATGCTGAGATATATTGTGAAGTGCCTGAGATGATTTCCACATAAGACAGTAAAATTAGTGCTAAAGGCGCCACTAAAGTTACAACCAGTGTGCTTAATAGTAAAACATGACCTTTTGCAGCGCTGTTGTTAACCGTTGAACTCATTTTATTCCCCTAGTTTTATAAAATAATGCCCACATTATAGCACAGGTTTTTGTAATGATAAATTGATGAATGTTAATTTTTTATTAAAATAGTATTAGAAAGTTTATCGTGAAGTGCAAGATTATCCTTATTAAATAGTTGAGACAAGGAGGCAATACCAACAATAGCAAAAATAAATCGAATTAGAGCTTGCTTATGCGTAATGCTTTGTCCGTTTGATTGAATAACTTGAAATTTCCAAGCCTTCATGCCTAGAGTTTGCCTTCCCTTTACCCAGGAAATAGAAAAATAAAAGTAAGTTACAGGAGTGGTAACTGTATAGAAGAGTACTTCACTCACTTGCGCTTGATTTTTGAAAATGGCAATAATAAGAACTCCCACCACAAAAAATACTAGTGAAAAAACTAGAAATGAGTCATAAAGAATAGCGCCTAATCTTCGCAATAGGGAAACATTAGATTTCATTATTATTTATCTAAGAATAAACTAGGGTCTACGGCTGTTTGATTAAGGTAAATGCCCCAATGAAGATGAGGCCCAGTTGAACGACCAGTTTGACCAATAGTGCCAATTAAATCTCCTTTTTTTATTGTTTGTCCTTGTTTGGCTAGAATCTTATTCATGTGAATATAGACACTAATTAATCCTTGTCCGTGATCAATAAAAACACCGTTACCATTAAAAAAGAAATTCCCTGTTAGGATTATTTTTCCATCAGCTGGAGACTTTATAGGTGTGCCAGTATCACCAGCAAAGTCAAGCCCTGTGTGTGGACGGCGAGCCTGTCCATTGTAAAAACGCTTTAACCCAAAGGGGCTGGTAGTCACGCCATCCACGGGACGTAAGAACAAACCATCTGATAGGGTTTTATTAGAAAATACTTTTCTAGAACTTGACAAGATGGGACGCTCTTTTTTAATTCTATTCATATGTGCTAAGTTAGGATTGACATATTTTTTCTTTTTCCCTTTAAGAGTAATATGCTGCTCAGTATAGGAATAATCTTTAATATTAAAGCTAAGAGTGCGTGTTGAAAAGTCTTGGATAGTGATGTTCTTTTTGCCTGGTTTTTCCATTAGAGGAATACCGACTAACACTTGCCAATGTTGATCTTTAACGCGCTGTAAGTAAAGCGGAATCTTATTATAAAACGCCTTTGGATTAGCATGATTAGTATTAAAGTCAATAACTGCAATACCTCCAGGGATGGGTGTATTTTTTATTGGTATATTCGCCAATATTGCGCTAGGGAGTAACAGTAATAAAAAGCTAATTATTTTCAATTTTATTAACCTTTGAATAAATCCTGCCATTGGTAAGTTGCGTTATGATCGAATCACCTATTTTAACGGTGTTTTTAGATAATATAACTTGATTATTAACAGTGCTTGTAATGCTATAACCGCGTGATAGAGTATTTAGTGGAGACAGATGGTTTAGACTGCTAACATGAGATGAGAGCTTATTTTTTTGCAATTCAACAACTGTATTAATAGATTTTTCCAGTCTTTCTTTCAATAAAATCAATGTGTTATTGTGATGATTAACAACATGTTGGATTTGTTGAGTTAATTGATATTTTGAGAGTGCATTAATTTCTTTTTTATGTTGAATGCTTCTGATGGGAGAATGTTGTTTTAATTGCTCAAATAAAGTTTTTAGCTTTCCACTGTTTAAATGAACAATGGTTTTAGTTTGGTAGTTGAGACGAGAGAAAAAAGAATCAAGTTGCTGTGAAAATAAATTAAGTTGCCTACTTGGGGCGAGTATCCTTGATTTAAGTTGGTTAAACTGATGTTGATATAGGCCAAAGTTTTGATTGCTTAATTGTAGTAACTGGGCATAACGCTTATTTACATTTGAAAGGATTTCAAGTCTATCAGGCGTAGCTAACATAGCAGCAGCACTTGGTGTTGGTGCACGTATATCAGCCACAAAATCAGCAATGGTGGTATCAGTTTCATGGCCAACAGCACTAATAATAGGTGTTTTGGTATTAAATATAGTCCTAGCTAGTACTTCTTCATTAAATGCCCATAGGTCTTCTAAAGAGCCACCACCACGCGCCACGATTAAGACATCACATTTATTTGATTGATCGGCAGTTTCAACAGCTTGCGCCAATTTTTCCAATGTCCCTTCCCCCTGTACAGCAGAATCAAACAGTAAAATTTCAGCAAAAGGATAGCGTTTGTTAAGCACCTTAATGATATCGCGAATAACCGCACCATTTGATGAAGAGATAACGCCAATGGTATTAACTTCAACAGGCAATGCTTTCTTATGTTGAATATCAAACAAGCCTTCATCTTTAAGCTTGGTTTTTAATTGTTCAAAGGCTAATTGCAAGTTTCCCACACCCACAGGCTCAATATGCTGAATTATCAGTTGAAAATCACCGCGAGCTTCATATAAAGTGGGTGCAGCACGTACTAAAACTTCTAAGCCATTTTCAGGGTTAAATTTAATATTACGTTGATTTAGACGAAATAGGGCGCAGCGAACTTGCCCGCGATTGTCTTTGAGTGAAAAATACCAATGCCCAGAAGCAGGGCGAGATAAATTAGAGATCTCACCTTGTAACCAACAAGTAGGGATATTGTTTTCAATGGTTTTGTTGCACAGTGACAAAAAATCAGAGACCGTGTAAATTTCATCAATGTTAAACATAATTAACCTTGCTTTAATAGTGCAAATACTGCGCCAGTACCACCATCTTTATCAGGGCAAGAGTTAAATGCCAATACTTGAGGGTGTTGCTTTAAAAAGCTCACAACTTGAGTTTTTAAGATACTCATACCATTTTCAGAATGATAGCCTTTACCATGAATTATTTGAATGAAAGGCTCAAATTGATGATGATACATAAAGGCTGATAATGATTCACAGGCCTCTACGACAGTTTGACCATGCAAGTCTAATACTGGCGCGTAATCAATATTGCCTTGTTTCATTTTTTTAATGATTTTAGTTGAAACTCCACTTTTTGAATAATTGACGATTTCTGAGCCTTCTAGATTGGCATCAGAAATATAACTATATGCGGTGAATGCTGGTTTTTTTAATGCATTGTTTTTGTTAGTGCCATCTTTATCAATTGGCGCAATAGCATCAACTGTGGATCTAAACAGTTGTTTGTCTTCGTCGTTAATCTGTTTCATACAAGTGTAAAAAAAGCCCTCAAGAGAGGGCTTAATTATAGCAATGTATATGTTTTAATTTACAGTGCTTTAATCTGTGCGTTAAGACGCGCCTTTTTTCTGGCTGCTTGATTTTTATGCATTAAACCTTTGCTAACCGACTGGTCAATCATTTTTTGCATAGCTACGTAGCCACCTTGCGCTTCTTTTTTGTTACCAGCTTCAAGTGCGTAAGTTACTTTTTTAATAAAAGTACGTACCTTTGCACGAATTTGAGAGTTATGTTTGTTGCGTTTGATTGCTTGTCTTGCGCGTTTTCTAGAGCCTGCTGAATTAGCCATATTTTATAAAAAAATCGATATAAGTAAAAAAGGCGTAATTATACCTTAATACAACTCCAGAGTATAAAAAATAAGTATTAAAAGTCCATAGAGTTTACAAACTTAAGGGTCTTTTTCTTATTTAGTAGCAGTTGCCATGTTCTACCACCTTGTGATTTCCATAGTGAGACTGCCCTAATGCCTGCCAATAGTAGTGCTCTAATATGGTTTGCAGTATGCTGATTAGAGAGGTAAATCTGCTCACCACTGACCATAATTCTCGGGTTTAATTCTCCTAATGTTGATTTGTACAACCGTGCTAAGCGCGCTAAAGAGTTGGAGTGAGAAATTTCAAAAAAATCCTGATCTTTAATTTTATTAATTTCATTACCAATCTTAGTAAGAAGTTTTGGATTCTTCATTAGTTTTTTTTCAAGGTTTATTAGGGCCAGTGCGTAAAAGACAATATTTTGCATGCTTTTAGATTTTTTACCAAAAGCAACTTTAAGTGCATTTAAGCCAATAGATAAATCTTTTGGAGAAGTGAATATTTCTTCTACATTGGTACTACTGGTTACGATACTTTGCAGACTTGCTTGATTGCTACTACTATCACAGGTGCCAGTTGAAGCAAGCTGGTCTACTAATGTGGTTGTTTGTAATAAACTAGCTAATGCTAATGTTTGTTCTTTTAATTTACTCATTATTTCTATTTTCAATAATTCCGCCACCTAGGCATATATCATCATTATAAAAGACAATAGATTGCCCGGGTGTAATTGCACGTTGCGCTTTATCAAAAACTACTTTTAGTTGCATGTCTTCATTTAAATTAATCTTACAATCTTGTGATTGTTGACGATACCTTATTTTTGCCATGCATACCAATGGTAATTCTGGTGGCTTACCAATCCAGTGAATATTAGAAGCAGACAATGTATTGTGATACAGTAATGGATGATCACCTTGCACAACGACTAGTTCATTGGTTGTAATGTGCTTATCAGCCACAAACCACGGCTCACCTGAGGCGCCAAAACCACCACCAATTTCTAGCCCTTTGCGCTGACCAATCGTATAGAAAGCTAGGCCTTCATGGTGTTTAATAAATTGCCCGTCTTGATCGACAATATCACCTTGTTGTTTGGGCAAGTAGGTTTGCAAAAACTCAGAAAAATTACGCTCACCAATAAAACAAATACCAGTTGAATCTTTTTTATCTGCAGTAACAAAGCCATTCTCTGTGGCGATTTCTCTTACTTTAGTTTTGCTAATATTACCCAACGGAAACAAGCTTTTAGAGAGTTGCTTTTGATTAAGAAGATGCAGGAAATAACTCTGATCTTTGTTATCATCTAACCCAGTTCTAAGTTGATAAATATCATTATCCTTGTGAATTCTTGCGTAATGACCTGTGGCAATTTTGTCAGCACCAAGTGATAGGGCATGCTCAAGAAACACTTTAAACTTAATTTTTTGATTACACAAAACATCAGGATTCGGTGTGCGACCTTTTTTATGCTCTTTTAGAAAATGATCAAATACATCGTCCCAATAATCGGCTGAAAAATTAATGGTGTGCAGTTTAACACCCAGTTTGTCAGCCACTTTTTGGGCATCAGATAAGTCTTGTTCTGCAGTGCAAACACCATCGGTATCATCCTCTTCCCAGTTTTTCATAAACAAGGCTTCAACGTTATAACCTTGCTCTAAAAGTAAAAGGGTGGCAACAGAGGAGTCAACACCACCTGAAAGACCAACGATGATTTTCTCGATTTGTTTAGTCATTAAATTGTTCGTAAGCTAGCACAATGCGTTGTACCAGTTTGTGTCGAACAACGTCTTTTGATTCAAAATGACAGAATGAAATTTGATCTTCATCTTTTAGCACATCCATTGCATGTAGCAAACCAGATTGGCTAGATCGCGCTAAGTCGATTTGGGTAATATCACCGGTAATCACCATTTTTGAGCCGAAACCCATACGCGTTAAAAACATTTTCATCTGTTCGATAGTGGTGTTTTGTGCTTCATCTAAAATAATAAAAGACTCGTTTAGGGTTCGGCCACGCATAAAAGCAAGTGGAGCCACCTCGATAACATTTTTATCCATGAGTTTTGTTACCTTCTCAAAGCCGAGCATTTCATACAAAGCATCATAAATAGGGCGAAGATAAGGATCAACTTTTTCAGTTAAATCACCCGGTAAAAACCCAAGTTTTTCTCCTGCTTCTACTGCAGGTCGTACTAATACAATACGGCGCACATTTGAGTGTTCTAGCGCTTCAACTGCACGTGTTACAGCTAGGTAAGTTTTTCCTGTGCCTGCAGGTCCAATGCCAAAAGTACAGTCTTTATCAGAGATGGATTTAACGTAGTGTTGTTGATTAGCACTACGTACGTGAATCATCTTGCGTCGTGTTTTAATGTTAATCACCTGATCTGGCAAGTCATCATGAGTACGCGTTCTAATATATAACTCTACATCTTCAATGCCTATATTTTGTTTTTCTGATAATGACAATAAATCCTGCAATACATGCATAGCCTTATCGGCATTATCGCCAGTGATTTTAAAATCGGAACCTTTATTGTTGATTTCAACATCTAAACTTCTGGCAATAAGATCTAGATGTTTGTCAAATGACCCACAAATGTTAGAGAGTTGTTCCGAGCTATTAATGTCTAGTGATAGGTCCATGGTCGTATTTTATCATCGACCTTAATTACAAAACTAGATATAATATTTTGCTAGCCAGAGCAAAAAGCAAAGCATACAATGCCTACAATCATTCGAAATACATTCTCTTCAATTTATATCGCTATATTACTAACTTTAATAATGGCACCAAATCTAGCTTTTGCGATGGAGCACAATCATTCTATAAGCTATCAATCTACAGATATTGTGATACATGATCCATGGGTTAGGTCTGCACCACCTAATGCGCCAATGTTAGGTTTGTTTATGCAGATTCGTAATAAGACTCATCATGACATTAAATTATTGTCCGCACAGGCAAAAGGCTACCAGCGTGTAGAGTTGCACAGAACAATTAATCAAAGTGGCGTAATGAAAATGCTAAAGCAGGATTTTATGCTAATTAATACTAATCATTATTTAGATCTAAAACCAGGCAGTTGGCATATTATGCTGATTGGCCCAGAATTGGTTCCTATGCAGGGCGACAAGGTGATGATCAAATTGTCATTTGATAATGGCTTAACACAAAGTATTCATGCGCCTGTTAGGAAGGATCAGGCAATAACAAATAACAATCACCACACGCATTAATGTCTAAATCCACATTATTAATCACGCTTACTTTTATTGTCTTAATCGGCGTTTCGGTATTTTCTATTAATACAGATACTGGCTACAATACTTTAAAAAATCAGCTTAAAGCCTCTCATATTCTGCATAAACCAGATAGGAAATTGGTTGATTTTTCATTGGTTGATCACAATGAAAAACCATACAACAATGCCCGTTTAAAAGATCAATGGACGCTATTAACTTTTATTTATACACACTGCCCAGATGTTTGCCCAACAGCACTAATGGACATGGCATCAATCAAAAAAATATTAGAAAGTGGCGATTTAAAAACAATACCTAAGTTTGTTGCCATCACTTTTGACCCTAAAAGAGATACACCTAAAGTACTTAAAACTTACATGACTTATTTTGACAAAGAGTTTATTGGTGTTTCTGGCGACCAAAGTCAAATTGACGGCTTGATTAAGCCATTCGGCACTTATTATGAGCGCTCAATTGAAGTAGATGGGAAAACAGTGATAATTCCTAATGGGGCAGAACTTCCTAAAGGTGTTAAGCACTATTCAATCAATCATACTGCCTGGCTGTATTTGTTGTCACCTGATGGCCAGATTTTTGCAGGATTTCCAACACCACATCGGCCAAAAGTCATCGCAAAGGATGTTGAGCTTATTATTGAGAATTATTAAGATTAATCAACCAGTTTGCCAATCAGTGAGTTGCCACGTGCATCGGTAATTTTTACATCAACAATTTGCCCGATTAAACTTTCACTTCCTTGAAAGTGCGTATTACGCATGTTTTCAGTTTTGCCAAACATGTTGTTGTCTTTTCTGGCTTTGTTTTCAACCAACACTTTTTGCACACTACCAATCATAGATTTTGAAATTACCTCAGTTGATGTATCAATGGTTTTTTGTACTAAGGATAGGCGATCTTTCTTAACTTGCAACTCAACATCATCAGGGTAGCTTGCTGCCGGTGTACCAGGGCGAGCAGAGTAGATAAAACTAAAAGATTTATCAAAAGTGATATCGTTAATCAACTTCATCGTATCGTCAAAATCTTGATCAGTTTCACCAGGGAAACCAATAATAAAGTCACTAGAGATTGAAATATCAGGGCGAATTTCACGCAATTTTCTAATCTTGGATTTATATTCAAGCGCAGTATGTCCGCGTTTCATGAGTGTCAAAATCTTATCAGAGCCACTTTGAATTGGCAGGTGTAAATGAGAGACTAATTCTGGCACCTCGGCGTAAGCCTGAATCAAGCTATCACTAAATTCAACAGGGTGAGAAGTGGTATAGCGAATTCTATCAATGCCATCAATTTGTGCCACAATACTAATGAGTAGAGCTAGGTCTGCCGTTTCTCCATCATCCATCTTGCCTTGGTAGGCATTAACATTTTGACCAAGTAAATTAACCTCTTTAACACCTTGGTTAGCTAAAGTTGCTACTTCGTTAATGACATCGTCAAATGGGCGAGAAACCTCTTCACCGCGTGTATAAGGTACAACACAAAAAGTGCAGTATTTGCTACAACCCTCCATAATAGACACAAAAGCACTAACACCACTGGCTTCTGGCTCAGGAAGGTGGTCAAATTTTTCAATTTCTGGGAATGAAATATCAATACTCACTTCTTTATCACCTAAAGCATCGCTAAGCATATTCGGTAGTCGGTGTAATGTTTGTGGGCCAAAAATCATATCCACATAGGGCGCACGTTTTAAGATAAGTTCACCTTCTTGTGAGGCGACACACCCACCTACGCCAATCACTAAGTTTGATTTTTTTTCTTTAAGCTTTTTCCATCGACCAAGTTGGTGAAAAAGTTTTTCCTGGGCTTTTTCGCGAATTGAGCAAGTGTTTAGTAAAAGCACATCTGCTTCAAGTGCGTCATCAGTTAATTCCAAGCCATGTG
>CAZOAA010000008.1:0-50774 GCA_964577715.1 uncultured Candidatus Thioglobus sp. | reverse complement strand
CAGACACCATAATTAAGCTAGATTTCTTTTGAAAATCATACACACCTAAAGGCGATGAAAAACGCGCCGTACCAGAGGTTGGCAATACGTGGTTTGGTCCTGCACAATAATCACCCAAAGCTTCACAAGTGTTTCTACCCATGAATATTGCACCGGCATGTTTGATATCATCTAGCATGCTTTTAGGGTCTTCTACAGAGAGCTCTAAGTGTTCAGGAGCGATTTGATTAGAAATGGCAATCGCCTCATCCATGTCTTTGGTTTGAATAAGTGCGCCACGATCTTTAAGTGCAGTGGCGATAATAGCTTTGCGATCCATCGTTGGTAGTAGCTTAGTAATACTTGCTTTGACTTGTTTGATAAAGTTAGCATCTGGGCAAAGTAAGATTGATTGTGCATCTTCGTCATGTTCGGCTTGAGAGAACAAATCCATCGCAATCCAATCAGGGTTGGTTTTGCCATCACATATAATTAAAATTTCACTTGGACCGGCAATCATATCAATGCCTACTTGACCAAATACTACGCGTTTAGCAGTAGCAACATAAATATTACCCGGGCCAACAATTTTGTCGACTTTTGGAATGGTTTGTGTGCCATAAGCTAGTGCTGCTACTGCTTGAGCACCACCAACGGTGAATACCTTATCAACCCCTGAAATATAAGCGGCTGCTAGCACTAACTGATTCGTTACTCCATTAGGTGTAGGCACCACCATAATAAGCTCTTCAACACCAGCAACTTTTGCAGGAATGGCATTCATCAGTACCGAAGAAGGGTAAGCAGCTTTGCCGCCAGGCACGTACAAACCCACGCGATCAAGTGGCGTGACTTTTTGCCCTAATATGGTGCCGTCATCTTCAGTGTAAGTCCAAGTATCTTGTTTTTGTTTTTCGTGGTAGGCGCGTACACGATCAGCCGCGCTTTGTAGTGCGGTTTTTTCATTCACATCTAGTGTGTCAAAAGCTTCTTTTAAAGCGGTTTTTGATATAGTAAGCTCAGACATGTTAGAGGCATTAACACCATCAAATTTAACTGAGTATTCGACTAATGCCTGATTGCCATTGGCTTTAATATTGGCAATAATATCATCAACAGTTTTTGCAACGTCAGTATTTGAAACACTTTCCCAAGCTAGTAATTTAGATAACTTTTCTTGAAAATCAGCCTGAGTTGAAGATAGCTGAGTAATCATAGGCTTTGTTCGATACCTTTAACCCAAGTTTTAATTTGGATGTTTTTAGTTTTGAATGATGCAGCGTTAACCACTAATCGAGAAGAAATATCCTCAATGTGCTCAAGGGGTTTTAAACCATTAGCTTTAAGCGTGTTGCCAGTATCAACCAAATCGACAATACAGTGTGCCAAGCCTACAACTGGAGCAAGCTCCATCGCACCGTAAAGTTTGATAATTTCAATTTGTTGGCCTTTTGTTTCAAAATAACGCTTGGCTGAATTGACATACTTAGTAGCAATTTTTAATGTGTTTTGTTCTAGTTTGTCTTCGTCACTAGCCGCAACCATGAGTTTACATTTAGCAATACCTAAATCTAATAATTCGAACAAACCGTTTGCACCGTGTTCAAGCAAGACATCTTTACCAGCAATACCCATATCAGCAGCACCGTGTTGTACAAATACTGGCACATCAGTGGCACGAATGACAATAACTTTGACATCAATAAGATTGGTGTCAAGAATCAGCTTTCTGGAATTAAGCTCTTCATCAGAGATTTCCAGTCCAGCTTTTTTTAACAAAGGTAGAGTTTGTTTAAGAATTCTACCTTTAGATAGGGCAATGGTTAACATGGTTGGTTATTTACTTTTTTAATCTTGCACTCGTTCAATTTGAGCGCCTAATAATTTTAATTTTTCTTCAATAGTCTCATAACCACGATCAAGGTGATAAACACGCTCAATCGTAGTGGTGCCTTTGGCGGCCAATCCTGCTAAGACTAAAGATGCAGAAGCTCTTAAGTCAGTAGCCATCAAATGCGCGCCAGTTAGCGATTTTACACCTTTGCAAACTACCGTGTTGCCTTCTAGGGTTAAGTTGGCCCCCATGCGTGAGAGTTCAGGAATATGCATAAATCGATTTTCAAAAATGGTTTCAGTAATGGTGCTGCTACCATTTGCAATGGCATTAAGTGCAGTAAATTGCGCCTGCATATCTGTTGGGAAGTTTGGGTAAGTGCTAGTTTTAATATTAACTGCCTTAGGCCTTCTGCCTTTCATATCAAGTGTAATTGAGTGATTTTCAGTTTTGATATCAGCACCGGTTTCAATTAGTTTGCCAAGAATTGCACGCATTGACTGATGGCGAATATTATTAACAGTGATAGAACCACCAGTAATCGCAGCAGCCACAAGATAAGTACCTGCTTCAATACGATCAGGGCATATTGAATAGGTAATGCCGTTTAGATTTTTTACCCCTTCGATAATAAGTGTAGAAGTGTCTATGCCTGATATTTTTGCGCCCATTTGGTTGAGGCAGTTACACAAATCGGATATTTCTGGTTCTTGAGCAGCATTGTTAATAGTAGTTGTACCTTTGGCTAAGGTTGCTGCCATAATGATATTTTCAGTAGCTGTTACAGTTACTTGGTCAAAGCAAATTTCTGTACCTGTGAGTGCTTTAGCCTCAGCATAGATGTAGCCATTTTTAACTTCGATAGTTGCACCGAGTTGTTCTAATGCTTTTAAGTGTAAGTTAACTGGGCGTGTGCCAATAGCACAACCACCAGGTAGAGAGACCTTGGCTTTACCGTACTTTGCAAGCATTGGGCCTAATACAAGGATTGAAGCACGCATGGTTTTAACTAAGTTGTACTCAGCAACTAAATTGGTTAATTTTGATGAATCAACAAATACATCACCATTGGATTCTAGAATAAATTCAGCGCCCATATCCATCAGTAATCTAAGTGTGGTTGAAATATCACTTAGATGTGGAGTATTGGTTAGTGTGATTGGCTCGTCTGCTAAGATAGAAGCAAATAAAATTGGCAGAGATGAATTCTTAGATCCGGCAGCTTTAACACTTCCTTTTAAGACATTCCCCCCATGAATGACTAGTTTGTACACTATTTAATCTTTTTTTTGATTTTTTTGATTAGGCTCTCAATACCTTTACGTTTAACGTGAGAGTCAAATTGTGCACGATAATTTTTCATTAAACTAACGCCAGTAAAGACAACGTCATAAACACGCCAATGATTTTTTCTTATCATTTTTAAAGTAACTTCGATTGGTTTTGGATCGTCGTTAAGGTTAACAATTAGTTTAACAATTGCTCTATTATCTTTACGTTTTACTTTAGGGTCAACTGAGATATTAACACTGTTTAGATTTTCATAAGATCCTAAGATTCCTGCATAATCTTTAATTAAAGATTGAGTGATATATTTTTGAAAGAGTGATTTTTCTGGTGGTTTTAATTTATGCCAATGTTTTTTAAGTGTTAGCTCAGTCGAAACATCCATAGCAATATTAGGCAAAAGTTTAATCCTTATAAGGGCTTTGATGTTCTCATCAGTAGCTTCGTTTTGTTTTCTGAGTTCCTTGAGAGATGACAACGCATTAACCATTATGTTAAGTGCGGCTGTATTAGGTGGATCAACAATATCTGCTACCTTATCATCTATCATTTTAATTGGATTAGGTATATGCGGCATACCATTCATCGCAAAAGCAATATTTAGATGAAAAATAGTCAATATAATTGTAAGTCTCTTAATCATGTTTCTTGTATCAACATAGAATATTTTTATTTTACCTTTTTATACAAATGTCGTTCAAAAATCAACTTAAAAATTTAAGTCAGTCACCAGGCGTGTATCAAATGCTTGATAAAAAAGGCCAAGTGATTTATGTCGGTAAAGCAAAAAATCTTAAAAAAAGAGTATCGAGTTATTTCAATAAGAAGCATACAGATGGGAAAACCAGAGCACTTGTTGCCAATGTTCTAGATTTTGAGATTGTTGTTACTGATACTGAAACCCAGGCGTTGCTATTAGAAAATGAACTGATTAAACAACATAAGCCGCGTTATAACATTTTGCTAAAAGATGCAAAAAGCTATCCTTATGTTTATATCACGAATGATAAGCATCCTAGGGTGGGTTTTTATCGTGGTAAAAAAAATGAAAATTATCAATTTTTTGGGCCATATCCCTCTGCCCATGTGGTTCGTGATTCTTTGGCTTTATTAAAAAAAATATTTAAAGTTCGTCAATGTACTAATAGCGTGTATCGTGCTCGATCTAGACCGTGTTTGGAATATCAAATTGGTTTATGTAGTGCGCCCTGTGTAGGAAAAATTACAGATGAAAATTACACTCAAGATGTAGAAATGATGTCGTTATTTTTAAGTGGCAAGGCTACGGAAACACTAGATAGGGTATCAAATAAAATGCAACAAGCATCAAAGGATCTGGACTTTGAATTAGCTGCTTATTATCGTGACCAACTCATTGGGTTGCGCACAATACAAGAGCAACACAGCTCGCAAAGTATGGGCGATATGGATGTAATCAGTATTGTTGAAAAAGAAGGCGTTCATGCTATTGAGGTAATTTTTGTACGTACTGGCAAGCAAATTGGGCAAGAATGTATTTTTCCGAAGCACGCAAAAGGCAAGTCATCTATCGAAGTTTTATCAGCTTTTTTGCCACTCTATTATTTAGGAAAAGACACCCCTAAACAACTTTTGTTGGGTGAAAAATTACCAGAAAAAAAACTAATTGCTACTGCATTAAGTACACAGATTATTGATACACCACAAAAAGACAAGCGCCATTTCTTAAAGATTGCTACCTTAACAGCACAAGAAAACCTTAAGCAACATTTGATTTCAAAATTTACCAAGCGCGCACAGTTAGAACAAATACAAAAGACATTAAATCTAGACTCATTACCAAACACCATGGAGTGCTTTGATATTAGTCATACGATGGGCGAGGCAACAACAGCCTCTTGCGTGGTGTTTGAAAAAGGCTTGCCAAAAGTAAAAAAGTATCGTCAATTTAGCATTAAAGATATCACACCTGGAGATGATTATGCAGCCATGAATCAGGCGGTTTTTAGGCGATATTCTCGATTATTAAAAGACAATAAACCCTTGCCTGACGTGGTGTTTATTGATGGCGGGTTAGGGCAGCTTAATCAGGCTATTATGGTGATAGATTCTATTGGTATTGAGTCGGTACAATTGGTTGGCGTGGCAAAAGGCGAAGGCAGAAAAGCCGGGCTTGAAACACTGATTATGGTTCAAGATGGAAAAACACAAAAAATTAATCTGCCGCCACATGATCAGGCATTAATGTTGATTAACCATATTCGTGATGAATCACACCGTTTTGCAATTAAAAACCATCGCAAAAAGCGCGCTAAAAAACGCCAAACTTCTCCTCTTGAAAATATTAAAGGTGTGGGAAAGCTTCGCCGTACAGCACTACTTAATTATTTTGGTGGTCTACAAGAAATTCAAAAGGCTAGTTGCGATGAGTTACAAAAAGTCAGCGGTATTAACCTGGCATTAGCGACTAAAATAGCTAAAAGTTTTAGAGAATAAGTAAGTCTATGTTTTTAGTTAGAATTTTAATTATTGCTTTTATTATTGGCTATATTGTATGGTTTGTAAATAATCGCATTTTAGGAAAGAATCTTGCTTTGGCAAGGGTTATTGCAGCAACGCTAGTTATTACTAGTGTTGTGTATTTAATATTAGCCAGTTTGTCGTATTTAATTGAGTAGTTAGTTTTTTCTTGATAAAACCAAGGTATTTAAGTGCTGTGTTTTTTTAATAACACGATCTGACACATTAACCAAAATAGATAAATTAGACGCCTCCCAGACAGGTATATCTCGCATATGGTCTCCCATATAATCAAAACCATGCTCACCAAAACGTTCAATAAGCTTCTGCGCTTTGTTGTGCGAAGATAGGTTAAAGTCAGCATTACTCGCCATCACATCGTCAAATAAAGAGTTGTTAGTTGAGGTATTTTTTAAAACCTCGGTTTTGTCAGAAAATAGATCTAAGTTTTGTTTGTTGTTGGTAATGGTTTCGTTGTTTGTGCGTGTCTGAAAGTGCTTAATGACCTCAAATGCATAGTCTTTGTGTGAAGCAGTTGCTAAGATAATGGGTGAGCCTTGTTTTTTGCGCTCAATAATATAGTCAATCGTATCTTGAATATAAGGCAGTGTTTGTGCATCAATGCTAAAGCGTTTAACTAATTGTTCTTTTAAATAACCTTTACCTTTTGCAAACCAAAAAGGGTAGAGTAGTATTAGCCACGGGCTTTTTTTAAGTACCGCCATAGAAGATTCGTACAATAAATCAGTATCAATTAGCGTGTGGTCTAAATCAACAATAAGAGGAATATCGTTACTCATTCTAGCTCACTCCATTTTTCATAGTATCGTTCTAAATCTGCCTCTAATCTAGCCAGTCTGATCAATGCATCTTGAGACTCAGGTTGTTGGAAAAATTCAGGGTCTGATAATTGTAATTGAATTTCACCAATCTCAATCTCGGTTTTTTCAATTTTATCAGGTAGCGCTTTTAATGCTTGTTGTTCTTTGTAGCTAAGTTTTTTCTTGGTGTTATTAGTTGGCTTTGATTGTTTATTTTTGACTTTTGTTTTTTCTACTTTATCTAGATTATCTTGTTTTTGAATAAGGTAGTCATCATAACCACCTGCATATTGGTTAATAACGCCATTACCATCCATCACAATAGTGGAGCCAACTACATTATTTAAAAATGTTCGATCGTGGGAAATTAAGATTAAAGTTCCTGTGTAATCAATAAGCATTTCTTCTAATAGTTCTAAAGTTTCAACATCAAGATCATTGGTTGGTTCGTCAAGTACTAATAAATTAGCTGGTTGAGAGAGTATTTTGGCTAACATTAAGCGATTTTTTTCCCCTCCAGAAAACATCCTAATAGGTGCCATGGCCTGCTTTCCAGTAAATAAAAACTGTCGCAGATAACCAATAATATGTTTGCTTTTTCCGCCAACATCAATACGTTCACGCCCCTCAGAAACAAAATCCATAGCCTTCATATTAGGGTCAAGATTCTCACGCATTTGGTCAAAATAAGCTAGCTTAATGGTTTTAGAGCGACGAATACTACCGCTATCAGGCTGTAATTCATCGAGTAGTAGCTTAATAAAGGTGGATTTTCCTGTGCCATTGCCACCAATAATGCCAATTTTTTCACCCTTTAATACTAACATTGAGAAATCTTTAACTAGGGTTAATCCAGCAATTTGATAGTTGATTTTTTTGACTTCAAAGACCAGTTTTGAGGTGCGTTTTTCATCTTCTTCAACCGAATGTATTTTGACCTTACCTTGTTTTTTTCTTCGATTGATAAACGCCTCTCGCATTGTTTGTAGTGCGCGAACCCTTCCCTCATTTCGAGTGCGTCTAGCTTTGATTCCTTGTCGTATCCAAGCCTCTTCTTGAGCGAGTTTTTTATCGAATCTTCTATTAGCTAATTCTTCTGAATTAAGTAAGTTGTCTTTACGCTTAATATAATCTCTATATCCACAGTCAAAAACGGCCAAGTTACCTCGATCAAGATCAAAAACTTTATTAACAATGCCAGCAATAAACGAACGGTCGTGACTAATTAAAACCAAGGTGCCATGGAAGTCTTTTAGCATTTTTTCCAATTCAAGAATAGCAGTAATATCCATGTGATTAGTTGGCTCATCAAGTAATAGTACATCAGGCTCTTGAATTAGTGCACGCGCCAGCATAACACGCCTGCGCCAACCACCAGAAAGCGTTGATAAAATCGTTTCAGGATTTAAGGTAAAGCGATTTAATATTGCCTCAATCTTATGCAAGTATTGCCAAGCATTAAGCTCGTCAATTTTTTCTTGCAGTGTTGATGCTTTATCAAGCTGATCATGATTAACCAAATATTGATATTGACTTAAAAGTGCGCCAATTTCTCCTAATCCTTCAGCAACAATATCGAATAGATTTTTGTCATTATCTTGTGGCGGGGTTTGCTCTAGATAGCTGATTTTTGTGCCATTTTTAATTTTTAATTTTCCATCATCAGCGCTAATCGTGCCAGCTAGAATGCGCATGAATGTAGATTTCCCTTCACCATTGCGACCGATTAACGCAATTTTTTCACCTTTATGTATGGTAGTGCTCACGCCATTTAATATCGGCTTATCCGAAAAGCTCAGTGAAATATCATCAAGTGTAATCAATGGCATAGGTTAAAATCTGTAGTACTTTAGTTTGTTTTAAAATTTATGCAATATTTTATTCGTTTTGTACTTATCTTTTGCCTTATTCAGATAAGTTATGCTGAAAGTATTGAGGCTAAAAAATTTCAAAGTTCATTCCAAGAGTCTCGTTATCGTGCTCTGATTGATGAGATTCGTTGCCCAGTTTGCCAAGGGCAAAGCATTGGTGGATCAAATGCAGGCCTGGCTAAAGATTTACGAGAGCAAGTTCAAACCATGATTATTAAAGACAATAGCGATGATGAGATTCGACAATTTATGGTGGATCGTTATGGTGATTTTGTCGTATTCAAACCACCGGTTAATAAAAATACTTATTTATTGTGGTTTGCTCCGTTCGTATTTTTAGCATTAGGATTATTCTTTTTTGTTCGTTCATTATCAAACAAAAAGAAAGTTGCACAAGCTCAAGTTATTAATACTGATAAAGCCAAGGAATTATTAAAGTGAATCAGCGAGAGTTGTTGATTCAAACCACTGGGCGTGGTGCTACTGAAATTACTCAATTAGTGAATAACATTATTATCCAGTCAAATGTTAATTGTAATTTGTGCCACATATTTGTTACTCACACTTCAGCATCGCTAATGATTACAGGTAATGAAGACGCAAATGTTTTACTAGATATTGAGGATTATTTTCAAGCGCAAGTTACTGATGCCAGCCCAGCTTATCGGCACAATAATGAAGGTGACTTTGATATGTCGGGCCATATTCGTACAATTTTAATGGGAGAGAGTAAAACAATCCCAATTCAAGATAAAAAACTGGCCTTAGGAAAATTCCAAGGCTTGTTTTTGTATGAGCATCGCGCCGGTGAAAATAATCGTAAATTAATTGTAACCCTATCATGAGCCACGAAACAGAGTTGAGTGACTTAATGGTTGCTGCGTATACACATCAAAAAAATGGCGAATTGTCTTTAGCAATCCAAGCGTGGAATGCGCTAATAAAACACAATGCTGCTGATAAGAATTTAAAAGCAAATGCACATTTGAGTTTGGGTAATTTACATCAATTACAAGGCAATGATGATTTGGCGATTGAAAGTATGTCTAGTGCCATTAAGGCTAATCCAAATAGTGCAGAGGCTTATTTTTGTTTGGCTTATTTAGAGCAAGAAAACGAATCGTTTGATTTGGCGATTGAGTATTTTGAAAAAGCCTTATCACTCAATAATAAGGATGCTGGCGCGTTTAACAACCTAGGTAATTGTTATGATCGATTAAATAAAACCGCCGAGGCAATCAATGCTTATACTCAAGCAATTACCCTAGATGAAGACTATATTGCAGCAATTTATAACCGTGGTAACGCTTATATGAAGAGTGCAAAAGATAATCTTGCCTTGGGTGATTTGAATAAAGCCATTGAATTGGATGCAAATTTTTACCAAGCCTATTATAATCGTGGCACTTTGCTTAAACGCATGGGAAAATCCAGCGAAGCCGAGGCGGATTTGATTAAGGCAAAAGCATTAGCACAACAAGAATTAGAGGAAAAAACAAAGCAGTGAGTGATCAAGACGACAACAAATTAATTGCTGAGAGAAGGGCAAAACTAACCGCGCTAAGAGAGGCGGGTAATCCATTTATTAATGATTTTAAACCCACTCATTTAGCACAAGACGTTATTAATGATTTTGATGGTTTTTCTAAAGAAGAGTTAGAAGAAAAAAATATTGAAGTTTCTATAGCGGGGCGCATGATGCTTAAAAGGGTGATGGGTAAGGCAAGCTTTGCTCATGTGCAAGATTCATCGGCTCAAATTCAGCTTTTTGTTACTCGTGATGAATTGCCTGAGGGGTTTTATAACGAGCAGTTTAAAAAATGGGATATGGGTGATATTGTTGGCGCAACAGGCACTTTGTTTAAAACCAAAGTCGGCGAGTTATCTGTACGCGTTAGTGAGATTAAGTTACTCACCAAATCACTACGACCACTGCCAGAAAAATTCCACGGTTTATCTGATCAAGAAATTCGTTACCGCCAACGCTATGTTGATTTAATCACCAACGAAGATTCGCGCAATACTTTTAAAAGACGCTCTCAAATTGTTAATTATATTCGCAACTTTTTTAATGATATTGACTTTATCGAAGTAGAAACACCAATGTTACAAACTATTCCAGGTGGTGCAACAGCCAAGCCATTTGAAACGCATCATAATGCACTTGATATCGGCATGTATATGCGCATTGCACCTGAACTCTACCTTAAGCGCTTGATTGTTGGTGGTATGGATAAGGTGTTCGAGATTAATCGTAATTTTAGAAACGAAGGCTTATCAACTAGGCACAATCCTGAATTTACTATGATTGAATTTTATCAAGCTTATGCTACTTATCATGATTTGATGGATCTGACTGAAAAGCTATTCCGTGGTATTGCACTTGATGTGTGCGGCGATGCCAATATTCATTACCAGGGTGATGATTTTGACTTCTCTAAGCCGTTTGATCGTATTAGCGTATTCGATTCAATTTTGCAATACAATCCAAAATTAACTGCTAATGATTTGAATGAAGATAACGCTAAAAAAACAGCTGAAAATTTAGGTATTCAAGTTAAAGACAGTTGGGGTTTGGGTAAGCTTCAAATTGAGCTTTTTGAAGCTACAGTAGAAGAAAAACTCATGCAGCCAACCTTTATTACTGAGTATCCAACAGAGGTATCGCCATTGGCGCGTCGCAATGATGATAATCCATTCATTACTGATCGTTTTGAGTTGTTTATTGGTGGTCGTGAAATCGCTAATGGTTTTTCTGAGCTTAACGATGCCGAAGATCAAGCAGCGCGCTTTAAAGCGCAAGTAGCAGAAAAAGATGCAGGCGATGATGAAGCTATGCACTACGACGCAGACTATATTCGTGCATTAGAGTACGGCATGCCACCAACGGCAGGCGAAGGTATTGGTATTGATCGCTTGGTGATGTTGTTTACTGATTCTCCATCCATTCGAGATGTGCTGCTATTCCCGCATATGAAACCGGAAACTAAGTGAGTTCAATACCAGTTTTAACTATTGACGGCCCTAGTGGCGTTGGCAAAGGCACAGTAGCACGTATTATTGCGCAACAACAAGGTTGGCATTTGCTAGATTCTGGTGCAATTTATCGTGCTTTTGCACTAGCTGTTGATGCTAGAAATACTGATATTACAGACGAGGTCGCCTTAGAAGAGATTGCAAATAATCTGGATTTGGAATTTAAAACCGTGGCCGGTAGTGAGTTAGTTAGCGTATATCTAGATGGTAAAGATGTTTCTAAAACGCTACGTACCGAACAAACCGGTGAGATGGCTTCAAAAATTGCCTCCATTGGTGTGGTTCGAGCTGCACTTTTAAAACGCCAACAGGCTTTTGCAAAAGCACCTGGGTTGGTGGCTGATGGCCGTGATATGGGTACTGTGGTTTTTTCAAATGCACTGTATAAAGTTTTTTTAATAGCAAGTGCACAGGAACGGGCTAATAGACGCCTAAAACAATTGCAAAATCAAGGGTCTGAGGGTATAATTTCGCAAATCTTAGCAGATGTTGTGGCTAGGGATGAGCGCGATTCTTCGCGAAAACATTCTCCACTAAAACCTGCCAAAGATGCTCTAATCATTGATACCACTGAGTTATCAATAGATGAGGTGATCACAAAAGTGGTCGAATTGATTAAAGCTTAAGCGGTTAAGCTTTATAAATAAACTAACCCGATAAACACCCAACTGATACCGTTGTTGGATTATTTACCGGTCAATATCAAAGAAAAAAATAACATGTCAGAATCATTTGCAGAGCTATTTGAAAATAGCGTAGAACAACAAAACGTAAAAGTAGGTGCTTTATTAATGGGTACCGTTGTTAGTCTTAATCGTGAAAAAGCGATTGTAAACGTTGGACTAAAATCAGAGGGCTTTATCTCTCTAGACGAATTTAAAAATCCACAAGGTGAATTAGAGGTTGCAGAAGGCGACGTAGTAGAAGTTGCACTTAAATCAATCGACGATGGCCTGGGTAATACATTATTGTCGCACACCGATGCGAAGCGCATTAAGTTGTGGCAATCATTAGAAACTGCAATGAACTCTAAGGAAGTGGTAACTGGTATTGTTACTGGCGCTGTAAAAGGTGGTTTGACAGTTGATATTGGTGTTGTTAAAGCATTCTTACCAGGCTCATTGGTTGATGTTCGCCCAGTTAAAGATTTCTCATACTTAACGGGTCAAGAGATTGAAGCTGTTGTAATCAAGATGGATGAAGTAAGAAATAACATCGTTATTTCTAGAAAAGCAGTTATGCAAGAAGCTAACTCTGCTGATCGTGAGGCACTACTTGAAACACTTGAAGAAGGTAAAGAAGTTGAAGGTATTGTTAAAAACCTTGCTGATTATGGTGCATTTGTTGATCTTGGTGGCGTTGATGGTTTACTTCATATTACCGATATTTCATGGCAGCGTGTTAATCACCCATCTGAAAAACTAACTATTGGTGATAAGATTAAAGTTAAAGTGCTTAATTACGATAAAGAAAAAATGCGTGTATCACTAGGTCTTAAACAGTTAACTGCAAGTCCTTGGGATAGTATTTCAGATCGCTTACCTATTGGTAAGAAAGTTTCTGGTACGGTATCTAATCTAACTGATTATGGTGCATTTGTTCGTATCGAAGAGGGTGTTGAAGGTTTGGTTCACGTATCAGAAATGGATTGGACAAATGCAAATGCTCGCCCATCTAAGATTGTGAAACTAGGTCAAGAAGTTGATGTGGTAGTATTAGATGTTCAAGAATCTAAACACCGTATTTCATTATCAATGAAGCAAGCTCAGGAAAACCCTTGGGAGGCATTTGAAGCAACTCATAATAAGGGCGACAAGATCGGTGTAACTGTTAAGTCAATTACAGACTTTGGTTTGTTTGTTGGTCTTCCAGGCGGCATTGATGGTTTGATCCATTTAGCTGATATCTCATGGGAGAAGCAATCTTCAGAAGAATTAGTATCTAATTACTCTAAAGGCCAAGATCTTGAAGTAGTTATCCTTAATATTGATGCTGAAAAAGAGCGTATCTCTTTAGGTATTAAGCAATTGGCTCAAGATGATTTTATGACATATGCATCTTCAAATAAAAAAGGTTCTATTGTTAAAGGTGTGATTGCTGAAGTTGATGCAAGAGGTGCAGTGATTACTTTAGCTGATGATATTACTGGTTACTTAAAAGCAGGTGAGATTTCACAAGAGCGTGTTGAGGACGCAACAACAGTATTAAAAGTTGGTAGTGAAGTTGAAGTAGTTATTACTCAAATTGATAGAAGATCTCGTAATATTTCAGTAAGTATGAAGGCTAAAGATTCAGTGGAAGAAAAAGCAGCGATGGAAGATTACAATAAGCAATCATCTGAAGAAGCAACTGGCTCAACATTAGGCGATTTATTGAAAAAAGCAAAAGACGAGTAAAATTTATTTAACCACTGTATGCACTGTTCAGTGGTTAATAAAAAATACTTAAATCCAATATGAAAAAAACAGACCTTATTCTTAGTTTATCGGATAGTTTTAATTTATCGAAAACTAATGCTAAAGTTGCAGTTGAGGCAATTTTAGACACCCTAACAAAAGGGGTTATTTCTGGTAAAGGTGTTGAAATAAGAGGGTTTGGCGGTTTTTATAAAAAGCATCGAAAAGCACGTTTGGGTATTAATCCAAAAACTAGCGAAAGAACGCAAGTTGGAGAGAAGCACGTGCCTTTTTTTAAACCAGGAAAATCACTTAGAGAAGTAGTGAATAAAGGCTGATATTGATTGATTTTTAAAGTGGCGTTAATGTATAATTCCACCTTTTTATGGGTCGTTAGCTCAGTTGGTAGAGCACCGGACTTTTAATCCGATGGTCGAGCGTTCAAATCGCTCACGACCCACCATATTCTAAAAGGGTTTCCAAGCAAGGAAGCCCTTTTTAATATTTAAAAAAAGTACACCCTGGGTACATAAATGGAGCAAAAAAAATGACAGTAAAAAAAGATAAAGTAGTAGAAATGCATTACACTTTAAAAAATGATGCAGGCGATGTAATTGATTCTTCACAAGGTAAAGATCCTATGCCATTTATTCAAGGGCATGGTAATATTATTCCTGGATTAGAAAGCGCATTGGAAGGCATGAAAATTGGCGATTCTTGCGATGTTTCTGTTAAGCCAGAAGAAGGCTATGGTGCCCATCATCCTGAAGCAATTCAAGAAATACCGAAAGAAGCTTTAAAAGGTATCGAGAATCTTGAGGTAGGCATGCAACTGCAATCTCAAGATGAGAAAGGAAACCCGTTTATTGTCCATGTTAAATCAATCAATGAAGACACAGTAACAGTTGATGCCAACCATCCATTAGCTGGAGAAACATTGCATTTTAGTGTTAGTATCGAAAATGTAAGAGAAGCCAGTAAAGAAGAACTTGAGCACGGGCACGTCCATTCTGGATCTTGTTCGCATTAAAATATCTTATAGATTGGCGTAATGGCTGACTGTTGCCCATTATGCCAATCTAGTCATATAACGCCTTATTTTAAAAATAAGGATAGCGCTTATTTAATTTGCCCTAACTGTGATTTAGTATTTGCACCTAAGCAATATCATCTAAGTGAATCAGCAGAAAAAAACCGCTACGATTCTCACCAAAATAACCCTAGCGATAAACACTACCGAGAGTTTTTATCCAAAGTATTTATTCCAGTGATGGATTATATTAAACCAAATGATAAAGGGTTAGATTTTGGTAGTGGCCCTGGTCCGACTCTGTCTGTAATGTTTGAAGAGAAGGGGTACAAGATGGATTTATTCGATAAATTCTATGCTAATAATCCACTTATTTTTAATAATAAATATGATTTTATTACTGCTACTGAAGTTTTTGAGCACTTAAAAGAGCCTGATATTCACCTAAAGAAAATACGTAATATTATGAGTAAAACAGCCGTATTAGCAGTGATGACAAAAATGCGTAATGACGATATTGATTTTTCATCGTGGTATTACAAAGACGATCCAACACATATTTGTTTTTTTAGTAAAAATACCATGAGATACCTTGGAAAAGTGTGGGATACGGATGTTAAATTTTACGAAGATGATGTTGTTTTATTTTTAAATAAAAACTAACAAACCAACACAAATATAATTTATATTTGTGTTGGTTTGCAGCGGTATTGTTGGTTTATGCAGTATCTAGATGCTCTACATGAAAACGCCCGTAAAAACGAATATTTTCTGCATGATGAGATTGCAAAATCTCCGTAACTTTATTACGTGCAGCGTCTGTTAGTGCCGGAACACTGACAACAACATGACCATCTTTTAAGCTAGATTTAATTCGTTTAAGATACGCTAATTCTTCACCTTGTGCTACGCGCTGCCAAGTACGAATCATCTTAGTCATAAAACCATGATTTTGACCATCTGGATCAAGGAATTTTAAACCTTCCGCACCTACGGATTCGTCAATTAATGATTCATCGAAACCCGCGTTCATTAAATCACAACAGACTTCGTCTGCTTCCATTTTTGTATCCACAATAGCAACAATGCGATTGGTTGGATATGTTTCAAAGTTTTGTTTTGTATGGGCTAACATTGTATTCTCCTATTTTTAGTTAAACTCAACTAATATAAATTATTATCAGTTTGTGTTAACTATACACCTAGTTACAATTTGGTAAATAACACAAGAAACATAACTATTAGCGAATTAATAGGCGTATAGTTAAAAAAGTTTGTTACAGTATTTTCAGATTGTTAATGAAAAAAATTTGGATTTTTATCTCCATTAGTGGTGCTTTGGCAGTGATTATGGGTGCAATGTCGGCACATATGCTAAAAGACATGTTAGAGGTTAAAGACATTGATCGTATCCAAACCGCAGCTACTTATCAAATGTATCATACATTAGTGATTGCTATGCTTGCTGTGTTGTATCAGCATAAACCATCACAAGCCATTAAGCAAAGCAGCTGGATATTTACACTTGGCGTTATATTATTTTCAGGCAGCTTGTATGTTTATACTTTCAGCAAAATTCATGCCATGGTTTTTATCACACCAATTGGTGGCGTGTTGTTTATTCTAGGTTGGTTAAGTTTGTTAAGACTGGTAAAACATAGTTAACTTTGTACAAAAAAGGCCCGCAATTGCAGGCCTTTGAATTAGTGTAGGATAATTTAGAAAGAGCCTTCTTTTGCACCTTCTAGAATGTTGTTCATTTTTTCAGCAACATCCATTGCCGGAGCTAGCGCATCTTCTGGTAGATTCATAGCTTGCATCACGTTAGGGTTCATACTGATCATTCTAATCTTGCCATCTTTTCCTTCAATAACCGCAATACGACAAGGAAGGATTACCGCATAGCGATCGTCAATATCAGCAATTTTACCGGCAGTAGCAGCATCACAGATATTGTGAATACTTAAGTGTCTATAGTGCTCACCAGTTACATTTTTAATTTGCTCACTGAGTGGAAACATAGCGACGTGTAAGATGGATTCATTGGTTGCCATTGATTTGATAGACTCATCAACTTCTGGGCCAGTAATTCCTTCATCAACTTCAGTTACCTGCACCATTTGTAAAAACATTTCAGGTGTAACACCTTGGGCTTGATTAATAGTTTTTTCTGCGCGGTTTGCCGGATTGAACTTCTGACCTTGCCAATTATGTCCGCCATTAAAAGGCCCCATATTATTCATTGGCCCAAACTGGTTTGATCGTGTATCAAAACCAAATGGTTGAACACCAGAGTTAAAACTAAAAGGCTGGTAGCCATTGCCACCAAAAGGGTTAAAGTTATTTCCGCCAGTAAAAGGACCAAATGAGTTGCTATTACCACCAAAAGGATTGAAGTTATTGTTGTTGCTCCAAGGGCTCCAATTTTCGGCAGAAACATTGCCAATGGTTAAGATAGCTGTAAGTGCTAAAACAGTTGATAATTTATTTTTCATTATTCTTCTCCTTAAGTAAATAAAGGGGATAAGTGTAGCATAAAAGATTTTTATATGTCATAATTGTTGCAAGTTTTTTTTACATAAAAAGGAATCAAATGAAACATTATCTAACAATATTAGGTTGTATTTTTGTATTGAGCATTACCCCGACAAAAGCTGAAATTATTGATGGTAATAAAATGCTTGAATCGGTTAATAAGCAAATTATCAATATTAATACCAATGAGTTAAAAACTATCTTGGACCAAGATCCGAATGTGATTTTGGTTGATGTTAGATCTCCATTTGAGCTTAAGCATACAGGCACTATTGGTCGCGGTCAAAATGTTAATATTGTTCGTGGTTGGCTAGAGTTTCAAATTGCTAATCATGCACAGTCGAAAGACACACCGATTATTGTTTATTGCGGGCGCAATTTGCGCTCACCACTTGCTGCCAAAACACTAGAGAATATGGGATATACCAATGTCAAAAATTATTCAGATGGTTTCTTTGCTTGGAAGGAAGAATTTCATCCAGTTAAGGTTAGTGATCATGAGCCGGATAATATGCTTTATAGATTGCCTATAGAAGTTGCTGATGGTGTTTATTCTGCTATTGGTGCAACACAACCCTACACTTATGAAAACTCTAATCACAATAATAACTTATCGTTTATTGTTACTACTGATGGTGTCTTAGTATTCAATGCAGGTGGTAGTTATTTACTGGCTAAAGCACTACATGAGGAAATTAAGAAAATCACAGATCAGCCAGTTAAATATGTTGTACTGGAAAACTCACAAGGCCATGCAATCTTAGGTTCAAATTATTGGAAGGAGCAGGGTGCAATTATCATTGCTCATATTGAGGCAGATAAAGAAATTAAACATAAAGGTGAAGATATTTATGCACGTACATTGCGAGTTCAAAAAGAAAAAATCATTGGCACTAAGGTTATTCGCCCAGATCTAACTTTTGAGGAAAAGATGAGCTTGCCTATGGGTGCTACACAAATCGAGCTCATGCATATTGGCGCCTCTCATTCACCAGACGATATTCAACTTTGGATGCCTGAGAAGAAATTACTTATTAGTGGCGATACAGCTTTTAATGAGCGCATGTTGCCAATTTTTCCGCATACCAATGCAGCGGCTTGGATTGAAACTTGGGATAAGGTGGAGACCTTAGAGCCATCACTTATTATTCCTGGTCATGGTGAGCCGACAGACCTAGCAACTATTACCAAATTTACTAAGGATTATTTAGTCTATATGCGTGGTGAAGTGGAAAAAGTATTGGATGATGATGGAGGTTTATATGAAGCTTATAATATTGATCAATCAATGTTTAGAGATCGTGGCACTTTTAGAGAATTACACAAGCAAAATGCCGAGCGTATTTTTAAACAAATGGAGTTTGAATAGTTAGTAAGCTTTTTTTAACTAATTAGCGCCAGGTATGATTCATAGCGTTTTTGGTTAATTTCGCCTGAATCAACTGCATTTTTAATTGTACAATTTGGTTCGTTAATATGTGCACAATTTCTAAATTTACACTGCCCAACAAAAGGTTTAAATTCTCTGAATCCGTTTAAAATTTCTTGATCAGATAAGTCGTTTAATTGAAACTCTCGAACACCTGGAGAGTCAATAAGATCGCCACCCGAAGGAATATGATACAGTGTGGTGTTGGTAGTAGTATGCTTGCCTAATTTACTCTTGTTGGAAATTTCATTCACACGTAAGTTTAGATCAGGAATCAGCTCGTTAATTAGAGAGGATTTACCTACGCCAGATTGCCCTAAAAATATATGAGATTTGTCATTAAGTGAAGCTTTAAATTGATCAATATTTATTTTTTCTTTAACGCTTAAATAAAACACTGAATAACCAATTGATTCGTAGATTGAAAAATTATTTTCTAATTGTTCGTTTTTATCGTTAAGTTCAATTTTATTGACCACAATGTTAATAGGCAATCCAGCGTTTTCTGCTACCACTAGGTAGCGATCAATTAGCTCAAATTGATAATGGGGTTCTATCGCAACAATAAGCCAAAGCTGGTCAATATTTGCCGCAATAAGTTTGTGTGAACGTTTAAGGGTATTGTCACGTTCAAGTAGGGCACTAACCACCCCTTTATTTCCACTAATCTCTTGAAAGATAACTTGATCACCAGCTACAGAAAGTTCAATGTTTTGTCTGCCAGTACATTGATACAACTTGCCAGATTCAGATTCGACTAATAGGTGTTGCCCATAACGTGCAATAACTAGGCCAATTTGTTCTTGCTCAGTACCGTTTAGTAACTCTTCTGATGCGTTAGACGCCTTTTGGGCTCGAGCTATGCGCTCAGCCTGAATTTTTTCAATACGCCATTTTTGGCGCCGTGTTAAGCTCAAAGTTGTCTACTGCTCCTTAAGCTTGTAGTATTTGTCATTTAACAGTTTAACTTCGCCTGCCTCTTCTTCTGGGAACCAATCCACACTAAAGGCAACAACACAAGTACTAACTTGACGACGAAGATCAAAATGTGTTTTCATGCGTGTATTCTCACGATTGTAAAAATCATCGTCATGCTCAATAATATGACAGCTTACACAAGATTCATTGTGTCTTTCTAATGCTTCGCTTTCGGCAAATACATTAGCTGTTGCGAGCAAGGTTGTTACTAATATTATTTGTGTTTTCATATCTATCTCCTGTATATGGCTTAAGTATACCGCCTAGTTTTCCAAATAAAAGAACTCATTATTTAAATAATGCACGGTATCGCTAATATCTTGTTCATTCCAATCAAGGCGAAAATGTGTACTGCAAGTATTGACCCAATGCGATAATTCAACAAGATTAGTCATCTCATCCATGCCTAGTCCTTGATAGGCTGTTGTACCGTGACATTTGGCACAACTTTCTTCGTATAGTAGTTTACCATCGTTAATATTGGGAGCTGCCCAACTGTAGATAGGCAATAGGGCAATTAAGGCAAGCTTATTAATACCCACTAGATTTTAAGTGCGCAATACGAATAGAGGCATTTGGGTGTGAATCATGAAAAGCAGAGTAGATTTTATCTGGCGTTAGTGTGGATGCATTGTCGCGGTAAAGTTTTACTAGTGATGACACTAAATCATCTGCATTAGTGTGTTTAGCGGCAAAAGCATCGGCTTCAAACTCATGTTTGCGCGACAGATAATTACTAATTGGCGAGATAAAAAAGCTAAACACAGGTAGAGTCAATGTAAACAATACTAACGCTGTATAGTCAGACATTGTATTAACACCCAGCCCGTGAAAGAACCAAGGTTGATTAATTAAATAACCTAATAGTGCCAAGCCAGCTAATGTAATAGCAAATGAATTAATCATATGTTTTCTAATGTGCTTATGATGAAAATGACCAAGTTCGTGTGCAAGAATCGCCTCAACTTCTGGATCATCCATACCTTCTAACAAAGTATCAAAAAATACAATGCGTTTATTTTTGCCAATGCCAGTAAAGTAGGCATTACCATGTGATGACCTTTTAGAGCCGTCCATTACAAACACACCATCACTCTTAAAGCCGGTACGTTCAAGTAAATTATCAATCTTAGCTTTTAGTTTGATATTATCAAGTGGCTTAAATTTATTAAAAATTGGCGCTATATAAGTAGGGTAGAGCCAAAACATCAGTAGTGAAAAAGAAGTAAGTACCAGCCAAACATATAGCCACCAAAACTCACCCATCTCACCCATTAAATATAGTACTGCATAAATTAGTGGCAAACCAATAATAAGGGTGAGCAATACCTCTTTAAACAAATCGATTGTAAAAGTTTTGAGATTAGTTTTATTAAAGCCAAATTTTTCTTCCAAAACAAAAGTTCGGTAGATACTAAACGGCAAGTCAATCAAGCTACCAATAATCATCAAGCTAATAATAAATCCAACACCTATATATAAAGTGTTTTCAGTTTGCGCTTGCCAAAACGAGTCTAGCCAATTCATACCACCACCAATTGTCCAGGCCAAAAGCACAACAGTTGAAAACATTATTTCAAAGTGATTAACCGTAAGTTTAGCTTGTGTGTACTCAGCAGCTTTTTGATGCTCTTTTAAAGTAATTTTTTTGCTAAATTCATTTGGTACTTGCTCGTAAGATTTAATCACTGCCTTATCTTGCCTAACGTTAAGCCACAGTAAAGTAACTACATAGCTAAGTATTGCAATCAAAAAAACCAAAGTAAATAAATTAAACTCCATAACTCTCCCAAGTAATATAGATACGTAATATAAGTGTATTCTACAGTGATTTACAAAATTTCCAAAATTTTTGTTATGACGGTATACAGGCATTATAGGCAAGGCCTATAATACTTAAAAACCAGTAAAAATAGAGCTATAAGGGGAAATAATGCAGTTTTTGGTATTGTTTTTAGTAGTATTAATGGTGATTTTGATTATTTCCAAATTTTTTGTTAAGCATTATTTTCAAATTTAAAAAGGCTTGATATAGGGCAGTTTTGCAAAAAAAAAAAAACGATTGTTGGAAAAAAGACACAAAATAATGTTTTTTGCAAAAAAGTGTTGACACGGGGTTTTTGCAGGGTATATTGAACACTTTACAATTATCCTGGGGAGAATAAGTATGAAGCATATTGCTTTATCAGTTGCACTAGCAGCTAGCCTTGTATCAAGTGTTACAACGGCAACAGTATCAAAAGATCTTGCTTATCCATCTGGTGACGTATCAGCTAATGATATTGCAAGTCAGAACTATTTTGTTAATCATTTTTATTCGTTTGGTAATTATGCCATTACTAAAAAAGGCAAAGATATTACCGCACTTATTTTAAGAGCAAAAGGTTCTAGTCCACTTACACTTACTTTAGAGCGTTATTTAAACAACAAACCAACTAAAGGCGGTGTTAATGCACAAGATTTAGCGATTTTCCGCTCAGGCAAGTTGAAAGGCACAGGTATGTTGATTACAGACTTTGCTGATCAAAACAAATCACAGTCATATGAAATCTTTATTCCATCTATTCGTAAAGTTCGTCGTTTTGCCGAGCCAGCGCGTGATGATGCATGGGGCGGTTCAGACTTTACCTTTGGTGATGTAACACTACGTAAGCCAAAGCATGAGTCTCATGAATTATTAGGCAAGGCTAAATTTGCCGGTTGTTTAGGCGTAATGAAAGATATTAAACGTAATAAATACACACAAAATGCCAAAATTGAAGCAGACTGTTCTACTGATGGTAAAGAGGTTTATAAACTTAAATCAACTGCTAAAGATTCAAACTGGTGGTACGATCATCGTGTAAGTTATATTGATACTAAATCATTTGTTGACTATCGTACAGAATATTTTAAAGGTGGCA
Organism: uncultured Candidatus Thioglobus sp.; assembly: GCA_964577715.1. Taxonomy (GTDB): domain Bacteria; phylum Pseudomonadota; class Gammaproteobacteria; order PS1; family Pseudothioglobaceae; genus SUP05. The sequence continues at coordinate 28,176 of CAZOAA010000008.1, read as the reverse complement.
ATAAAATTAAAACCATCGATAGATCTTGGATTTCAGCAGGTCTAAGTGATCCACGTGCAAGCTATTGGGGTTATTGGTATGGTACTACGAATGCAACGGGCCATGAAACTATGGCATTCATTCCATCAAACGTAACTAAGGTAAATCATAAATACAAGAAAAAGAATTTATGGTCAACTAGTACGTTGAAAAAGATGCCTAAGAAAATTAAATAACACAAAAATAGTTTGACGGTTTTATTGTCAAACCATTTTTTATAAGAAGCAAGAAAAATTTCATAAAAAACAAAGAGGATAAAAATGAAAAAACAAAATATTACATTATCGTTAGCGTTAGCGGCGGTATTCTCAAGTTCAGTAGCACTTGCCGAGACCGAAGTAACTGGTAAAATTGTACACGAAAGCGCAATGTTTACTGAAAGTGGCATTGGTATTGGCGCAGCAACAACATGGAACCAAACAGCAGACTCTCACGGTAACGATGTATTTAAAGCAGCAACACATGCAAAGGTGTTTATTGATGGTGATGCTGGCGAATCTACTTATCATGTTGAACTTAATGCGTTTAATGATGGTCAAGGCGTTGATAAATACGATGGTAATGATTCTTATACTCAACGTGACGTACTTCGTGAAGCGTACGTCGATACTGAAGCGGCCGGTTTATCTATTCGCGCAGGTAAGCAGCAAGTTGTATGGGGTACGGCTGATGGCATGAAGTTACTAGATGCAATTAATCCAACGGATTACTCTGAGATGGCGCAAAATCAAATGGAGGATTCTCGTATTCCGGTCTGGATATTAAATACTGAAACAGACTCTTCTGATGGTGGTAATTGGCAGTTTATTGTATCAGAGTCAAAGCCTAGTCATTTTGCAGGATTAGGAGAGGCTAGTGGCAAAGCTACATCTCATACTAATGGAAGTTCTGGACATGCATTTACTATGAAAGGTGTAGATTTGCTTACTGGTCAAACTGGTGGATTTATGAATGTCGCACCAGCGCTTGGTGCTACTGCCAAGGTATTTGACCGAGTTGCAATTGGTTTTGGTTATACATCACTTTCTGGTCAAACAGGTACACGAGTTGTTGATTTTGTAAATGGATCTGCAAATACAGGTTTTGAAGCAGTGTGTACAGATGGTGTTAATCATGCAGGTGGTGACGCTAGTTGTTTGGCAAATGTTGCACATAATGCATTAGTTGACAACGGGGCGGTATGGGGAGCTGGTGCTAATAATCAAAATGCTCAAAACTTACTTGATTCATCAGGTGATGAAAATAAATGGAGTACAGATAATCCTAATTCTGCATTTGAGTATATGTACGAAACAACTTTTGCAACATTTGATAATTTTGTTGACATGACATCTGAGTATAGAGTTGATCATAATGAAGATCCAGTGATTGCTGGAAGGTATAAAAATACAACTTCTGATGGTTTGAATTATTCATTTAACTTTATGCATGGTAATGATACCAATCCATTTGTTGAGGTCTCTTGGGAGAAGCAAGATGGAACTAAGTTAATTGAGAAAAGGTCAGCTAATGCTGGTAATTTTAGTGGTGGCACAGATGTAACATTATTACTAGTTGATAATGCTTCTGACACAGCTTCTGATGTTGGCGCTCAATTGACACCATCAGTGAATGGTGCAGCAGCAGCAGATAGGGCTAATTTGGTTCTTACTGAAAAAACAGATAAAGTTACTCAAGTAGGCGGGTCATTTGATACTGCAGTTGAGACCAAAATAGTTGGTCCAATAGTATTAAGGGGTGAGTTTTTGTATCAAAAAGATGTTAGAACTCCAGTTATCACTAGAAAGGCAACTAATGGAGTGGATTTGAACCATGGATTCTTTGCAAGCTCTATGCAGATGCTTAAGGGTGATCGTTTCAAGTACGTATTAGGAGCGGATATTACAAGATTAACCAATATGATGGTGTCTTTTCAGTTTATCCAAGATCGTAATTTAGATTATGTTGATAATGGCAATAAAGATACTGCTGATTGGAAATATACTGCTGATATGGCCACTATGTCAATGACAAATAATCTTAATAAGGCTGAAGAAAATAAAGAGTTTATTTCAGTATTTCTATCAAAACCTTTTGGCGCATCGGGTGAGCATAGATGGAATAATATTTTGATGTTTGAAGAGAATGGTGGACTTTGGAATCGTTTAGATACTGAATTCTCTATTGATGATGATACTCAAGCAACTATTGAATACAATAAGTACTGGGGTGATGAAAATACTCAGTTTGGTCAATTGGCTAAATCATCTAATATTCAAGTTGGCTTTAAATACTCTTTCTAAGATTGTTTAAATAACCTAAAAAAAGCCTGCAGTAATGCAGGCTTTTTTTCTACTAAAAGAAAAATAAGAAGTTAATAATATAGTTGTAAAGAAGTTAAAAGATTTATAACCAAAAGAAGAAACTTTTGTTTTTAAATTTTAAAAATACTATTCATTAATCAAAGGGGAAAATATGAATAATTTCGCATCAAAATACGCAGCCTTCGTTGTTGCTAATCGTAAAGTACTTTTAGCTATTATGGCAATGTTTACTTTGTTTATGGCGTACTTTATTCAAGATCTTGATATTCGAAATGATCCAGATACTTTATTGCCAGAATCTAACCGTTATGTGGCCACTAACGCCTATGGAGAACAGAAGTTTGGTTTTGGCAATATTATGGTGGTGGGTTTTGTATTAAAAGACTGTGTTGGTGGTAATGATCCTTACGGTGATGCTGATGAGATTATTAATTATGATCCTAAAACAGGCTTGAGAATTAACGAGTCAGCCCCTGCAAAAATGACACGAGAAATTTGTGAAAATGCAGGCGGTGTTTGGGAAGATTCGACAGATATTTACCAACCATGGTTTGTAAACATGGTGCAGAAAGGCCATAACGATATGGTGGCACTTGATCATGCTCGTGGCGGTAATTTTATGGATATCGCGGCGCAAAAGATTAAATACATGGGTACTTCAGAAGATGGTGGATTGAAGTTTGAGCGTCTTATTCCGGTAGCGGGTATTAATACTGCCGATAAGCAGGTAGCTGACGCACAACTTGCACACCTTAAAAAAGGTATTGAAACAAACCCAGTGCTAGCGCCAATGCTAATGCTTAAACAGGCTAAAGATGGTACACGTTGTGAATTTGCACAAGAGGGCTGGTACGACGATGAAGTGTGTAAAGCTAAAGGATTCTTTATTGTCGGTGATTATTCAGATACTGTAAAGGAAGATTATCTTCCATGGGTATCTTCAACCATTGATTTAGTGAACGATATTAAGGCTAAGCATGGTGATAGAGTAGAGGTGCGTATTGCAGGTGAGCCGTATTTCTTGGCATTTATGCTTTATGACTTAGTGCAAAAATGGTGGTTATTTGCAATTTCATTCTTGATTGTTGTTGCAGCACTTTGGTATCTTAACAAAGGCTGGAGAGGTTCAGTATTCCCATTAATTGGCGTGGTTTCAACTATTGTGATTACCTTGGGTTTGATGGGCTTTACTGCTTATAAACTAACCACAATGATGGTGCTAACACCAATGCTTTTATTGGCTATTGGTACAGGGCACGCTGTACAAGTAGTTAGACGTTATCAAAACGAATTACATGGTGAGGGAAAAACACCAATGGAGGCGGCTCAAGAGGCAATTGCGCATACGATTGTGCCAGCAACATTAGCGATTGTAACGGATATGGTGGGTTTCTTTACTTTGTCGTTTGTAGATATTTCATTCTATAAAGCCTATGCTTATTTCGGCATGTTTGGCATGATGACAATTTTGATTACAACTACGACTATTGCGCCAATTTTAATGGCTATGTTCCCAGGTAGCCATGTTAAGGAAGATGCATCGATGATGGATTCTTCTGCCTTTGAAAAAGGTATGGCAAATACATTGACTAGTGTAGTGACTGGCAAGATGAAGATTATCCCAATTGGAATGATTGTAGCATTAGTTGCTTGGTCTGCAGTGCAAACTAAAGTATTGACTCCAACAGATGAGAGTCCTATGCCAGGTTTAGAAGTGGGTATTAACTATTCTCGTGCGGCATTTAAGTACGATTCTGATGCCAATATTGATCTTCGTCGTTTGGGCGAGGTAATGCCAGGTGTAATTTCGGTTAATATTCCAATCAAAGGTAAAACTGAGTATTTTCCAATGTTGCCAGCGTGTAGCTATGACGGCTCTCAAGCGCCAGGTACAAAATGTTGGGATGAAGACGAAGATGATCCACAAGGTGCATTTAATAATGCAGAAGTACAAGCGGCCATTGAAAAAACTGAAGATTGGATGAGAGCCCATCCGAACATTGGTTTTACTGGTTCATACATTCAGTTTATGAAAATTGTAAATATGTTGATGATGACGCCAGAAGGACAAGAGCCAGATCTTAAGTATTTTCATATTCCAAATGAAGAGTTTATTTCTAAAAATATGGATGTGTATGGCGACCCTGAAGATCCAGAATTTGTGCCTAATGCTAATGAAGTTGTCACTGGATTTAATGGCTTATTAGAGGCTAATACTAATCAGGGCGACCTTGATTCATTCGTTGATAAAGGTTGGAATGAAGGTGTAATTATGGGCTTTGTAAATACCATGGATCCTGTTAAAACCCACCAAACAGTTAAGGATATTCAACAGTTCTTCAAAGATCATGAAAATGATAAAGGCTTTAATTTGGTAGATTGGGGTTATAAATCAGGCGATGTAATTACAATGCCTGAGACGGGTAAAGTTATCCAGATTGAGAATAGTGGTACTGATACTGTTTCAGTTGGTGGATTTTTGGGTGCAACAGAGGCTACACATGATGTGGCAGAGGTTGAATACATTAAATCTCCATTGGTAACAGCATTGGCAATCTTTATTATTGCAGCGCTTATTTTCGGCTCACCATTGGTTGCAGCTATTTTGACATCGACATTGTTGGTGACGTTATTTGGCCAGTATGGTTTAGGCGCTTATTACACAAGTGTAGAAAATTGGTCAGGTAATCTTCACTTTGCAACATTAGTGTCGTTATCTATTGCCATGGGCCTGGGTGTTGACTATGGTATTTATATGATATCTCGCCTTAAGGAAGAAATGGAAGCCACGGGCGGTAAGTGGGTAAATTCTCTTAAAAACACATTAGAAACAACAGGTGCTGCGGTATTTGCCTCTATTCTTGTACTATTAGCAAGCTTTATTCCGCTGTTAATGACTCAGTTAGCCAATACTTGGGCACTTGGTGTTTTTATCTCTGAGGCGTTGATTATTGATGTGGTGATTGCACTGACGATCATTCCACTACTAATCTATATCTTCAAACCAAAGTACGTTTTTGGCGATAAATAGATAAAAATATAAAGATATTATTAAAAGGCTTACTTCGGTAAGCCTTTTTTATTGCTGAAAATATAGTTGCTAACGTATAATTCGAGCATTATTAAATTATTTGTACATAATGGCATTAATTGTTCAAAAGTACGGTGGAACATCAGTTGGCTCAGTTGAGAGGATTCAGGCCGTTGCTAAAAAGATTAAGGCATTTTCAGATGCAGGTAATCAGTTAGTTGTTAGCGTATCCGCTATGAGCGGTGAAACTAATCGCATGACTGCACTTGCTCAAGTGGTTCAAGATACGCCATCTTTAAGAGAAATGGATGTGCTTTTAACAACTGGTGAGCAGGTGACTATTTCTTTGTTATCAATGGCCTTGCAACAATTAGGTTGTGATGCAATATCTTACACAGGGTCTCAAGTACGCATTACTACTGATAGCGAGCATGGTAAGGCACGTATTAAATCAATTGATGATCATCGCATTAGAGACAGCTTAAATGATGGAAAGATTGTTGTTGTGGCAGGTTTTCAAGGTATGGATGAAGATGGCCATATTACTACTTTAGGTCGTGGCGGTTCAGATACAACTGCAGTTGCATTAGCAGCTGCTTTGAGTGCAGACGAGTGTCAAATTTATACTGATGTTGATGGCGTTTATACAACTGATCCACGTATTGAGCCTAATGCTAGAAAAATGAAATCAGTAAGCTATGAAGAGATGCTGGAGATGGCATCCCTCGGCTCAAAAGTTTTGCAAATTCGCTCTGTAGAGTTTGCATCTAAATATAAAGTGCCTTTAAGGGTGTTATCATCTTTAGTTGATAATCCTGTCGGTACGTTAATTACTAGTGAGGAAAATATTATGGAACAAGCAGTTATTTCAGGAATTGCGCATAATAAAGATGAGGCAAAGTTAAGTCTAATTGGTGTGCCAGATGAGCCGGGAATTGCATCTAGGATTTTAAAGCCAATTAGTATTGCTAATATTGAAGTTGATATGATTGTTCAAAGTGTTTCAGCGCGTGAAGGCTTGACTAATTTTGCCTTTACAGTGCATAGAAATGATTTTGTAGGCGCAAGTAATATTTTGGATCATTTGTGCAAAGAGCTCGGTGCTATGGCAGTACAAAGTGACGATAAGGTGGTTAAAGTATCGTTAGTGGGTATTGGTATGCGTTCTCATGCAGGTATTGCGGCTAAAATGTTTGAAGTGCTTCATGGTGAAAATATTAATATTCAAATGATATCAACTTCAGAGATTAAAATATCGGTTGTAATTGATGAAAAATATTTAGAATTAGCAGTGCGTTCATTACACGCTGCGTTTGAATTGGATAAGGAATAAAAAATGTCTACATTTGCTGATAGAGATGGATTAATTTGGATGGATGGCGAATGGGTCGAATGGCGAGATGCTAAGATTCATGTATTAACACACACGTTGCATTATGGCATGGGTGCGTTTGAAGGTGTTCGTGCTTATAAAACTGATAACGGCCCTGCAATTTTTAAACTTGAAGATCATACTAATCGTTGGTTTGATTCAGCGCATATTTTAGGCATGAATATGCCTTTTGATAAAGATACGCTTAATCAGGCACAAAGAGATGTGGTTGTAAAAAACAATCTAGAGTCAGCTTATTTGAGACCAATGTGTTTTTATGGTTCTGAAGGTATGGGTTTACGCGCAGATAATTTAAAAGTGCATGTAATGATTGCTGCATGGGAATGGGGCGCTTATTTAGGTGAAGAAAATATGAACAACGGTATTCGTATTCGTACTTCTAGCTTTACTCGCCATCATGCTAATATTGCGATGACCAAAGCCAAAGCCAATGGAAACTATATTAACTCAATGATGGCGTTGCAAGAAGCATTAACAGATGGTTATGATGAGGCATTACTTTTAGATGTAGATGGTTTTGTAGCTGAAGGTAGTGGTGAAAATATTTTTATTGTACGTGACAACATCATCTATACGCCTGATTTAACCTCAGCTTTAGCAGGCATTACGCGCGATACTATCTTTACATTGGCGAGTGATTTAGGTTATAAAATTATTGAAAAGCGCATTACTCGCGATGAAGTGTATTGTGCAGATGAAGCCTTTTTTACAGGTACAGCAGCAGAGGTTACACCAATTCGTGAATTAGATAATCGTGTGATAGGCTCTGGTACGCGTGGCCCAATTACCGAACAATTACAAACTTTGTATTTTGATTGTGTTTATGGTCGCAATGATCAATATAAAAACTGGATTGCTAAAGGAGTGTGCAAATGAACTCAGTAGATGATTTTCAACAAAAGCATGTTAGTTTTTCTATAGTGGGGCAAGAGGACTTACCCTTCCATTGTCCACCTAAAGAAGCGCAAAAATGGAATATGCACCCTAAAGTATTTTTAAAGTTTGACAAAAAAGGCAAAGCAGCTTGCCCGTATTGCGGTGCAAGTTATGAGTTAGCCTGATCACTAAGTATGAACAAGCGTTCAGCCAATATTGTTTTAGTCGGCCCAATGGGTTCAGGCAAGACTTCAGTAGGGCGACGCTTGGCTTGCGTACTAAAACGCGATTTTTTTGATTCTGACTTTGAGATAGTATCTCGCACAGGCGTTGCTATTGATCATATATTTGATGTTGAGGGAGAGGAGGGTTTCCGCAAAAGGGAAACTAAAATGCTCTCGGATTTATGCAAAATCCCTAATATTGTTATCGCCACTGGTGGCGGTATTGTTATTAAAAAAGAGAATAGAGAATTACTCAAAGACAGCTTTGTGGTGTATTTATCCTCAAGTATTGAGCAGTTAGTCAAACGTACAGCTCGTTCAAAATCAAGGCCACTACTTGAGCAATCCACTAATAGAGAAAAAACCATTCGTGACTTGGTTGAAAAGCGTGAGTCTTTGTATCAAGAAGTGGCCAATGTGGTTATTGATACAACGGGTAAAAAGCTTTACGCAATTATCAGTGAAATTAAAAAAGCCATACCAAAATGAAAAATATTTTCTTCTTCATATTGTATTTATCAACCAGTTTTAATGCATATGCAATGAGCGAGAGCGAGTTTGTTGAGCGTTTACAAAACACCCATCCTTTTTTTGAACAGCTTAATTTAGGTTCTCAAATAAAACAGGTAGAAAAAATAGCAACGACTGCACCTGAGGATTGGATTATTGGCATTGATACTAACTATGAAGATAAAGATGCTGAGCATATCTCATCCATCACAACTTATGATGATTTAGCAACATCATCGCTTGATCTTTCAGCAAGTAAAAAAGTATTTGACTCTGGTAGTGATATTACTCTTAAGCATACTTGGAAAGAGAAGAGTAAAGACATTGATACTACTCGTAATAAATTTTCTCTGGACTATACCTATCCCTTGTTATTAAATAAAGGCGGTATTAATGACCGATTAGAAACTGATTTATCAAGTATTAATATTGAAATTGATCGTTTAAGTAAAGTAGAAAAAGCAGAGAGCTTTATACTTGAAAAATTAAAAAAGTTTATTGATTTAGCATATGCTCAGCAACGAATGGTTATTAATGAGCGTCGCCTTGCTTTAGCAAAACAAGAGTTGACATTAGTTAAAAGAAAATTTGCCGCCTCTGTAGTAGATAAGGTAGATGTTTTATTGCAAGAAGACGCGCATCAGAGTGCAAAACAACAACTATTACAAGCTCAACAAGATTTAGCATTATTACGCCATGAAATAGCTATTGTACTGAATGTTGATTTAGATAAGGTTGTTGCTGAATTTAACCTTTTTCAGCCATATAAAGATAAGAGTAATAATTTAAAAAAATATTTGTCAGTAAATGCAAGGGTGTTAAAAGAAGCTGATTTGGATAAAAAAATACTACAACGTCAATTAGTAAGTTTTAAAAATGAATCTCAAGCCAAGCTAGATCTAAACTTAGGTTTGGTTAGCGAAGGGGAAAACACAAGTTATTCAAATAGTTTGAATAATCAGAGCCCAGCCTGGAATATTGGTTTAGGCTTGTCTTATCCTCTTGGTGGGACAAAAAGTAAATCTAACATAGAAAAAACACAAATAAAATTAACCCAACTTAAGGCGCAAAAACAAGAACAATTGCTCAATCTTCATGCTCAAGCAACCATGTTAAAAGAAAAGATTAAGCTATTAGCAAAAATGCTTGCGTCTAATAAGTTGCAGATTGATATTGCCAAATCTAGAACGCTAGAAGAAAAAGATCGATACGCCAAAGGTAATGGAGAGGCAAGTTTTGTGATTAGCGCTCAAAATAACGAACAAAATGCACAGCTCAGCTATGCACAAACTGCACAGAATTATCAAAAATCTGTATTTGAGTTTAAAGCAAGTATCGATCAATTAATCAAATGACACTTAAGTACAGTATTACACCAGAAAATATTCATGCGCATCTGTTTAATATTGAACTAACAATCGATATTCCTAACCCTCTAGGTCAGGTTTTTTCATTACCAAACTGGATTCCTGGCAGTTATTTGATTCGTGATTTTTCTAAAAATATTATCAGCATTAATGCCAATAGTTGTGGCGAAGATGTTTTAATTAAAAAGCTGGATAAAAATCATTGGATCACACACCCTTGTGAAGATGAGTTAACGCTTAGATACACAGTCTATGCATTTGACTTATCTGTTCGATCAGCTTATTTGAGTAGTGAACGTGCTTTTTTTAATGGCAGTAGTGTTTTTTTAAAACCTTTGGGTTTTGATAATGACTCTTGTGAGCTAGTTGTTAATTATCCAATTAATCAAGAAATACAAGGTAGTTGGGATTGTGCAACTACATTATCACTTAAATCAAAAAATAGTAAAAGAGAGATTTATAGTGCAAAAAACTATCAAGATTTGATTGATCATCCTGTTGAAATGGCAGATTTTACGCGTTTTGAATTCAAGGCTAATAGCGTTAATCATGCAATGACAATTACTGGAGAGCATTCAACTGATATCGCTAGGCTAAGAGCTGATTTAATTAGTATATGTGAGCACCATATAGACTTTTTTGATAAAGATGTTCCATTTGATGAGTATTTATTTTTAACCTTGGTTAGAACTAAAGGCTATGGCGGACTAGAGCATCAAAGTTCAACAAGTTTAATTTGCTCAAGAGATGACCTGCCTATTCAAGGAAATTCTGAGATAGGAAAAAAATACATACGTTTTTTAGCGCTTTGTTCACATGAGTATTTTCATGCTTGGTGGATTAAGGTAATCAAACCAGCTGGTTTTCATCAGCTTGAGCTCAATAGAGAGAACTACACAGAGCAGTTATGGATTTTTGAAGGCTTCACTTCTTATTATGATGAGCTATCATTATTGCGTGCAAATATATTGTCAATAGAGCAGTATTTAACGCTTTTTGCACAAAGTATTACTAAGTTACAGAAAACAAGCGGTAGATTTAAGCAGTCATTAGCACAGTCTAGTTTTGATGCATGGACTAAGTTTTATCAGCAAGATGAAAACGCACCTAATGCAATTGTTAGTTATTATACTAAAGGCGCTTTATTAGCCTTCGTGCTCGATATTGAAATTCGAAAGTGTAGTGATGACAAATACTGTCTTGATGATGTACTTAAGTACATTTGGAAAAATTATCAATCCAGTGGCCTTGAAGATAATACGGTTCAGGATATAGTCAATAAATTAACTGAAAGCGATTTTTCTGATTTTTTTAATGATTATCTTTATGATGTTAAAGATTTGCCTTTGTTAGAGGCTTTTAATTATGTTGGTATAGATTGTAGCTTCAGTAATAAAAAAGATGAATTATCTGGCTTTGGTATTAGCATCAAAGACAACAGTGGGTTTGCCTGCGTTACCCATGTGTTAGACGACACTTGTGCGCAAAAATCAGGTTTATATGTTGGCGATAAAATTACCACAATTGATAATGTTAAAATTCAGTATAAAGAGCTAACCAAAGCAATAAATAAGCAAAGCGTAGATAGTACAATCGAACTTGGGATTTTGAGAGATGAGCTGCCAATGCAAATTATTATTAAAATTACAAAACCTAAAAATACTTTTTGCGCACTTTTTGTTAAGGATAATTTAGACTTAAAAACCCAAAAAAGACAACAACAATGGTTTTTTAAAGCTGTATAAATAATACCAAGAATACGATGATTCCAAGAGTTGTTTTGCCAAAACTCCTGCTTAAGCCAGTTGGCCGTGCGATGAGTGATTTTGGCATGATCAAAGAAGGCGATAAGGTTTTATTGGCGGTTTCAGGCGGCAAGGACTCTTTGAGTTTATTTCATATTTTGCGTCATTTTAAGCGTCACGCACCTATTAAGTTTGATCTTGGTGTGGTAACAATTGATCCTCAAGTTGAAGGTTTTAACCCTCAAGCACTAGAAGATTTTTTTATAAAATTTGATACACCTTATTTTTTTGAAGAGTTTCCAATTATGGAGCAAGCAAAAGAAAAAATGCACGGTGATTCATATTGTTCATTTTGTGCACGTATTAAGCGAGGATTGATGTACCAGGTTGCACGACGTGAAGATTATAACGTTTTAGCACTTGGCCAACATTTAGATGATTTGAGCGAGAGTTTAATGATGTCGATGTGTCATAATGGTAAGATTCAAACTATGAAAGCCCATTATATTAATGATGCAAAAGATTTACGTATTATTAGACCTTTGGTTTATGTGCGTGAAAGGCAATTGGCTGATTTTGCACAAAGTGCAAACTTACCTGTGATTACTGATTCTTGTCCGGCATGTTTTAGCATGCCAACTGAGCGTGAACATTTTAAAAACTGGTTATTGACAGAAGAAAAGCGAACTCCTAGTTTGTATAAAAATTTACTCAGTGCAATGAAACCAATGCTGGACGAAGTTAATGATTAAATTTATTCTTACTTTTTTGTCGATCTTGCCACTTAGAGTTAATCACTTCATTGGCGGTTTATTAGGCCGATTTTTGTACTTTTTTAATACAAAATCTAAATGTGTAGTTGGTAAGAATATTGTGCTTTGTTTCCCTGAATTAACCCAACAACAGCAACAATATTTAGTTAAAAAATCATTAATAGAAACTGGTAAAGGACTTATTGAGTCAGGATTTATTTGGTTTAATAATTTTAAAACTAATGCTACTTATATTGCTAAAACAATGGGCATGGAGCATTTAAAGAGTGACAGGCCGATTATTTTATTGGTACCTCATTTTGGCTGTTGGGAGATAACAGGTAGGGTGCTTTCACTAACAACGCCTGTTGTTTTTTTATACAAACCATTAAGAAGTAAAAAGCAAGAAGCGTGCTTGATATCTAAAAGGCAGCAAGGGGATTTATCGATGGCAGCGGCAGATAAGAAAGGCGTTATTAAATTACAAAGAGCTTTATCTAAAGGTGATTTAATTGGCATATTGCCTGATCAAGACCCTGGCGATAAGGGTAGTATAAACGCACCTTTTTTTGGCCATGATACGCATACTATGACATTATTGGCCAAACTAGCAAGAAGAAACAATGCTAAAGTTATTATGACTTGGGCGACACGCCTAGATAAGGGCAGGGGGTATGAGTTAAATCTTAAACCTGTTGATATACTCTCAGATACTCAAGATCTACTTTCTGACGTAACATTAATGAATCAAGCCATTGAGGAGTTAGTCAGAACAAAACCTGAGCAATATTTGTGGAATTATAAGCGCTTTAAATCAGTGATCGATTATTGATTAAAGACGCCTTATTAAGTTTATAAGCGCGCTATGATATAATCCCTCGCATGAAATTTATTGAAGACATTCAAAGTGTGTTTGATCGCGATCCCGCGGCAAGGAACACTTTTGAAATAATAACAACTTACTCCGGTGTACAGGCGATGTTGTTTTATCGTCTGACGCATTGGTTATGGCTTGTTAAGCTTAAGTGGTTGGCCAGATTTATTTCTATGTTGGCTAGATGGTTAACAGGTATTGAAATTCATCCTGCAGCAAAGATTGGCCGCCGTTTTTTCATTGATCATGGCATGGGTGTCGTGATTGGTGAAACCGCTGAGATTGGCGATGATTGCACACTTTATCACGGTGTTACTTTGGGTGGCACGACTTGGAAAAAAGGCAAGCGTCATCCAACATTGGGCAACAACGTAGTGATTGGTGCTGGTGCTAAGATTCTTGGCCCAATTACGCTTGGTGATAATGTTAGGGTAGGCTCTAATTCGGTGGTGGTAAAGTCTGTTGATAATAGCCAAACTGTGGTTGGCATACCTGCTCGTGTGTTAAAAGATACTAAAGTGCAATCAGATCATTTCGATTCTTATGCAGTTGGCACCGATACAGATGATCCTAGTGTTAAGGCTATTAACTCAATTTTGGCACATTTACATGATGTTGACAAGCAATTACACAAGGTTTCTAAAGAGCTTGATATTAAGGATCAAGTTAAAAATTGCAAGGTTGATGATTTAGAAATTGAAAGCAAATAGCTGAGAAAAAGTAAGGTTTTTTACTTGACTAAAAAACTTGGTTAAGCGTATAATGACACTCTGTTAAAAAATTGAGGTTAATATGCAATTAACAACAAAAGGAAGATATGCCGTAACAGCAATGCTAGATTTAGCTTCTAACGATACGGGCAGACCAATTACACTGGATATTATTTCACAAAGGCAAAATATTTCTTTGTCTTATTTAGAGCAATTATTTGCAAAGTTAAGAAAAGCTTTATTGGTTAAAAGTGTGCGTGGTCCAGGTGGCGGATACTTGCTTAATACAGCTGCACAAGATATTAGTTTGACACAAATTATTGAAGCAGTCGATGAAAACATTGATCTTCGTCGTTGTAAAGGGCAAGGTGGTTGTCATAATGGTAAAGAGTGTATTTCACATCAATTATGGTGCGAGGTAAGTGATCAGCTAAGGAAATTTTTAAGCGGTAAAACCCTGCAAATGGTTATTGATGATCACAATCTTAATGTTAAATAAAGGAATATAGAAAATTATGTCAACTCCGACTTATATGGATTATTCAGCAACAACACCCGTTGATAAGCGCGTTGCTGAAAAAATGATGCAATTTTTAACCATGGATGGAGATTTTGGCAATCCTGCATCTAATTCTCATTATTATGGCTGGCAAGCAGATGCAGCTGTTAAAAAGGCTAGAAAACAAGTTGCTGATTTAGTTCATGCAGACCCTCGAGAAATTGTATGGACCTCAGGTGCAACCGAATCAGATAACCTAGCCATTAAGGGTATTGCTCATTTTTACAAGAAAAAAGGAAATCATGTCATTACCTTAAAAACAGAACATAAAGCTGTACTTGATACTTGTCGTCAGTTAGAGCGTGAAGGTTATGAGGTGACTTATCTAGACCCAATGCCAAATGGCTTGTTAGATATCAATGTATTAAAAGATACCATTCGTGAAGATACAATTTTAGTTTCAATTATGCACGTTAATAATGAAATTGGTGTTATTCAAGATATTGAAGCAATTGGTAATGTTTGTAGAGAGCATAAAATATTTTTTCATGTTGACGCTGCACAATCTGCTGGAAAGGTAGAAATAGATTTATCCAAACTACCTGTTGATTTAATGAGTTTTTCTGCTCATAAGATTTATGGCCCTAAAGGTATGGGTGCTTTATATGTGCGTCGTAAGCCACGTGTACGAATTGAGGCACAAATGCATGGCGGTGGTCATGAGCGTGGTATGCGTTCAGGTACATTAGCAACACATCAAATTGTTGGTATGGGAGAGGCATTTGCAATTGCTCAAGCTGAAATGAGCGAAGAAAACAAAAAAATTAAAGCCTTGCGTGATCGTTTGTTAGCAGGTTTTGACGATATGGAAGAGGTAGTTATTAACGGCGACTTAGAGCAACGCATTCCAGGTAATTTAAATATCAGTTTTAATTATGTTGAAGGCGAATCACTCATGATGGCTATTAATGACGTTGCTGTATCTAGTGGTTCTGCATGTACTTCGGCAAGTCTTGAGCCTTCTTATGTTTTGAGAGCATTAGGCTTGAACGATGAATTAGCGCATAGCTCTATTCGTTTTAGTATTGGCCGTTATACAACAGAAGAGGATATTGATAAGGCTATTACTTTGGTGCGTGAAAAAGTTGAAAAACTGCGCGATTTATCACCATTGTGGGATATGTTTAAAGAAGGCATTGATTTAAGCACTGTTGAATGGGCGGCACACTAAATACTGCCTAAAATATAAGGACTATTTAATCTTTAAAGGGTTAGAATAATAACAAAGAGATATTTAGGAGAATGCAAAATGGCATATGGTGAAAAAGTACTAGATCATTATGAAAATCCACGTAACGTTGGTGTTTTAGATAAAGATGCAAAAAATGTCGGTACTGGCATGGTAGGTGCACCTGCATGTGGCGATGTAATGCGCTTGCAAATTCAGGTGGACGATAAAGGTGTTATTGAAGATGCTAAATTTAAAACTTATGGTTGCGGTTCAGCAATAGCATCCAGTTCATTATTAACCGAGTGGGTCAAAGGTAAAACATTGGATGAAGCAGCATCAATTAAAAATTCAGATATTGCAGAAGAGCTTGCTCTGCCACCTGTTAAAGTACATTGTTCGGTATTAGCTGAAGATGCAATTAAAGCAGCGATTAGCGATATTAAAAGTAAAGCTGAATAAAAAACATGGCAATCACCGTAACAGACAAAGCTTCTGAGCGTGTTATTGGCTTTTTAGCTAATCGAGGTTCGGGTATTGGTATTCGTTTATCAGTACAAACAACAGGCTGTTCTGGCTTAGGTTACAACATGGAATTTGTTGATAACGCCAATGAAGACGATACAATTTTTGAAGACAACGGTGTTAAAGTAATTATTGATGCTAAGAGTTTAATTTATTTAGATGGCACAGAAGTTGATTTCGTCAAAGAAGGTCTAAACGAAGGTTTCGAATTTAATAATCCAAATGCCAAAGCCGAATGTGGCTGTGGCGAATCCTTTACGGTTTAGTCGCTTCACGTTATGCAAAATTACTTCGAGTTATTTTCTCTAGAGGTTGATTTTGCAATAGATTTAACAAACCTAGAACAGGCTTACCAATCACAAATTGCCCAATACCATCCTGATAAGTTTGCCACACATAGCGATAAAGATAAAAACCTTGCTCTGCAAAATACAGCTTTAATTAACACAGCATTTGATACGCTTAAGTCACCATTATCACGTGCTACTTACCTATTGGAACTACAAGGTATTAATGCTTTTGACGAAAAAGACACACAAATGGATATGGATTTTTTGATGGGTCAAATTGCCCTAAGGGAGAGGTTAGAATCAATTGAGTCCAACAAAGATGAATTATCATTAGATGAGTTTATTGAAGATGTTGATCAAAAACTAAAACAAAACATTAAAGAAATCCAACAATTATTTAATGTTAATGATTTTGAAAAAATTAAAAATTTAGTTAGAGAGTTAAAATTTTATAATCAATTGAGCACCCAGGCTAATCAACTAATAGATGAGTGGCTGTAAAATATAGTTTTCTTTAGACAGAAAAACAATGGCATTATTACAAATAACAGAACCCGGTCAATCTAGTGCGCCTCATCAACACAAATTAGCTGTTGGTATCGATCTAGGAACAACTAATTCGTTAGTTGCCTCAGTAATGAGCGGTGAAAGCACGATTTTGACTGATGAAAACGATGAGGCTATTCTTCCTTCAGTCGTTCACTGTGGCAAGGATAATAAGCTAACTGTAGGTTGTGATGCTTGTCCTTATGCAAAAACAGATCCAACTAACACTATAATTTCGGTAAAGCGTTTTATGGGGCTTGGATATAAAGAGGTTAAAGCATTTAAAAATTGCCCTTATCAATTGGTTGAGAATGGTAACAATGTTTTATTTCATACAGTAATGGGTGATTTAAGTGCTGTTGAAATATCCTCTAGTATTTTATCTTCACTTAGAAAGCGTTCTGAAGATTCATTAGGTGGCGATTTAGTTGGTGCTGTAATTACTGTGCCTGCATATTTTAATGATGCACAGCGCCAAGCCACTAAAGATGCAGCTACTTTGGCAGGAATCAACACATTGCGCTTGCTCAATGAGCCCACTGCAGCTGCTGTTGCCTATGGCCTGGAGTCAGGTGAGGAAGGTGTCCATGCGGTTTATGATTTAGGTGGGGGTACTTTTGATATCTCTATTCTAAGCTTTCAAAAGGGTGTATTTAAGGTGCTGTCTACTGGTGGAGATTCCTCTTTAGGTGGGGATGATTTCGATCAACTTATTATTGATGATTGTATAACGACATTAAATCTAGGAGATTTAACACCAACACAAAAGCAAAAAATTAAACAATTTGCACGCTCTGCTAAGGAAACTTTAAGTAATAATGATTATGCTGAATTTGATTGCATTGAAACACCATATCGAATTACTAAAGAAAAGTTTGAATCTTTAGCAACAGATCTAGTTAAACGAACATTATTATTAACCAAACGCGCAATCAGAGATGCACAGCTTGATACTGGCGACATTAAAGATATTATTATGGTGGGAGGCTCGACCCGTATGCCTTTGGTTAGAAAAATGGTGAGTGAGTTGTTTAATAAAGATGTTTTATGTTCAATCAATCCTGATGAAGTAGTGGCTAAAGGGGCAGCTATCCAGGCCAATATTTTAGCGGGCAATAAATCGAAAGATAATATGTTGTTATTAGATGTATTGCCACTTTCTCTGGGCTTAGAAACCATGGGCGGCCTGGTTGAAAAAGTAATCCATAGAAATACTTCTATTCCTATTACACGTGCTCAAGAATTTACCACGTTTAAAGATGGACAAACTGCAATGAGCATTCATGTTTTACAAGGTGAGCGCGAATTGGTTTCAGATTGTCGCTCATTAGGAAAATTTGAATTAAGAGGCATTCCACCAATGGTGGCTGGTAATGCACGTATTCGTGTTGAGTTCCAAGTGGATGCTGATGGGCTGTTATCTGTAAACGCAACAGAAGAGACTTCTGGGGTTAAAGCCGATGTAACCATTAAACCTTCCTATGGCTTAACAGATGCTGAAATGGAAAAAATGTTAAAAGACTCTATTTTATTTGCCAAAGCAGACATTGAAGCTAGACAACTGTATGAAATGCAAGTAGAGGCTGATAGAACACTAGAGGCGATTGATTCTGCATTAGCAAAAGACCAGTCCATGCTAGATGAAAAAATGCTTAAGGATATTCTTAATGCTAGAGCGCAATTAAAATCTGTTTCCAGAGATGACAACGAAAAAACCATTAAAGGTAAAATTGACAATCTTGAAGCCGTAAGTAGCAAGTTTGTTGAAATGCGAATGAATACCTCAATCGCTAAGGCAATGCAAGGTCATAATTTAGAGGAGTTTGAAGAGTAAATATGCCACAGATTATTGTATTGCCTCATGAAGAATTGTGCCCAGAAGGAATAGTTATTGAAGTTGAAAAGGGCGTGAGTGTTTGTAATGCACTACTTGAGAATGGTGTGGAGATTGAGCACGCTTGCGAGATGTCAAATGCTTGTACTACTTGCCATGTCTATATTCGAGAGGGTTTTGATGATATTGAAGAATCTGATGAAACTGAGGATGATTTGCTAGATAAAGCTTGGGGCCTAGATCCAGATTCTCGCCTATCTTGTCAGGCGATTGTCAGCGACACCGATTTAGTGATAGAGATTCCGAAGTATACAATTAACCAAGTCTCCGAAAACCATTAAGCGGCGTCTTTTTATATTCTGCTGTGTTAGATTCAAAAAAATATTTGGTCATTTATAACTCATAAACTCCCTGCATATTTTTTCAAATCCGCCTTGCAGAATAATAAAAATACTTGCTTAACGCGTCTAACAAAAAAAGAAAACTCTTAGTCTAAAAACTGAAAAATATTGGTTTTTATTGAATTTTTAAAGTTTTAAAAACTTAGAAACAAATCCCTGCTCTTCTGGCGGCGGGCCGAATTTTTCAACGATATCTACTGGTTGAGTTTTAGACAATAACCACTGTGGTATGGGAGGGTGTTCACTGCTACCGCAAGACTTCCCTAAATTATTAGGGTGGAAAATTTTTACAAAAGTAGGGCTATCTAAATCGTTTGTATAGACAATACCGCAATATCTCTCTTGGTGCTCATTAGTGAGTGTTGTTTTTATTTCGTTAATATGAGCACTAAATTTATCAGCGCTAATGGTTGTTTCTGGCACATCTAATAAAGTGTCATACAAATACCAATCATGAGGCTGGTCAATTAGCTTTTGTAGTAGGGCATTACAGTCGTCCCATTGCATAATACCAATGAAACGACCTTGAAATTGTTCAATATAGTCCGCCATTTAATTAAATTAGTAGCATAAAAACCAATAGTTTAACGGTTTTTCAAATGTGTTTAGCTTGTTCTAATTTAATAAAGATAAAATATTTTATTCAATAGTAATACTTGGGAATGCACCAATTGCTTTATCTTGCTGAGATAATTTAGCAGATATTTTTCTAGAAATTTCTTTATAAATTTCAGCTGTTCTTCCTTCAGGGTCTTTAGCAACTGTTGGTGTGCCTTCATCAACATCAGTTCGAATTTCCATTTCTAATGGTAAGGCACCTAAGAAATTAGCACCTGCATCTTTAGCCATTGCTTCACCGCCACCAACACCAAAGATAGCTTCTTCATGGCCACAATTTGAGCAGATATGAAGCGACATATTTTCAACAATGCCCAAGATAGGGATATTGACTTTTTCAAACATCTTAAGCCCTTTCTTAGCATCAATTAGTGCAATGTCTTGGGGTGTGGTTACGATTACCGATCCACTGACCGGAATCTTTTGAGATAATGTTAGCTGGGTATCGCCTGTACCTGGCGGTAGGTCAATAACCATATAGTCAACACCGCGCCACAAAGTATCGCGCAGCATTTGCTCTAAAGCTTGCGTTACCATAGGGCCACGCCAAATCATTGGATTTTCTTCTTCTACTAAATAACCGATTGACATACTTTGCATACCATGACCTAAGATAGGTAGCAATTTACCTTCGCCAGTTTGTTCTGGCTTAAGCTTTGAAACACCCAGCATTCTTGGCTGAGATGGACCATAAATATCAGCATCTAAAATAGCGACTTTAGCGCCTTCCGCTTGTAGCGCCAGTGCTAGGTTGACCGCAGTGGTTGATTTACCAACGCCACCCTTACCAGAGGCAACGGCAATGATATTTTTAACTTCAGGTAGTGTATCAACCCCTTTTTGCGTTGTGTAGGCAACAATTTTGGTTTCAATATTAACTTCTACATTGTTAATATTAGCGTTAGATAGAGTGCTTTTAATGGCATCAGTTAGTGTTTGATGGTAACTTTTAGCAGGGTAATTGAGTGTAATGTTAATAACAACTTTATCACCATCAATATCAATACTATCTATGGTATTTGAAGAAACAATATCTTGTTCGGTATTGATATCAACAACACTTTCAAGAATTTTTTCAATTTGATCTTGAGTTAAATCTGCCATTTCTTATACATCCAATTAAGTAAAATGATGCTATTTTATCGTATAACGATATAAGCAGACCTTAATATTAACAAGCCTATTTTTATGACACAACGCAAAATCCTTGTAACATCAGCACTACCTTATGCTAATGGCGAGATACATTTGGGTCATTTACTAGAGTATATTCAAACTGATATTTGGGCTCGTTTTCAAAAGATGATGGGCAATGAGTGTTATTATGTATGTGCAGACGATGCACATGGCACACCAATTATGCTTAAAGCCAACGAGCTTGGTATATCGCCAGAAGAGCTAATTGCTGGTGTGAGTGAGCGCCATC
Source organism: uncultured Candidatus Thioglobus sp. (assembly GCA_964577715.1). Taxonomy (GTDB): domain Bacteria; phylum Pseudomonadota; class Gammaproteobacteria; order PS1; family Pseudothioglobaceae; genus SUP05. Next base: position 6,985 of record CAZOAA010000008.1, on the reverse strand, counting down.
AAGCAGATTTTAAAGATTTTGCCATTGGCTTTAGCCAGTATCACTCAACCCATAGTGATGAAAATAAAGCTATTTCTGCCGATATTTACAATAAGCTCAATGATGGTGGTTATATTAAAACGCGTACGATTTCTCAGGCGTTTGACCCTGAAAAACAGATGTTTTTACCAGATCGCTTTATTAAGGGCGATTGTCCAAAATGTGGTGCAACTGATCAATATGGCGACAACTGTGAAGCCTGTGGTGCAACTTACTCACCAACCGAGCTAAAAAATGCCGTATCAGCTGTTTCAGGCGCAAAGCCAATCACCAAAGATTCTGAGCATTACTTTTTTGATTTGCCACAGTTTGAGGCTCAACTTAAAGCCTGGACTAAGGCTGGGCATCTACAAGACGAAATTAGTAATAAATTATCTGAATGGTTTGAACAGGGTTTACAGCAGTGGGATATCTCACGTGATGCACCGTATTTTGGTTTCCAAATTCCAGGCGTTGAAGGTAAATACTTTTATGTGTGGCTAGATGCGCCAATTGGCTACATGGCCAGCTTTAAAAAGTTATGCACTGAGCAAGGTATTGACTTTGACGAGTACTTTAATAAAGACTCTAAGACTGAGTTGTATCATTTCATTGGTAAAGACATTGTGTATTTCCATGCGCTATTTTGGCCAGCGATGCTAATGGGCGCTGATTACCGCACACCTAATGCGATTTTTGCGCATGGTTTTTTAACGGTTAATGGCCAAAAAATGAGTAAATCCCGTGGCACATTCATCCAAGCTAGAACGTATTTAGAGAGTCTAAATCCTGAATGCTTACGTTATTATTACGCTTATAAGCTCTCAGCTAAGATTGACGATATTGACCTTAATTTAGAGGATTTCAAACAGCGTGTTAATTCTGATTTAGTTGGTAAGGTTGTTAATATTGCCTCTCGCAGTGCAGGCTTTATTGTTAAGAAATTTGACAAAACCTTATCCGCCTACGCCATTGAAGGCGATTTGTATAACGAGTTCGTTGCTAAAGGTGATGATATCGCTGCACTCTATGAAGCGCGTAATTACAACCAAGCCATGCGTGAGATTATGAAACTCGCCGACAAGGCTAATCAGTACATTGATGAGAATAAGCCTTGGCAATTGGTCAAAGAAGAGGGTAGCGAAGCCAAAGTGCACGATGTCACTTCACTCGCGATTAATCTGTTCAGAGTATTAATGACTTACTTAAAGCCAGTACTACCAGTAATGGCCGAGCAAGCTGAAGAATTTTTGAATATTGATGAGCTACATTGGAACGATATTAAGCATCCACTGACTAAGCATCAAATTAACAAATTCAAACCACTTATGTCACGCATTGAAGATGAGCAGATCGAGACAGTGATTGAAGCTTCAAAACAAAATATAACAGAAGCCAAAACAACCGAACAAGACGAAGAGGATGACAATATGATTAGCATTGATGATTTTACAAAAATCGACTTACGCATTGCCAAGATAGTAAAAGCACAACACGTAGAAGGCGCCGATAAACTCTTGCAACTCACACTTGATATTGGCGAAGAGAATACGCGCAATGTCTTTGCCGGCATTAAAGCACATTATTCACCAGAAGATCTTGAAGGGCGCTTAACTGTAATGGTGGCTAATCTTGCACCAAGAAAGATGAAATTTGGCATTTCTGAAGGCATGGTGCTTGCTGCAGGTGATGGTAAATCACTACACATCTTGTCGCCGGATTCGGGCGCTACAGTTGGAATGAGGATTAGTTAAAGCTTTAAGTCTTTTTAACTGCTGAAACCCTTTCTCGAAAATCAAAGATTTTCTCGCTTAGGTCTTGATGCTTTTCTACTTGTTTAGAAAAGTATCCAAAAGATAACATCCCCTATAAAACTACCAATTCACACTAAATCTCATTCGTTGTATTTTCTAAACTTGCTTTGCTCAAACACCGAAAATACAGTCACTCATTTTGATTAGTTCTTATTGGTAAGTTTTACAAAGGGAATGGTGGTAAAAAAAACAGGTTAATTACTCAGATTTTTAATAAAAAATAAAAAATTATGTAGGTTATGATTTTAACTTGCAAGTTAAACCTATTCCAATTCTATTTTATCTATAGCACTTAAATATAGTATTTATAGGTGCAACATCAATTGCCTATATAAGCATAACCACGCCTCTAGACTGGAGTGAATATACTTAAAATTATGCATATTATGTAATTTTAAAAAAGATAATTTTAAATTATGTAAAATAATTAGTTGACATATGCATAATAAAATGCATATAATACACTTAAATTTAATAAGGAGTGAATATGTTTATTGACAGTATATCACCAAAATATGACGAAAATAATACATACAACACTGAATTAGTAAGTTATGTGCAAATAAAAAAAGACTTAACTCAGTTTAAATTAGCCGAACTTTTGAATGAGAAATCGAAAGGAACTGTAACGCAGAGTAGCGTCTCAAGATGGAAGTCTTATAAAAATTATTTTCCACCAGAGCAAATGATAGAGTTAGTGAAAATTGCAGGACTAGATTGGGATATAGAAGAATTTGTTAAAAAACGCACTTTTCAACTAAGGAAAACTGTGAGCTGGAGAATAATAATCTCTAATAAGAAAAACGAAGAAAAATGGTTTAATTTTTGTGCAGAATATTCTCAAGAGTTAGAAGATGCAATATCACCTGTAGATTTTGTTTTGATGATAAACCATTTAGGCTTTAATTTTGATAGTGATTTTGATAATTTTATTAAAAATGAATTTTATTTAGATCTTTTCAAACAATGGATTCGTAGATTTCAAGAGTTAATAGTGTGGTTTAAAGAAATCATACCTTTGAATAATAAGGGTATAAAGAATTTTCGCAATAATTACTTATGGCAAGTTGCTTTTATTCAAGTAATAAAAGATCAAGATCCTGATATGGCAACTAAATATGTTAATCCTTATGATTTATATTATGAAATAGAGGCAATTTCTCAAAGGAGTTATATTTTTCATAGGTCTTTAGTTTTTATTAACAGAACAGAGATGCTTGGCTTGTCAGAGTCAAAATTGGACGATATTCTAATTGACAATAGGCTTTTAGTGGGTAATGGTAAAGATCTTAACAAATCTGGAAGTTTAAAGGAAGACGGTGTTGCTGTTGATGTTTCTCAGTGGTCAAAAGCGGAACAAGAAATCTATAAGCAACTCTCCAAAATTAAGACAGAATTATTGGAGAAGATAGATAAGTAATGGATAAATTACACAAGATAGAAAGTAGCATAAATATCGTACTTTTAGTACCAAGAAAGACAAAAAAGAAACAGAAGAAAAAATTCCTATTGTTGGGTATAGAGGAAGTTCTTAGAATTACCTTGTTGCAGATTAAGTCTTTATAGATTAGTAGGTTTGATTTAAATTCTGTTTATTAAATATAAAATAAGAAAGGAGAAAATATGGCACATACAATTAATTGTGAACACTGTGGACACGAAATCGATGTAGATAAGGCTTTATCTAAAAAAATATCCTCTCAATATGAAGAAAGAGAGAAGATTTTAGAAGCTAATAAAAAGAGGCAAAAAGAAATAATTGACTATAAGGTGAAAGAACTTACTGCAGCTTGGGAGGAAAAAGCTTTAATTAAGAGTCAGTATCTTAAAGATGAAGCTAAAGCATTAAAAGATCAAGCAGTAAAAGCAAGGCAAGACCAAGATGCAATTATTAAATCAAAGGTTCGAGAAAAGGAATTAGCATTTAGGCGGTCTATTAAGAAAGAAATGGATGATGCATTTAGATCAGAAATGCAAGAGGCAGCTAATAAAGATGCTGAAAATAACAAATTAAAAGTTGCAAATATGAAATTAGAATCACGCATGAAAACCCTTGAGTCTATTCATAAATCGGATACAGATGTGAAAGTCATTGAGGCCCGTAATGAGGCTATTAAAAAAGCTAATGAAGAGAAAGAGCTTATACAACTTGAGCATGAAGAGAAGATGAAGCAAATGCAAAAAAGCCTTAAAGACGCAAACCGACAAGTCAATCAAGGCTCAATGCAAATTCAGGGTGAGGCTCAAGAAAAAAGTATCGAGGATTTTTTGAAATACACTTTCCCTATAGACGTAGTTGAGCCTATAAAACAAGGTGCGTTAGGTGCTGACTGTCTGCAGTATGTGAAAACAAACAACAATCAAAGTTGCGGTACTATTTATTATGAAAGTAAAAGGACTAAAGAATTTAGCCCGGCTTGGATTGAAAAATTAAAAGTCGACATGCGCGCTAAGAACGTAGACATAGGTGTTCTTGCAACACAGACCATGCCGAAAGATATGGAACGAGCTGGTTTCGTAAAGGGTATTTGGATATGCTCACTTAATGAGTTTAAAACAATATCTTGCATTCTTAGAAAGCAATTGATTGAGATACATAAGGTTAGAAATATTGGAGAAAACAGAAAAGATATAGCAAGTCATTTATATAGATATTTAACTAGCAGTGAGTTTAAGATGGATATGGAAGCAATTGTTGAAGGTTTTACAGACATGAAATTAGAGATTGACTCAGAAAAAAGAGCGATGAATAGAATGTGGAGTAAGCGAGAGAAGCATCTTGAAAAAATTATGATGAGTACAGTAAGTATGTATGGCTCACTCCAAGGTATTTCAGATAACTCTATTGAAACAGTTAAAGGATTAGAATTTCCCAATGCAGATTATGGGCAAATTGAAGAATGCGAGAGTGCGTAGATGGCTAAAAGAAAATCAATAGGAAAGAAAACTCGATTTGAAGTTTTTAAGCGAGATAGTTTTACGTGCCAATATTGCGGAATGGCGGCGCCATTAGTCAGTTTAGAAATTGATCATATAAATCCAATCGCAAAAGGTGGAGATAATAATATATTAAATTTAGTTACAAGTTGTATGGACTGCAATAGAGGTAAGAGTGCCATAAAATTAGATGATGATGCGGTAATATCTAAACAAAAGAAACAGCTTGATGAGTTACAGAATCGTAGAGAACAACGCGAATTGATGTATGAGTGGAGTATAGGTCTTAATAACATAGATGATGAGAATACTAACAGACTCGTAAACCATATTCATGAGAAAATTGAGCCACATACATTGAATGAAAATGGTGTTAAGATAATTGCAAAACTATTAAAAAAACATGATTTAGTTGATTTGCTAAAGGCTATTGAATTATCATCCGACAAATATTTAAGATATGATGAGGAGGGTGAATTCACGAAAGATAGCGTTGAGGATTTTATTATTAAAATTGGCGGGATTTTATATAATTTAAACAGGCCACCTATTCAGCAAAAAGTGTCCTATATAAAAGGGATAGGTAGAAATCGATTTAATTATTTTGATGCAAAGATAGGGTCAATTATATTGAATAATTATATTAAAGCTCTACAGGATTACGGTTGGAGTGAAGGGCAAGTTATAAGCGATCTAGATAATGAAATAATGCCTAGAACTAAGGAGGCAAAAAGTTGGACTGAATGGAGAAGCCTTTTAGAAGGATGGACCCAAGAGATAGTAGAAGATTGGAGGTAATAACTAGACCTTGAAATAATTAAAAAGACACACATTTGATTATTTTTATAAAATTTCAGAAATAATCAAAATGACATTGGTTTTTCTTTAAATCTACATAAAACAAGGACAAGAGAGGCCGTTTTAAGGCAAAAATAGCCGATTTTTCAGTACTTTTTAACCAAAAAGTATCAACACCTACAAAATTTAGCAAATTCTTTAAATAGGCGGTTTTAAGCTGATATTGACGTAAAATAACCTCCTTATTTGGAAGGATGTCAGAGTGGTTTAATTTGCTCGCTTGGAAAGCGGGTGTACCGTAAGGTGCCGAGGGTTCGAATCCCTCTCCTTCCACCATTACTTTAATGCCTGCGAAGCGGGTATTAAAGTAATGGATGTAGAAACAGATAAGAACCCGAGTAGAGGGTTTGGGTGAAGCGTAAGCGTAACAACGTTATCACTTGTGATGACGGCCCATAGGGTGAGCGTAGCGAATAGACCCTCTCTCTCCACCACCATTATAAAACCCTTTAATATGCAACCAAACTTCCAACCAAAAAATATTGTAAATACCATTAAATCCTTAACGCAAGAAGATCTGGGTTGAACATTAGAGTAACAAATTAATAATGACAATCTTTGTCATTATTGTTATAATAAAGCCAATTTAACAAATATCAAAGGCGGCTAAGTTATGGCAACGATGAATGTTTCCCTTCCAGATACAATGAAGGAATGGGCTGAGAGTCAGGCTCAATCAGGTCGTTATGGCAATGTAAGTGATTATATGCGTGACCTTATTAGAAGAGATCAAGATCATCGACATGCTATTGTTGAAGCTTTGATAGTGGGTGAGAACAGTGGTGAATCAACTTTATCAGTGAGTGATATTTGGAAAGAAGTACAGCAAGATAACGCGTGAAATATACGCTTTCTAAACAAGCTGAGCGTGATGTTAAAAAATTAATCCAAAGTTCTTATTTAAATTTTGGTTTTGATGTAACGGATAAATATCAAAGAGGGCTAAACAATTGCTTTAGCTTGTTGGCATCAGAGCCATCAATTGGTGTATCAGCTGATAGTTTGCGCTCCAAGTATCGCAAATTCCCTTATCAGAGTCATGTTGTGTATTACAAGGTGCGTAAGAAAGATATTTTTATTGTTCGTTTATTGCATGAGCGCATGAATGAACTTGAACATCTGTGATTTTTCATTAAAGGCTAAAAATTACCAAAAAAGACAGAAGGATATATCTAAAAACATGAGTCTCATACCAAACTTCCAACCAGAAAATATTGTAAAAACCATTAAGTCTTTAACTCAAGAAGGGTTAAAGATTGTCGATCAGTCAAGTCAAGGCGATGACTGGGCCAGTGTAGTCACACCACTTGATCAGTTTGAGTTTAAGTTAGGGCAACGCACCAGTGTTAATTCGCATT
>CAZOAA010000007.1:12389-63411 GCA_964577715.1 uncultured Candidatus Thioglobus sp. | reverse complement strand
TTTTAACGCGATCAAGTACACCTTGTGAGTGACCATGTGCTGTATCAATAACAATTACATCAACACCAGCTTCAACCAAGGCATTAATACGATCACCTGTGCCTTCACCAACGCCTACTGCAGCACCAACACGTAATTGTTCTGCATCATCCTTACAAGCGTTTGGAAAGTCAGTTGATTTTTGAATATCGCGAACAGTAATCATGCCTTTAAGATCAAATTGATCATTGGTAATAATAACACGTTCAATACGGTGCTGTTGTAGTAGGGCACGTACTTCAGTCATGTTAGTGCCTTCAGCTACAGTAATGAGTTTATCTTGTGGCGTCATAACATTTTCAACAGTTTCATCTAGTCGAGTTTCAAACCTAACATCACGACCTGTTATTAATCCGACAATGGTATTGCCCTCAACGACAGGCAATGCAGAGATGTTATGTCGTTGCTGCATCTCAAAAACATCCTTAATGGTTGCTTTTGGACTAATACTAATTGGATCTTTGATAATGCCCGACTCAAAACGTTTAACATTGCGTACTTCGTTAGCTTGCTGTTTAACAGACATATTTTTATGAATAATGCCAATGCCACCTTCTTGTGCAATTGTAATGGCTAATCTTGCCTCTGTTACCGTATCCATTGCTGCCGATAAGATTGGCGTATTTAGCGTGATGTTTTTAGTTAGCTTAGTTTGTAGGCTAACTTCTTTTGGCATAGTTGTTGAGTGTGCCGGTACTAAGAGTACGTCATCAAAAGTGAGTGCAGTTTTTAGTAAGTTCATTTAGTATCTCCTTTGGGTGGCAAGCTTTGAAAAAATAAATCCTATCACAATTCCAAAAAATAAAACAAGAGCACCAACAATAAACCAATTTCTTAAGCTGGAATCTTGAGTAGAAATGTCATTATTTTTTAATATTTGGATTTCAGATCTTAGTTGTAACACTTGTGTTTTTAATTTCTCATTAGAGTGTTCAAGCTTAAGAGCGTCTTTGTAAACTTGTTCAATATGCTCTTTTTCCGCTTGTGATTTACTGGTTTGGATAGATAGTTTGGTATTGCTATCTTTTAAATTTTTAAGTTCTTTTTCTAATTTTGTTTTTTCTTCTTTTTTTTGAGAAATTAATCGTTTATTGGCGCTATATGTTAGTTTTAATTTTTCTAATTCTGCTTTAGCAGGTTGGTTATTGGTTAAGTAACGTGAAATCATCCATCCTATGGTTTTTTCATATTTGACTTTGGTCCAACCATCCTCAGTTGAGAGTAGTTCTAATTTTGTGCCGGAGGGTAGCATTCTTACCAGATTATCGCTTGAAATTTTATTATCTGATCGCATTGGAATATCAACCATATCAGTAACATAAACGTAGGACTTGGCAAATGTAAGGCTACTAGTTAGTATAAGTAATAACAATAAGTATTTATTAAGTTTCATAAGGCAGATATCTTTTCTAGTTGTGAGCGTAGGTCAATAATAGCACTTTCAACTGATGTTAATTTCTCTTTTTCTTTATTAACAACTGCCTCAGGTGCGCCACTGATAAATTTATTATTATTTAGTTTAGTTGAAAATTGCATTTTTTGTTTTTCTAATTTTTCAATTTCTTTATTGAGGCGGGCTACCTCTTGGTCTTTATCAATTAATCCTGCTAGTGGGATTAACACCTTCATTTCGTTTACTAGTGCAGTGGCAGATTCTGGCGCCTCATCTATTTCTGAGAGTTGATCAATTGATTCTAATTTGGCAAGGCTACTTAATAGTTGAATATGCTTGTCAAGATATTTTTGATCAGTGTCGCTAGCATTTTGCGTAAAACAAGGTAGCGGCTTAGATGGTGGGATATTCATCTCACCACGAATTTGACGAATACCTAAAATAAAAGTTTGTAGCCACGTTACTTCTTCTTCAGCCTGGGTAGAGATTAAATCTTGCTCAAACTCAGGATAAGCTTGAGTCATCAAGCTTTCATTATTAGTATTTGTTAGTGTACAACACTGTTTATACACTTCTTCAGTAATAAACGGAATAACCGGGTGTAGTAAAGTTAATATCTCATTTAACACCTTAAGTAAGGTTGCTTGAGTGCCAGCTTTGGTTATGTCATTTGCCAATAATGGCTTGGATAATTCCAGGTACCAATCACAATAATCATGCCACACAAACTCATAGAGTTCTTGGCTCATTAAATCAAGACGATAATCATTTAAGTGCTTTTCGACATTAATTTTAGTCGCTTGTAAGCGAGATAAAATCCACTGATCTGAAGTTGATAGAGAGGCATTAGCATCAATGTTTTTCCCTTCAAGCTTCATTAGTACAAAACGTGAGGCATTCCATAGTTTGTTACAGAAGTTGCGATAGCCCTCAACACGCTTAAGGTCAAACTTAATATCACGACCAAATGAGGCTAGCGCCGCAAAGGTAAAGCGTAGTGCATCAGTGCCGAATGAAGGGATGCCATCTGGAAACTCACCTTGCGTTTGTTTTTTAATTTTTTTAGCCATTTCTGGCTGCATCATGCCTTGGGTTCTTTTTTCTAGTAAATCTTCAAGACTAATACCATCAATCAAATCAATTGGATCAAGTACATTACCTTTAGATTTAGACATTTTCTGCCCGTGTCCGTCGCGAATAAGGCCAGTAATATAAATGTCTTTAAACGGTACATCGCCTGCAAATTTAAGCCCAAACATAATCATGCGAGCCACCCAAAAGAAGATAATATCAAAACCTGTCACTAAGACATCGGTTGGGTAAAAACGAGATAACTGTGGGGTTTTCTCTGGCCATCCGAGTGTTGAGAATGGCCATAGGGCAGAAGAAAACCAAGTATCTAACACATCATCATCTTGTTTTAGCTCAACACCTTCACCGGCTTGTGCTTGCGCTTCTTCCAATGAATCTGCAACAAAAATATTGCCTTTATCGTCATACCAAGCAGGAATACGATGCCCCCACCAAATTTGGCGAGAAATACACCAGTCTTGGATGTTATCCATCCAGTTGAAATAAGTCTTGTTCCAGTTTTCTGGAATGAAGCGAATGTCGCCATTTTTTACCGCATTAATGGCAGGCTCAGCTAGTGGCGCGATCTTAACAAACCACTGATCTGTCATGTAGGGTTCAATGACAGCGTTGGTTCTATCGCCACGTGGTGTCATTAAAGTGTGTGGTTCGATTTTTTCTAGCAAGCCTTGTTCGTCTAGGTCTTTAATCATTTGTTTGCGAGCATCAAATCGGTCCATACCTATGTAAGCACTTTTAACCGTATCATTGATTTTGGCATCATCCGTTAGAATGTTGATAATGTCTAAATCATGGCGCTGACCCATTTCATAGTCATTAAAGTCATGAGCAGGGGTGATTTTCACACAACCCGTACCAAATTCCATATCCACATAATCATCAGCAATGATAGTAATTTTTCGATCAGTCAGTGGCAAATCAATGGTTTTGCCAACTAAGTGTGTATAGCGCTCATCATCTGGATGCACGGCAACTGCACTATCACCTAGCATTGTTTCAGGGCGCGTAGTAGCCACTACCATTACTTCATCAGTATCAGTAATAGGGTAGCACATATGCCAAAGAGAGCCTTGCTCTTCAGTGCTAATAACTTCAAGATCAGAAACGGCTGTGTGCAGGACAGGATCCCAGTTAACTAAGCGCTTGCCACGATAGATTAATCCTTCGTTATAAAGCTGAATAAAGACTTTGTGCACCGCATCAGATAAGCCTTCATCCATGGTAAAGCGCTCTCTTTTCCAATCAACCGAAGCGCCAAGCCTACGCATTTGTGAAGTAATAGTGCCACCAGAGTGTTCTTTCCAATCCCAAATTTTATCGATGAATTTTTCGCGCCCAACATCATGGCGAGTAATATTTTGGGCAGCAAGCTGGCGTTCAACCACCATTTGCGTGGCGATACCTGCATGGTCTGTGCCTGGTTGCCAAAGTGTTTGATCGCCTTTACCTCGATGATAGCGCGTGAGCACATCCATAATCGTATGCTGAAAGGCATGACCCATGTGCAAACTACCCGTCACATTAGGGGGTGGCAACATGATGCAATAAGCGTTTTCGCTAGTGGAATTTGAATCGGAAGAAAATAGATTTTTGTCTTCCCAAAGTGAGCGATATTTCGCCTCAATTTGTTCAGGATTATAGGTTTTTTCCATTAACGTATAAAGATGGATAAAACTGTGCAATTATACCAATAAAATTATCCAACAAGTGTAGAAATAAATTGCCTTAGCTGTCGGGTTTTGGCGTGTTTTCGAAGTGGAAAAAATCATGGTTTAAATACTGCGCCACATCCTCTTCGTCATTTGGCAACCAAAAAATACCCAATGCACCTACACAGGTAGATATCTGCCATCTAATATCATTTAATGATTGCATTGAAGTGCCATCGCTAATTGGTACCAAACTGTTATCATGGCATTTTTGACATTCTTCAGTATATAAAACTTCACCATCAATTAATATTCTTTGATCAATATCATTAGCACAAACACCCAGTGTTATGAATAGTGAAAGGCAAGTGAATACTTTTAACATGCTTTTAGTTTATAGCAGTTTTAGGATAGAATGCCTACAACTCACACAATATGATATACATGGCACTTGATAACCAATGGATTGTTTATTTATTACGCTGCGCTGATGATAGTTTGTATTGTGGCATTACCAATCATTTAAATCAGCGTATTCGTCAGCATAATGGCGAGATCAAAGGCGGTGCAAAATATACACGAGCTAATAGCCCTTGTGAACTGATATATCAAGAAAAAGCCAAAGACCGAAGTAGCGCCTCTATAAGAGAGTGCGAGATTAAATCCATGTCTCGAAAAGACAAACTATTACTAATTAAAAACCATGAGTAATTATCAAAGAATCTCTTGCGAGGCACACAGTGTTTATGAGTTGGCAATTATGCGTGGCCAATCAATTAAAGTCATTATTGATGGAAAATCCCGAATTATCCAGCCTAAAGATATTGTGACAAAATCAGGTGAAGAGTTTTTGATTTTTATTAATGAAAATGGCAAAAAGCAAGAATTACGTGCTGACAAGGTTGTTTTGTAGTGCTGTTTTGAAAAAAATCTAAAATTTTCTATTTACACCTGTATTTAACCTATAAAAACTCATAAAACCCTATTTTTAAGCGTTTTTTAGTTGTTTTTAGCTGTTTTAAAAGGGGAGTAGGGGGTGATATTAAAAATTTGCTAAATTTTTAAAGCTTTTGAAATAGAAAATAATTAAAGTCTTGCATGCTACCGTTAGGATGCGGGTGAGACTCAGCGGTGGTTTTAATCAAACTAAAACCATCGCCTAATAGGCACGTGATTTTATCTGTGTCATACTGTTCAATATTAAGCTCTGAGCACTCTTTTGGACCGGTTGGGGCAAAGGTAGCTAATAAAAAATATCCGTAAGGTTTGAGATATTGATCAAGCTTATTGATATAGGTTTTCTGGTCTTTTTTATCGGTTAAGAAATGAAAAACCGCGCGATCGTGCCACAAGTCAAATTGAGCATCAGAATGAAAATCTAGGATATTTTCATTATAGAAACTAACCTTGTTAGAATAGTTGGTTAAACGCTCTCGCGTGGTTTTAATGGCGGTAGGGGAAAGCTCCAATAAAGAGATATTGTTATAACCTTCGTCGAGTAAATTATCTACCAAGATTGACACGCCAGCACCAACATCAATAATAGCGTCATTTTTTTGCGTGCAATCTAAGATCCAATCAAACGAAATAGTTGCGTGATCCTGATGCCAGCTAACTTGAGTGTGGTCTTTATCTTGGTAAACTTTATCCCAATGGCTGAGTGTGTCCGTCATTCGTTTGGTGTTTATAATAATAAGTATTTGGATTATAGCGAGTTATTATGAGGATTTTGCATACAATGCTACGAGTAGGGGATTTGGATAAATCCATTGCGTTTTATACCGAAGTATTAGGGATGGAATTATTGCGTCAAAAAGACTATCCTAAAGGCGAGTTTACTTTGGCGTTTTTAGGTTATGGTCCAGAGTCAGAAAACCCTGCATTGGAGCTAACTTACAACTGGGGAAAGAGTGCTTATGATGTGGGCACAGGGTTTGGACATATTGCCATTAATGTTGATGATGTTTATAAAGCCGTTGAGATGGCAAAAGAAAAAGGTGCTGAGGTAATCCGTGAAGCGGGGCCAATGAGTGCCGGTACAACGATTGTTGGTTTTTTAAAAGACCCAGATGGTTACGAGATAGAGCTGCTTTCTAAGAAGTTCTAACCTTAAGAGAAATAACACGCAGAACGAAAATCTGGCTAAGTGTAATCTTTGCGACCTGATAGAGCGTGAGCGATGGTGTTTATATCTGCGTACTCTAGCTCACCACCAATCGGAATGCCGTGAGCAATACGTGTGATTTGAATATCAAATTGCTTGGCCATATTGCTAATATAGTGTGCAGTCACTTCACCTTCAACTGTAGCGTTAGTGGCGAGAATAATTTCTTCAATTTTTTGCTCATGTAGCTTTTGCTCTAGTTCGTCTAATCCAAGCTCGGCAGCACCAATGCCATCAATAGGAGAGAGGTAACCACTAAGGACAAAATATTTTCCTTGGTAAACCCCGCTTTGTTCAATGGCATGAATATCGGTCGGTGTTTCAACAATACATAACTGTGTATTGTTTCGATGATCATTGGCACAAATATTACAGATAGGTTTTTCACTAAGTGTGCGACATGATGAGCAATGTTTAACATGCTCCATAGCATCTACCAAAGCCTTGGCGAGCTCAAATCCACCTTCTCGGTTGCGCTCTAATAGGTGATAGACAAAGCGTTGTGCAGTTTTACTACCAACTCCTGGTAGTGCACAAAAAGCTTTGTTGAGTTTTTCAATCATAAATGATTAAAAGGGTAGATTCATACCACCAGGTAATTTCATACCACCAGTTACACCTTTCATTTTTTCAGCTGATGCATTGGCGATTTTCTGATTGGCGTCATTAATAGCAGTTAAGACTAGATCTTCCAACATATCTTTATCGTCCATTACGCTTTCATCAATCTGGATATTGGTAGCTTGATGTTCACCATTAATACTGACTTGTACCGCACCACCTGCAGCCTTACCTGTTGCTGTTAGGTTTTTAATTTCTTCCTGGGCTTTTTGCATGTCTTCTTGCATTTTTTGGGCTTTTTGCATCATGCCAGCCATTCCACCTTTAAACATATATTCTCCTAATTTGTTTCAATTTCATGGATTGATTTTAAATTGACCTTTGCATTAAAGGTCTGTTGTAATTTTTGCACACCTTTGTTTTCTAAAAATGATTTTTGATTATTTGCTATTTTTTCTTCTTTGTTTTGTGTTTCTTTTTGTGCAAGGGTTTTTATTTTTGGTTTTCCTAAAATAATGTTAAGCGTTATTTTATTAAAATGATCCTGTAATACGTTTTGTATGGAAGTTTGTATCTGATCGGTTAGTAGGCTTTTAAACTGATCATCTAGTGTGAGTGTTAATGTGTTATCAAGCATATTGTTAAATACAGTATTTCTAACTAGCATTTGCGCAGTTCCATTAAATTTAAGTGATTTGCTTAGTACTTCCCAGTCTTGTTGAGAGTGAATATTAAGTGTCTTTTTTTCTTTTTTTTGGCTAGATTTAGTTGTTTGTTTTTTATTAGTTTTAGGTTTTGTTTTTGGCTTAGACTCTATTTTTAGAGTTTTTTTTTCTACTGGAGTTGTTGTTTTAATATTAGAACGAAATGCCAACATTCTAAGTAGTGTCATCTCAAAACCAATTTGCTCAGATGGGGCAAGCGTCATTTCTTTAGTGCCATTTAATGCCATATGATAAAACAATTGTAAATCTTGACTTGAAATTTGATTGGCTAGTGTTTTGATTTCATCGGGAGTTTGTTTGTCATTAATAATTTGTGCAATTGATATTTGATGAAAAAAACTGCTAAGATCTCTAAGTGTGTGGGAAAGGTTTTCGCCTTTGTGAGAAAGTTCTTTAATAAGGTTTATAACTGCTTGTGCATCTTGGTTAAATAAGTGAGTAGCTAGTGTAATAATATCATCGTGTTGAACTAAGCCAAGCATGGCTTTGATATCCTTAACCAAAATACTGCCATTGCCATAAGCAATAGATTGATCGAGCAAACTTAGCGCATCACGCATTGAACCATTGCCAAATTCAGCAATTTGACTAAGGGCTAATTCTTCATATTTAAGACCTTCAGCCTTCATGATAAACTTCAACTGTCCTAGTATTTCCTTATGAGTAAGTTTGTTAAGTGTAAATTGCAAACAACGTGATAGTACGGTGACTGGTAGTTTCTGTGGGTCTGTCGTTGCTAGCAAAAATTTAATATGCTCAGGTGGTTCTTCCAAGGTTTTAAGTAGTGCGTTAAAACTACTTTTGGAAAGCATATGCACTTCATCAATTAGATAAATCTTATAGCGATTTTTAGTAGGCATGTACTGCGCATTTTCTAAAAGGTCGCGCATTTTATCAACTTGGGTATGTGAGGCAGCATCTAGTTCAATCAGATCAACCGATTGCCCTTTATCTATCTCGATACAAGTAGCGCATTTTCCGCAGGGTTTTGAACTTACACCAACTTCACAATTAATAGATTTAGCAAAGATGCGGGCAATGGTAGTCTTGCCTACGCCTCGTGTGCCTGTAAATAAAAAACCATGATGCAGGTTATTAGCATCAAGCGCATTAATCAAGGTTTTAACCGTGTGCGTTTGACCAACCATTTCACTAAAGGTGTGAGGGCGATATTTACGTGCTAAAACTTGATAGTGTTCACTCATTTTGCATTTATAAAAACTAAAAGTGGTAGCACCAAGAATAACATCCAGCACATGAAAAAATTATTACCGTTGCTTCCTTCCGGACCTGGCGGGGTTCACAACCATTCATTGTCAGAGCACCCTCGATACTACCAAAATTCATTTTACAGTTATATCCACTTTTTATTTAAGAATTGTTAACCAATTCTAATCTTTCTGGCGTACCCACATCTTGCCAATAGCCATTGTAATATTCACCGCTTAGCTGCCCATTGGCAATCGCTTCTTTAAGCAGGGGGTAGAGAGGTAGCTTTTGCTCCTTACCTAAGTGTGATTTAAATAAATCTGGATGGTAAATACCAATGCCCGAGAAGGTGTAAGATTGCCCATGAATGTTGGTAATTTGGTGATTGTTGACTAATGAAAAGTCACCATTTGGATTATGCTTAGGATTGTTAATTAGTACTAAGTGCGCAAGCGAGCCAACCGGTAGAGTGAGCTTGGATAAATCATAGTCACAAAGTACATCAGAGTTGATTACAACAAAGGGCTGACTGCCTAATAAGGGAAGCGCTTTAATGATGCCACCTGCGGTTTCTAATGCGCCTGAGGATTCATCACTATAAGTGATATGTACACCAAAGTTAGAGCCATTACCTAAGTAGCTACTTACTTGCTCTCCTAAATAGGAGATATTGACAACAATATGATTAATATTGGCTTTTTTGAGTTGGTTAATTGAGTGTTCGATTAGTCTTTTTCCTTTGACTTTTATTAGTGGCTTGGGCGTGTCTTGAGTGAGTGGCATCATGCGCTCGCCACGACCTGCTGCTAGAATCATCACTTGTGTTTGGTGGTTGGCTAATTTAAGAATACTGCTGAGTGTTTTTAACTCTGGGTATTTATTAGCAACAGCAAGTGCGTATTTAGCTACTAAAGGAATATCTGCTAGGTATTGATGCTTGCCATCACGAATAGATAAACGCTTAAAAATACCCAATACTTTAAGGTGGCGCTGCAAACCCATGAGATCGAATTGTTTTTCAAAATCTGAGAAAGGTGTTTGAATATTGGCTTGATCGTAATAATAATGCAATAAAGTACATAAATCGGCCGAATTAAGTTCAAAGTAGGCGTCTTTAAGTAGTGAGACTAAATCGTAGGTATTTGAGCCAATGACTGCATCTTGAAAATCAATAACACCGATCTCGTCATTTGCAAGCATCATTAAGTTGCGAGAATGGTAGTCACGATGCACAAAGACTTGTTTGCTATTGAGTGCATTGTCACTCAATAAGTTGAATACTGATTGTAATTGAGCGTGTTGATCGTCACTCAGTGTTGGTAGGTACCAGTCAACCAATAGTTGCATTTCTGTTGTTAATAATGCAGCGTCATAATTGGGGATGTTGGCCGAATCAACTTTTAACGATTGGATGTTAATTAAAACATCAATGGCATTTTTGTAATGCTGAAGTTTAAAGTTGTTTTGTTGTGTGTTTAAAAAAGTTTGATTACCTAAATCTTCTAATAGTAAAAAACCTTGCTCTAAATTAAACTCAATAATTTTTGGCGCATGAACATTGCCAGAAATAAGGTATTTAGCAATGCGAATAAAAGGCTCGCAGTTTTCTTTTGAAGGTGGCGCATCCATCGCAACAAAGGTTGTGTTGTTACGCTCTATGCGGAAATAACGTCGGAAACTGGCATCGTCACTGGCGATAGTGATGACAAAATCCTCATCACCAAAGAAAGTCTCTAGCCAATTAGTGAGTAAGTCTAGGCGTTGATTAGTCATTTTTGAGTTGCTGGTAATGATCATAAACGCATGACCAATATTGGCCAATCTTACCTTGATTAATAGCTTGATTGTCTATCTGGGTAATGGGCATGACTTCACGAGTAGAGCTAGAAATCCACACTTCATCAGCATAGAATAATTCATCAACGCTAAATTGGGATTCTTTAATTGTTAGTTGGCAATTGCTAGCACTTTCTAAAACTAAATCTCGAGTAATGCCTGAGAGAATGTGATCCCCAGTAGGGTGGGTAAACAAAGTATTGTTTTTGACCATAACGACATTTGAAGTTGCGCCTTCAGTAATGATGTTATCTCGATGTAGAATCACCTCTTCTACTTGGTTTTCTTTTGCATTTTGAGCATATAAGATATTTGCTAAAAGGGAAGTGGATTTAATATCACATCGGCCCCATCTAATATCAGGTTGTGTAATCACACTAAAACCTTGTTCTAGTGTGATTTTTGTTTTTAGTGTGAGTGGGTTGGATTCAATATAGATCGTAGGTGTTAGAGCATCAAAGTTGTGTTGACGTTTTGTATCAGCACCACGGGTAATTTGCAAGTAAAGCGATTGCTCTGGTTCGGATGAAAAATTACTAAGCTTAGTTAAAATATCGCGCCATTTTTCAGCTGAATAAGGGTTGGTAATTTTTATTGAGTCTAGGCTTTTTTGTAGGCGATTTAGGTGCTCAGTTAAGCGAAATATTTTCCCTTGGTAAATAGGAATCACTTCATAAACCCCGTCACCAAATAAAAAACCTCTATCCATAACGGAAATAGAGGCTTTATTTTTTGCGATAAATTCGCCGTTAAGATAAACCATTAAAAACCAAATAACGACATTATCCAATTCCAAATTTTGCTAAAGAAACCAGCTTCAGGTGCGTCTTCAAGTGCAACAAGTGGTAGTTTTTCAATATTTTTTCCTTCAAATTTAATAATTAAATGACCAACACTATCGCCTTTATTAATAGGGGCAGATAACTCACTATTAAGTTCAATTGCTTGTTGAGAGAGTTTGTATTGTCCGCGTGACAGAGTAATGGCTTGTGAATCCTTAAGGCTTACTCTTATCTCGCTTTTGGTCGAGCCAGATATTGGTATTTTTTTATTAATATTATCAATCTTTATGGTTTCAAAAAAACGAAAACCATAATCTAGAATTTTTTGAGTTTGTGCAGTACGATCTTCAACGCTAGTAGACCCTAGTACAACAGAGATTAATCGCATATTCATGCGTTTAGCACTGGCTACAAGGTTATAACCTGCTTTTTTAGTAAAGCCAGTTTTAAGTCCATCTACTGTATGGTCACTCCATAATAGCTTATTTCGATTGCGTTGCTTGATATCGTGATAGGTAAATTCTTTTTCACTGTACCAAGTGTAGAACTGAGGAAAATCTCGAATGGTCGCAGATGCTAATATTGCCATATCAGCAGCCGTGGTATGTTGGCTTTTATGAGGTAATCCTGATGCATTTTCAAAACGGGTGTTTTTCATACCAAGCTCTCTAGCATACTCATTCATATAAGTGGCAAATGTGCCTTCGGTACCTGCAATATGCTCAGCAAGCGCAACAGCTGCATCATTGCCTGATTGTATAATCATTCCTTTTAATAGTATTTCGAGTTTGATATTTTTTCCAACTTCGATAAAACTTTTAGATCCCCCTGTTTTCCAGGCATTTTCACTAATGCGCACATCATCTTCTAGGCTAGCACGACCATCCTTAATTAGTTGAAAAACAACATAAGCTGTCATTAATTTTGTTAGACTAGCGGGCGCACGTTTTGCATGAGGATTATCTGATGCGATTATTTTTCCTGAATTATGATCTAGTACTGTATAGGCTTTAGCATTAATTTCTGGTGCTTTTGGTGTAATAAAAATAGCTGCTTGTGCAGTGAATGTGACAAGTGCTATTGTAGCTATAGAGAGTTTGGTTATTTTCTTAATAAGTAATTGATATTTCATAGTTTATTGATATTTATTTTGCATTAAAAGATTGCTTTAATTGTTTGGACAATTGATAGGCTGCCATGGCATATCTATTATCATGATTATAACGAGTTAGTACATAGAAATTCCAAAAAGTGAGCCATGTTTCATTAGCGCCATCTTGGGGTAGAGAGATAAAGGCAAGTTTGGTTTTGTTGTTAATATCCAAGTCGATCTTTAAACCTTTATTACGCCAATATTTAGCATTTTTCTTTGGTTTATTAGTTGAGCGCTTGGCATATTTTATGTGTTGATTTGTAAGCGATATAGGCCGTGCAATTTCTCCAAAGTCATGCCATTGATGTTTATCAAAGTAATTAGCAATTGACCCAATAGCATCAATTGGATCTGAGAATAAATCTACTTTACCATCAAGATTAAAGTCAACTGCATAATGGCGATAAGAGCTAGAGATAAATTGTGGATATCCCATTGCACCCGCATAAGATCCTTTAATGGAAAGTGGAGGTAGAGTGTTTTCACGTGCCATTAATAGAAAAGATTCTAACTCGTTTTTGTAAAAGCTTCTACGACGATAATTGCCAAAAGCTCGTTTTGCCAGTGTTTCTAATGTTGGATGAGTGCCTTTTTTGCTGCCATAACTGGTTTCGATACCTAAGATGGCAACTATTATTTCTGCCGGTATGTTGTATTTCTTTTGTGCTCGATTTATTGTTGCTAGATTGTCTTGCCAAAATTCAACACCATTTTTAATGCGTTCATCGGTAAGAAATAAACCTTTGTATTTATCCCAAGTCATAGGTTTTCTTGGAGGCTTGGGTTTTGATTTTGTGCCTGGCTTGCGTTTTTCCGGAACTTTTAGTTGGATTTGAGAAAAGATTAATATTAGTTCATCTTTATTAAAATTGTGTTTTTTGACAATTTTATCAATAAAGTTGTGCACTGATTTAAACTGAGTAGCGCTCAAAGTTTTGGCATTAACTATGCTTGAAAATAATAAAAAAGTTATTAATAAAATACGAAGCATAATTAGAATTTAGATAAGTAACCTGGTGTTTTATGTTTGCGAATAGACATAATAATACCAAAGCTAGACATAAGTGTAATTAAAGATGATCCGCCATAGCTAATTAAAGGCAATGGCACTCCAACAACAGGCAATAGTCCAGATACCATGCCAATATTTACAAAAATATAGGTAAAGAAAACTAGCGTTAAACTAGCGCCTAATAGCTTTGAAAAGTTATCTTCTGATTGGAAAGAGATAACAAAACTGCGATAAATAATCAAACCATAAATGGTTAATAAAAATATAACACCTAAAAGGCCTAATTCTTCTGCAATAACTGAAAAGATAAAGTCAGTTGCATGTTCGGGTAGGAAATTGAGTTGAGACTGTGATCCTTGCTCAAACCCTTTTCCAAACAATCCACCAGAACCAATGGCGATTTTAGATTGTAAAATATGATAGCCCGAACCAAGAGGATCTGAACTTGGATCAATTAGCGTCATAATTCGTTTCTTTTGATAAGCAATGAGCAGGTAATTCCATGCAATATAACCGCTACCAGCGATAAATGAACTTATCAAACTAAAATTAAGCCAATTGTTTTGAAGAATTTGAATGCGGATTCCAGAAAAAAACAATACATAAAAACCACTTGAGCCAATAAGTAGAGAAGTGCCTAGATCAGGTTGTTTAGCGATCAGTAAAACAATAATAGCAATAGAGATTAATGAGAATATTATTGGTAAAGGTTTGGGTGGTAAAGTTTTTTCGCTAAGAATTGAAGCAATGGCAATAGGCACAATAACCTTCATTAATTCTGAAGGTTGAAAGCGAACAAATCCTAAATCCAACCAACGCTGAGCACCACCACTTTTAGAGCCAAATAACAGAACTAAAATAAGTAGAAAAATACCAAAAAACATCAAATAAGGTGAATAACGCTTCAATTGGTATGGGGGTATTTGCGCGATAATCAGCATCGCGCCAATAGCTATTGAGAAGTGGATTATTTGTTTGTAAATCGTTTGCATTGATCCTGCAGATGCGCTATATAGAATTACCAGTCCAAAGGCGCTCAAGCTAATAACAAGAAGAAACAAAATGGTATCCATTTTGAAATATTGCCAAAAATTACGTACTTGCTTATAAGAGGGGCTCATAATAGCAATACTCCAACCGATCGAGCGTCTGAAAGTAAGAGGTTGAAACTTCTGCTTGCCGATTCACTGTTCATGCTTTCTACGCCAATGCCCATTTGTTTAATTGCTATTTGTTGTTTTGACGATAAAAAAAGTGGCTTCTCACCAGTGCCTATAATTAGTAGATCAATATCATCATGGTTACTTAGTGGAAATAGTGAGGTTTTACTAATATCATTTAGTTTGGATATTTCAACTTCACAACAATAATTACTGGAGATAAAACAAGGTATTTTGAGTGTTGTGTGAGCCAACTTAACTTGCGAGTTACTTGCAGAGATAATACTGTTTTGATTATATTCTTGTTCGTTAAATTCCATGGCTTTGCAACAACTATTTAAAGGGCATTATAACAGTGTAAAATTATTTACTTTTTTAATTAAAGGTTTTAATGTCAAATTCCAGTGAAACAGATGCTTTCAATGCAGATTTAGAGAGTGGTATTGCTGCATTTGATTCAAAAAACTTTACCATGGCGTATCAGCTTTTAGCACCCCTTGCTAGTAAGGGGAATGCTGAATCACTATGGAGATTAGGCATGATGCAAATGAATGGCTTGGGCATGGTTGAAAACCAAGCCCTAGGTTTTGAAAATTTTACTAAGGCTGCTAAACAGAATCATGCTTTTGCTCACCATATGATTGGCGTGGCTTACATGATGGGTGAGGGTGTTGAAAAAAATATTGATCAGGCAATCAAGTGGTTTGAAAAAGCAGCTACATTTAATATTCCTGGCCCAATGTATACACTGGGTATGCTATATGAAGATGGTAAAGAGGTTGCACAAGATCTTGAAAAGGCACAACAGTGGTATGATCGAGCTTCAGAGATAAACACACCGTGAAATCAAGATTTGCCCCTTCTCCAACGGGTTATTTACATATTGGTGGTGCTAGAACAGCATTATTTGCTTGGTTGTGGGCAAAAAAACAACAAGGTAAGTTTATTTTGCGTATTGAGGATACGGATCGAGAGCGATCTACACAGGCCTCAGTTGATGCTATTTTAGATGGTATGAATTGGTTGGGACTTGAGCACGATGAAGGCCCTTATTATCAAACTGATCGCTTTGATCGCTACAAGGTCATTATTCAACAACTCTTGGCAGATGATAAGGCTTATTATTGTGAGTGCTCTCAAGAGCGTTTACAAACACTACGCGATGAATTAATGGCTAAGGGTGAAAAAGCTAAATATGATGGCCATTGTCAAGATAAACAATTAACTTCAGGTGTGATTCGATTTCGTAATCCTGCTGATGGCAATGTAGTGTTTTCAGATTTAGTCAAAGGCGAGATTAGTGTCCACAATAAAGAGTTGGATGATTTAATTATTGCGCGTAGTGACGGCACACCAACTTACAATTTAACCGTGGTGGTAGATGATCATGATATGGGAATTGATTGCGTAATTCGTGGCGATGATCATATTAACAACACACCTAGACAAATTAATCTATACGAAGCATTGGGTTGGGATTTGCCGAGTTTTGCACACTTACCAATGATTTTAGGTGGTGACGGCGCAAGGCTTTCTAAACGCCATGGTGCAGTGAGTGTAATGGCATATCGTGATGCTGGATTCTTACCAGAAGCACTGCTTAATTATTTAGTGCGACTAGGTTGGTCGCATGGCGATCAAGAAGTATTTTCTTTGAGTGAAATGATTCAATTGTTTGATTTAAAAGATGTTAATAAAGCACCAGGTAGTTTTAATCAGGAAAAGTTATTATGGCTTAATCAAGAACATATTAAAACAGCTGATATGAGTCATTTAATTGAGCAATTAGAGTGGCATCTTAACAACCAATCAGTTGATATTGCTAACGGCCCTGATATTGATAAAGTAATTGATGCACTGCGAGAGCGAAGCAAGACTTTGGTTGAGATGGTTGATGGCATGAAAATGTTTTATCAAGACTTTAATCAGTTTGACAAAAAAGCAGCAGACAAACAATTTAAACCTGTAGTTAAGCCAATTATTAAATCCTTAATTGAGCATTATTCACAGCTAGACGATTGGTCAAGTGAAAAAATCCACGCTGTTGTAAAAACTGTATGTGATGAACAAGGCGTGGGTTTTGGTAAGGTTGGTCAACCTTTTAGGTTGGCGCTTAGCGGTACAGGCAATGCGGGTAGTATTGATGTAGTGGCTGAGCTGGTTGGCAAAGACAGAACACTTGCTCGCCTTAATATGGCACTTGATTATATTACTCAAATAGATAATTAATCAGTTATCATCTAACCATGCATTTAGATGATTTTAAAACCCGATATCAAGTATTACAGCAATCACTAGAGTCTGATTTTTTAAAGAATCCTGATTCAGTAGAATCACTAGTATGTAAGCGTAGTGGTAGTATCGATGATTTATTGAACGATATTTGGCAATCTTTTGAAGTAAGTGATGAATTGTCCTTGGTAGCTGTTGGTGGCTATGGAAGAGGCGAGTTGCATCTTTATTCTGACATTGATTTATTGATTTTGATTCCAAATGAATCACATAATATACACCAAGATAACATTTCTAATTTTCTAACATTTTTATGGGATGTTGGCCTAGAGGTTGGACACGCTACTAGAGATATTCAGGATTGTATTTATGCAATTGATGATCTAAGTGTGGTGACTAATTTATTAGAATCACGTTTGCTAATTGGCAATAATTCATTGTTTCTTAAAATGAAATCAATGATCAAGGCTAGCGACTGGTCTTCTCAGTCATTTTTTGTAGAAAAACAAAAAGAGCAACATAATCGCCATTTTAATTTTTCAAACACTGCTTATAACTTGGAGCCTAACGTTAAAGAAAGCCCAGGCGGATTGAGAGATATACAGACTGTTGCTTGGGTGGCCAAATGGTATTTTGATGTTAATCTTTTATCTGATCTTATCGAAAAAAAATATCTAACTAAAGATGAGTATGATTTATTAAAACAAGGGCAATTGTTTTTATGGAAAGTACGATTCGCACTTCATGTTATTGCTAAACATCGAGAAGATAGACTTGCGTTTCAATATCAAAAAGAAGTGGCCTCTATTTTAGGTTATGAGCATAGTGATAATATGGCAGTTGAAAGTCTGATGAAGGACTATTACCAAACAGTTACTAAGGTTTCTCGTTTAAATGATATTTTGCTGCAATTGTTAGAAGATAGGATATTGCACACTCAAAATTTAAATGATCGATTTGTTATTATGTATGGCTATATTCAAACAACTAATAAGCAGGTTTTTGTTGATAACCCGTCAGCTTTTATTGAGATTTTTTTGTTAATTTCAAAGCATAATTATATTCGTGGCATTAGTGCATCGTCATTAAGACAGATGCAATTTAATTTAGATATTGTTGATGAGAATTACTATAAAAAAAGAAACAATAACCGTTTGTTTATTGAGTTGTTACAACAAAAGCAAGGTGTTAATAAAGCGCTAAAGTTAATGAACCGTTATGGTGTGTTAGAACGCTATATTCCTGCTTTTGGAAAAATTATAGGATTAATGCAATATGATTTGTTCCATGCTTATACGGTTGATCAGCATACTTTATTCGTCATTCGAAATTTAAGACGTTTCTTTGTGAGTGATTTTTATAAAGAATTTGAACTTTGTAGTGAAATTGCACAGGATGTAGAAAAGCCTGAGTTGTTATTCTTAGCAGGTCTTTTTCATGATATCGCCAAAGGTAGAGGGGGGGACCATGCAAAATTAGGTGGTATTGATGCAAGAGATTTTTGTAAGCATCATCAATTAAAAACAGAAGACACTAATTTAGTCGTTAATTTAGTTGAAAAACATTTGCTAATGTCGCAAACTGCACAAAAGAAAAATATTGACGACCCTGAAGTAATCGATGCTTTTGCTAAAGCCGTGGGTTCGGTTAAATTTTTAGAATTTTTATATCTACTAACAGTTGCAGATATTCGCTCCACTAAAGCTGATTTATGGAATGACTGGAAAGATTCCTTGTTAAAAAAATTATTTTATAAAACTAAAGAGCATCTATCCAGTAAAAAGACCAAAGCCTTAAGCATGGATGAGCAAATAAAAACCATTAAGGATTCGGTTGCTATTAATGCAGAGCAGTATGGGTATCAAAATAATGAGATTGTCAATTTGTTTGAAAACTTACCTAAAGACTACTTTTTACGCTACGAAATTGAAGATATTTTATGGCATTTAGGTGTTGTTACTAAATGTAAGGATCAAAGGGTAATTGTATCTTCTAAGTTGAGCGAGCATAACGTGGTAGATGTTTTTGTTTGTAGCAAGGACTCAAAGGGCTTATTTTTTAGATTGGTAAGTATTATTGAGAAATTAGGCTTAGATATTGTTGATGCGAAGATTTTAACCACAAAAGACCATAAAGCTTACAATACAATTAGTATTTTGCAAGATAAAGTGCTTGGGCAAATTAATATTAATCAAGAAATAGAAAATGAGCTTGATCAGCTAAATACAGGCGTTAAAGAGGTGGGCGCTAAATTAGCCCATCGTTTTTTTGACCATAAAATGAAAATTGATTTTTGTATTAACAAAAAATGGAATCTGACTCAAATCGAAATAAGTGTTATTGATAAGCAAGGAATATTATCAAATATTGCCTATGTTTTTTATCAGTTAAATATTAAACTAGTTAACGCCAGAATTGCCACCATGGGCGAGAGGGTTGAAGATGTTTTTTTTGTTGGCAATAGTCAAGGTGAGCCCTTGAATAAGGATGAGGAAAAAGCACTTCAAAGTGCACTTGAAGAAAGATTGTAAAAAAATACCCTAAATAAAAAATAGTGATATAATTCACACATATTCAGCTTTTCTGCTGTAGATTTCCGACTTAGATTAACAACTAAAAAGATATATGAATGAAAAAATTAAAGCAGTAACTGACGCCTCTTTTGAAGCGGATGTTATTAACTCTTCACAAGCAGTATTGGTAGATTTTTGGGCAGAATGGTGTGGACCATGTAAGGCACTAGCCCCTGTCTTAGACGAGATTGCCGATGAATATGACGGCAAGCTTACAATTGCTAAAATCAATGTGGATGAGAACGATCAAACTCCACCAAAATATGGCATTCGAGGTATTCCAACTGTACTGATATTTAAAGATGGCGCAGTTGAAGCGACCAAAATGGGCGCGTTATCAAAGGCAGAATTAAGTGCTTTTATAGATGCCAATATTTAATTATTTTTTTTAATAACAACTAATAACCCTAATATTTTTTTACCCTTAATCAATCTTTTCTAGTGCGTAAAAGCACTATATATTAACCATTTCTGGTTAATATCTTCTTTAACTTTATTGGATAACCCATGAAACTATCAGAACTAAAACGCTCAACACCGGCTGAATTACTAGAATTAGCCCAATCTCTAGGCGTAGAAAATATTTCTCGTGCAAAAAAACAAACGTTAATTTTCTCCATTCTTAAGGCAAAAGCAGCGAATGATGAGGAAGTGCTGGGTGATGGTGTGCTAGATGTTTTGCATGAAGGGTATGGTTTTTTAAGATCTTCTGATGATTCTTACGTATCGGGTCCGGATGATATTTATGTTTCTCCAAATCAAATTAGACGTTTTAATTTATCAACTGGTGACTTAGTTGCAGGAAAAATTAGAACACCTAAAAAAGGTGAGAAATATTTTGCTTTGGTTAAAGTGTCTGAAGTTAATAACGAAGATCCTGACAAAATTAGAAATAGAATTCCTTTTTCTTCATTAACGCCAATTCACCCTAACGAACGACTAGGTTTAGAAATAGGTAATGGTGGTACAGAAGATATTACTGCAAGAGTAATTGACCTTGTTGCACCTTTTGGCAAGGGTCAGAGAGGTTTATTGGTGGCACCACCTAAAGCAGGTAAAACCATGATCATGCAAAATATTGCCGCATCAGTTGCTCGTAATCATTCAGAATGTGAACTCATTGTTTTGTTAATTGATGAGCGACCTGAGGAAGTAACAGAGATGGAACGCACTGTACGTGGTGAAGTTATCGCATCTACTTTTGATGAGCCAGCAAAACGACATGTTCAAGTAGCAGAAATGGTAATTGAAAAAGCTAAAAGACGCGCAGAAAAAGGCAAAGATGTGATTATTTTGCTTGACTCTATTACGCGTTTAGCTCGTGCTTACAATACGGTTGCACCATCTTCTGGTAAAGTATTAACTGGTGGTGTAGATGCTAATGCTCTTCAGCGTCCAAAGCGTTTTTTTGGTGCAGCTAGAAATATAGAAAATGGCGGTAGCGTTACTATCATTGCCACAGCACTTATTGACACAGGCTCTAAGATGGATGAGGTTATTTATCAGGAGTTTAAAGGTACGGGAAATATGGAACTGCATCTTGAAAAACGCCTTAGTGAGAAACGCATATTCCCAGCAATCAATATTAACGCTTCAGGCACGAGACGTGAAGAATTAATTACAGATGAAAAAGAATTGCAAAAAATGTGGATTTTACGTAAGATCCTTCATCCAATGGATACGGTTGAGGCTGCTGAATTCTTAATTGATCGCTTAAAACTAACTAAAACTAATGATGAGTTCTTCTCATCAATGTCACAAAAGAAATAATACGTTCTACTAGCGTTTGTTCGCTTATACTTAAGCAATGAGTTTTTTATCCATTCTTAAGTCTCAAAATACTATTATTGCTAAGTATCTAATGCGCAATGTATTAGTTATGCTAAGCGCTGTGTTTATTGTTATTGGACTGGTTGTTTTTGGTAATCAACTAGTTTTGGTAATTAACCAAAGCTTGCAAAAAGGCATTCCTGTGGCTGATTTGTTTCCATTGATTGGCTTTAAGATGATTCGTGATATCCCTTTAATATTATCACTGTCTTTATTTTTAGCTATTATTTTATCAGTTAGCCGACTTTATAAAGATTCAGAGGCAGTTGTAATGAATTCTCTAGGTTTGGGAGATAGGCAGTTCATGTGGTTTATCCAACCAATTGTTGTTGTTATTTTTATTTTTATTCTATTTTTAACTACATATGCAGTGCCATGGTCTAAGCAGCAAAGAAACATGATTATGGATCGCACTGAAAATGCCTCAGAGTTTTCATTTATTAAGCAAGGCGAGTTTCAAGAATTTAAAGATGGCGATATTGTTTTTTATGCTTCAAAGGTAAAAAATGCAGAGAAATCAGACCAACAAGAAATGGAGGAGATTTTTATTTACGCACTCTCTAATGATGAACCAGTTATTACACTTGCCAAGCAAGCCCAAAAATATACAGATGGTATCACTAATAGTGCGTATTTACGCCTAAAAGAGGGCACTCGTTATCATGGACTTCCAGGTGATGGTAACAAGAAAATTCTAAATTTTGATTTATATGATTTAAAAATTATTGATGGAGAAGTTCAAAAATCTAAAGATACTTCTGTTGGAGTTGAAGGGCAAAATACTTTTGATTTATTTCACTCTTCTGGGGTAAAAGAAAGAGCAGAACTGCAATGGCGCCTATCACAGCCGCTTAGTGTTTTAGTTTTATCTGTTTTTGGGATTTTATTAGGCAAGTCGTCTCCTAGGGGAGGAAAAAACTTAGGTGTTCTTTTTGGTGTGGTGGCGTTTATCTTGTATAACAATGCCTTGCTTGTTGTTAAATCTAGTTTAGAGCAGGGAAATACAGGTCTTATCGTTAGCCTTTGGTGGGTTCATATAGCAGTTTTATTGATTATTTTTATTTTCTATTTCCATAGACATGGCAAATTTGGCTATTATCTTGATAAAATAGCAAATCGTTTTTTAAAGAAAGGAACTAATGTCAAGCCAACCTAGTAAAGAGTTAGAAGTTTTTGAAAACCCTAATTCTAATCGTGATTTTGTAATTCAAATTAACATGCCAGAATTTACTTGTTTGTGTCCAAAAACAGGCCAACCTGATTTTGCAACCCTGCATCTTGAGTATATTGCTGATAAATTATGTGTAGAGTTAAAGTCTTTAAAAATGTATATTTGGTCATTTCGTGATGAAGGCGCTTTTCATGAGGCGGTTACTAACCAGATATTAGACGATTTAGTATCGGCAATTAACCCACGTTTTATGCGCTTAAAAGCTGTTTTCAATGTGCGTGGCGGTGTTTATACAACGGTGGTTGCAGAGCATCAAAAATCTGATTGGAAGCCAAAACCAGTTGTTGACTTACAACATATTGGCTAAATAATTTATCTTATTGTATGAAACCCGTTCGTCAAAATGTTAAGTTTGACAAAAAATTAATAGACAAAAATGCTTTAAGAGTTGTTAATGTTATTGACAAAGCAGGATATGAAGTTTATTTGGTAGGAGGCTGTGTCAGAGATCTTCTTTTGGGTTTAGAGCCAAAAGACTTTGATGTTGCAACTAACGCTAAACCGGAGCAAGTGCATAAGTTATTTAAACGTTCACGCCTAATTGGCAGGCGTTTTCGCTTGGTGCACGTTATGTTTTCTCAGCGTAGTTTTATTGAAGTAGCAACTTTTCGATCAGGAAAAGTAAAAACTGCTAAGAGTGGAGTAATTGTGCGAGATAATTGCTATGGCAATATTGAGGACGATGTAATACGAAGAGATTTTAATATTAATGCTCTGTACTACGATGTTAAAAAGCATCAAGTAATTGATTATGTAGGTGGGTTAAAGGATATTTCTAATAAAGAAATTCACATGATTGGCGACCCGTTGGTTCGATTTGAACAAGATCCAGTACGCATGATCAGGGCAATTAGATTTGGATCAAAATTAGAGGCAAATCTTAGTAAAGAGATTAAAACATGCATCCTGAATCAAGCTGAATTATTAAACAATATTTCTCCAGCGCGTTTGTATGAAGAATCTATTAAGTTGTTTCATAATGAATATGCTTTTGAAGTTTATGAACAATTAGAAAAATACGGTTTATTGAAGCACTTATTTAAACAAACCCATAAGAATAATTTTATAAAAAAGGCTTTAATTAATACATCAGAGCGTATTAAGAAAAATAAGCCAGTAACACCTGCTTTTTTATTTGCTGTATTTTTATGGCAAGCCCAAAACGAGCGATTTGCAATAATTAAAAAACGACAAAAATCATTTTATTTGGCCATGAGTCAAGCATCTGAAGAAGTTATTATTAATCAAATTCAACAAATTTCATTGCCAAAATGGTTAAGTGCTAGAGTTAAGGATATTTGGATGATGCAATCTAAATTAGAGAAAATGCACCCCAAAAAAATCAAAGAACTGCTTTATCATCCAAGATTTAGAATGGCCTATGATTTTTTGGTGTTACGTTCTGAAAGTATTAATCCTGAATTATCAAAAACTGCTGATTTTTGGACAAAGGCACAAAAACAATGAAAAGTATTTTAATTACAGGGTGTTCTAGTGGTATTGGCCTATGTTTGGCTAATGGTTTACAAGAAAAAGGCTATCAAGTGTTTGCCAGTGCAAGAAAAACAGAAGACGTAGAGATTCTTAAACAAAATGGATTTGAAGCTTTTCAGCTAGATTTATCGTGTTCTGACTCTATTAAATTAGCAGTTAGGGCTGTTTGTAAAAAAACTGATAATTTATATGGACTTATTCATAATGGCGGCTATGGTCAAGTAGGAGCTTTAGAAGACATTTCTCGTCAAGCGTTAGAAGATCAATTTCAGACTAATGTGTTTGGGTGGCACGAATTGACGAATTTAATATTACCGAAAATGAAAGTGAAAAATGAAGGTAGGATTATTTATTTAAGCTCAGTACTAGGTTATATAGCGATGCCATTTAGAGGTTCTTATAATGCGTCAAAATTTGCAATAGAGGGCCTAGCTAATACTTTAAGATTGGAGTTAATGCATACTAATGTGCAGTTGTCACTTATTCAGCCAGGCCCAATTGAATCAAAATTTAGAATTAATGCCTATCAGGCATTTAAACAGCATGTTGATATGGAAAAAAGCGATTATCAACTAAATTATCAGAATATGATAGAGCGCTTGCGTTCTGATGAGTTGGCCGATTATACTTTGGGACCAGAGTCAGTGCTTCAATCTGTAGTACATGCACTAGAATCAAAACAAGCAAAAATTCATTATAGAGTAACATTTCCAGCTAAACTATTTGCTATATTGATAAGAATATTACCATCAAGGGTAATGGATAAAATCCTGTTTAAAGCTGGCGATGGAGGAAAAAGATAAAAATGGCAAAAAAATTTGATTTTAATAAAGGCTTAGTAGAGCTAGAAGAAATAGTTAAAACAATGGAATCTGGCGATCTCAGCTTGGAAGACTCCCTTAAATATTTTGAAAAAGGTGTTGCATTGACTAAACAATGTCAAGTAGCGCTTAATAATGCAGAACAAAAAATTTCAATATTAACTGCTGAAGATAATTACCAAAAAGAAAATTCATTTGATGAAATTTAAAGATAGTTCTGAAAATTATTTAAACCGCGTTAATAAAAAGCTAGACAATTATTTAACGACACAAGGTTCTTTAACAGAATCAATGCGATATAGTGTTTTATCTGGCGGTAAGCGTTTTCGACCAATACTGACTTATGTTGTGGCCAATATGTTTTCTAGTGATCTTAATAAAGTTGACTCTAGTGCATGTGCAGTTGAGTTGATTCATGCTTATTCATTAATTCATGATGACTTGCCAGCAATGGACGATGATGATATAAGGCATAATCAACCGGCTTGTCACAAAAAGTTTGGTGAAGCGCAAGCAATTTTAACAGGTGATGGATTACAAGCCTTGGCATTTGGAATATTAGTTAATGATCAAAATATTAACTCCGAAATTCGCATTAAACTATTACAAGCTCTGACACAGGCCTCTTTTGAAATGGCAGAAGGGCAATCTATTGATCTTTCAGTGGTATCTAAGACAATAGATATTGAAATGTTAAAGAATATGCACCAAAAGAAAACAGGTGCATTATTAAGTTGCTCAGTTAAATTAGGTGCTCTTGTCTCTGATAATTGTGACGCACAGGACATTGAAATTTTGGACAACTTTTCGACTGATATTGGCCTGGCTTATCAAATTCAGGACGATGTTTTGGATGTACTTACTCCACAAGGCGTGTTAGGAAAAAAACAAAATTCTGATATCGATAAGAACAAACCAACATATCCAGCATTATTAGGTTTAGACGAATCTAGAAAAGCTTTTCAGAGGTTGTACGCTCAAGCAAAAGAAAGATTAGAAGATTTGAGTGTTAATGCTCACGAGCTTCAAACTTTGGCTACTCAACTGCATAGCAGAGAGTTTTAAAATTGTACTAAGACACTACCCCAACTAAATCCACCACCAATACCCTCGAATAAAAGCTTATCTCCTTTTTTGATGCGGCCATCTCGAACTGCTGTATCAAGTGCGAGTGGAATAGAAGCTGCAGAAGTGTTACCATGTTTATCTAGAGTTACCACTACTTTATCCATTGGTGTTTTAATGCGTTTTGCAACCGCAGATATGATACGAATATTAGCCTGATGTGGCACCATCCAGTCCAATTCTTCAGTTTTCATTTTGCATTCTTTTAAAGTTTCTTCCGCTAAGGATGAAAGGCGACTAACAGCAATTTTAAACACCTCATTGCCAGCCATTTCAATAAAACCAGTTTCATTGATATGATTGTTGCTTACTTGTAATGAGGATAAATACTTACCATCACTAAATAGTTTTGAATGTAGGATACCTGTTTGGTTGTCACCACTTAGGACAACTGCACCTGCACCATCTCCAAATAAAATGGCAGTAGATCGATCTTTCCAGTCAACAATTCTAGATAAGGTTTCACTGCCTACAACTAAAACTTTATTGGCAGCACCAGTTTTGATATATTGCTCAGCAGTTGTGAGTGCAAAAATAAAGCCTGAGCAAACAGATTGAAGATCAAAAGCAGGGCATGAGGCGCCAATAGCTGTTTGTAACATGGTGGCTGTAGCTGGAAAGATTTTATCAGGCGTTGTTGTGGCTAGAATAATCAAATCAAGATCTGATGCGTTAATACCTGCTGATTCAAGTGCATTATTAGCAGCTATTTTTGCTAAATCGCAAGTAGTTTCTTCTTCGACTATTCTTCTTTCTTTGATTCCTGTTCGGGTAATAATCCATTCGTCAGACGTGTCAAGAATTTTTTCTAAGTCATTGTTACTTAGCTTTTTAGGTGGCAAATAAGAGCCTGTACCGATAATTCTTGCAAATTTACTCATTGGTCTAATTGTTTTATTAGTTTTCTAACTCCAAAGACACTTGATTTGATATCTTCTCTGTAATTTTAGCATGTGCTTCAATGTGCGCCTCCTTTATTGCTTGAAAGAATGAAAAAGCATCAGCACTTCCATGACTTTTGATAACAATACCTTTAAGTCCTAAAAGGCTGGCACCATTATATTTTCCAGGATCAAGACTTGATTTAAAATCTTTTAAAACTGGTTTAGCAATTAAAGCAACTATTTTAGTAAGAATGTTTTTAGTGAATGCTAGTTTTAGGTAGTGCCCCATCATTGATGCTACGCCTTCACTAGCCTTTAAGGCAATGTTGCCTTCAAATCCATCACACACTACTAAGTCCACACTACCTTTATAAATATCATCACCTTCAACAAAACCAGTATAGTTAAGATTAGATTCCTTTAATAATTCAGCGGTTTTTTTAATTTTGTCATTGCCTTTCATCTCTTCTTCACCAATATTTAAAAGTCCCACAGTTGGTGCAGGAATGTCTTCGGTATATTGGACAGCAATTGACCCCATCGTAGCAAATTCTAATAATGCTTCTGGATTAGAGTCAACATTAGCCCCTAAGTCTAGCATGTGTGTATGTCCAGTCATTGTTGGCATACGACCCATAATGGCAGGGCGATCAATACCCTTGATAGTTTTTAATACAAAGCGAGAAATAGCCATTAAAGCGCCAGTATTACCTGCACTAACACAAGCATCAGCTTCACCATCTTTTACTAAGTTAATGGCAATACGCATTGAGGAGTCTTTTTTCTTTCTAAGGGCAACCGAGGGTGCTTCATTCATTGCTACAACTTCGCTAGCATGAACAATGGAGAATCTTTTGGATATTTTTTTTGAGTTTGAATATTTGAGTAATTCCGCCTTGATAGACGCTTCATCACCCACAAAGAATAGGTGTAGGTCTTTAAATTTCCCCAAGGCTTTAATGCCTGCCTCAATTGTGACAGGAATTCCATGATCTCCCCCTGAGGCATCAATTGATACCCGTATTGTCATTGGAACTTATGCTTGTGGTTCTTCTATTTCTTCTATTTCTTCAACAGCAGTGTTAATTACTTTTTTGCCACGATAGTAACCATCTTCAGTGATATGGTGGCGCAAGTGAATTTCACCAGTTTCTTGATCTTCAGATAATGCAGGATTGCTTAATGCATTATGTGAACGACGCATACCTCTTTTTGAAGGGGTTTTTCTACTTTTTTGTACAGCCATTTTTTTTACTCCTTAGTTGAGTTTTTTAATTGTTTCAATATAGCAAAAGGGTTTTCACGTTTTTGTTCTTCTACTTGTTTGTTATCATATGATACGCACTTATGAGAGTGTTTGGGTATCATAGGAATCGATATTAATATTTCGTCCGTTATAAATTCAACTGTTGAAAATTCTTCATCAGTATTTAAAATTGTCTCAAAGCTAGAGTCTAGCTCTTCGCCTTGTTGTTCGTTTTTTAAAAAACCAAGTTTAAAATTTGGTTCTAAATGAATACTAACATCGTCTAAACAGCGTTGACAGGTTAGCGTTACATCTAATTTTATCTTGCCAATAATGCAAGGAATTTTTTCTTTTTCAAGATAAAAATTTAACTCAACATCAATTGAGTCATTAATATTGCTGGCTAGATTACTAATTCTAGGAAAATCTTTTAATTGGTATTGCTGTGAGAATATTAGCCCTTTTTTTGCAAAATTAAATAGCTTTATCTTATCAGGTATTCCTTGTTCCATTAATGCTTTAAAAAACTTGACAATTTTACCAAGAAAAAAAACTTTTTGGGAACTATAATTGTCTCTGTCTACTTGCCTCAAACAAAGTTATACCGGTGGCAACAGAAACATTTAAGCTCTCTACATTGCCATGCATTGGAATCATTGCTAACTGATCACAAGATTTTTTTGTTAGTGATCGCAGGCCAGAGCCTTCAGCACCCATTACAACTGCACTTGATGAGGTGAAATCTATTTGATAGAGCGAATGTTGTGTATTTCCATCAAGGCCAATAATCCAAATATTTTGTTTTTGTAGAGCTTTAATGGTGCGCGATAGATTGGTAACTTGAAAGATTTTTAATTGATTAAGTGCGCCAGCAGAGGTTTTGTGCACTAAGGCATTGATTGGTGCAGAGCCATCTTTATTGATCACTACACAGTCAACACCTGCAGCATTAGCGCTGCGTAAGCACGCGCCAAGATTTCTAGGATCTTGAATTGAATCAAGGATAAGTATCAAACTTGAATGTTTGAGTTGAGAAATATAGTTAATTAACTCATCTTGGTTGGGCAGTTTTGGTAGTAGTATTTCAGCCACAATCCCTTGATGTGTTTGAGTGTTACAAAGCTTTTCTAGTTGCTGTTTTGAGGTTTTAGAAGTGTTTATATGGTGTTTGTTGAGTTGCTTAACCAATGTATTTAGGCGCTTATCTTGCCTATTGTCAAGTGTAAAAACTTTAACAATATATTGGGGGTTGGCATCAAGCTGGGCTTGTATTGTGTGAAAACCATAAATAAATAAACTTTTAGACATTAAATAGTTTATGTTTTAAAGTTTATGGTCAAATATTTCTATATAAGCCTTTTCTCTAAGTCCTTTAACCCACTTATTAAAATAATCATCTCTCTTTTTTTTCAGTAGTTGAGACTTTATAGAGAAAAGATAAGTGTCAACACTACGTTCGTCGATAATTTTAACAAGTCGCCAACCTTGATCAGCTTTAAAAGGCTTAGATAATTCACCCTTGCTTAAACCTTTTAAATTTTTTAGGAAAATTTCTGGAAGTCGATTTTTATCAAGCCAGTCAGATTCACCGCCATTTTTATAAGAAGGGTCTTGAGAGTGTAGTTTTGCTAAGCTTGAAAATGAGCTGCCATTATTAATTTGACTAGTTAAATCTAATAAAAACTGTTTAATTAGCTCATCCTTGGATTGTAACAAAGAATCCGTTTGATCGATTGAACTAATGGCAATTTGTGCAATTTTAATTTGTTGATTTAGATTTGTTGAATCATTCGGGTTATTTTTAATCGCATCAGAAATTTCTTCTTGTGCAAGCTTAATATCTGCCTTTTTTAAAACAACCTGTTTCAGTCCTCTAAGAGAGAGCTGGTCAGTAATGTTTATAATTATTTCATCATATTGAGGCAGTGTCTGTAGTTGTCTTAAGGTAATATTATTTTGCGTAGCAATATTCTTTAATGCAACTGTAATAGCATTGGTTTTTGGTTTTACACCTACTTCTTTTACTTTTTGAAGTTGTAATGCAAGGTCTATTTGATGGTTAACCAAAGCCAGTTTTTCTTCTTTGGTCGATGAAGATTTGATTTTGTCACTAATTTTATCAAATGTAATTAAATCATCATTAACGATAGCAATAATACTATTGGCAGAAGCTATTGGTACTAATGAGGTAAAAAGTACAAATAATAGAAATTTTTTCATTTTAATAATCATCAAGGTTAGATAGATAGTTAGGAATATCTTTTTCTAGACGTTTAGAAAGGCCCGGTGAAGTGGAAGCTAACCCTTTAAGAACTAATTCAAAATCAGTAACATAATCATAGTTAGTGCCACTAATGTGTTTTTTAAAATGCGCTAGACGAACTCCCCAACAGCACGATTCGTAAGCTATACCTGTAGTTTCTTTATTTGTAATTGAATCGCTAATAGAATGATTAATACCCGCAAAAACATGTGTTTTAATGTTAATTGGGTACGCGCCATAAAGCTCAGCAGATTCTTTGCTATTATCATCGCGATGAGCAATTGTTAAGAATTTTCTAGGGCTAGATTGATACGTAATTGCGCTATCATGTTTGTCGACTTTGCCACTTTCTGGATCAAATTGTAAAGAGTTATTAAAGGTTAATTTACTTAATACAAAGTCAGCAGAAGCAGCAATGTCAGAATATTTTCTACGATCAACTAAATTACCATTACTGTCCATATCTTGATTATCAATATGATGCGCTTGAGCGGCTTTTAAACTTAAATAAGTATTGCCCATTTCCTCGTTAATAAAGTCAGATTCAAGGCCT
This sequence comes from uncultured Candidatus Thioglobus sp., assembly GCA_964577715.1. Lineage (GTDB taxonomy): Bacteria > Pseudomonadota > Gammaproteobacteria > PS1 > Pseudothioglobaceae > SUP05. Next base: position 32,384 of record CAZOAA010000007.1, on the reverse strand, counting down.
AATGTAAAACTATTGGCATTACTGATTCTATCAATACCTGTAAATTTTTGACCAGAAAATAAACCTTCGTAAGAGTCATTTTTATCAGAAGAATCAAAACTTGGAAGGCTGCTTTGATTTTTTTTAGGGGTATAGTTGTATGCCAGTCTTGGTGTTAGGGTTTGGATTAAATCAACATCAAAAAGATTAGTTTCTCTTTCTAAAAATAATTTTGAATCTATGCCAAAACTGTAAATAGAGCGATCCTGATCAGCGATATTATTTAAAGCATAGTCTGTAGTTGATAAGTTTAAACTCGGTGTTAATGAATAGGCATCGGTTGATATTGAGCGTTTAAAGTCAGCTTGAGCATGCGTGCGAACACCAGTTGTCTTGCTTGAGTCTTTATGTGAAAATTTTGTAGTTTTTAAAGATAAAACAATATCACGATCACTCATACCCTTGAAGCTTTTAGAGATAGATACTTCAGGCTCACGTGTGTAGGATGCACTACCGTTATTAACAAGCTGCTCTGTTTCGGTAAATACAGACAACTTTAAATTTCGATCATTATCTTGATATGATACATCAGCCTGAGAATTTAGAGCTGTTATGGAGGTCTGGTCGTGATCAATGTCTTTAAAGTAATCAACATCTGAGACTCGATCAATGGCAATATTTGCACTAGTTTTTTCATTAATTGATAGGTTGATTTTAGAATTTAGTAACCATCGATTATTATTGGTAATATCATCCTCATTTAGATAATGTCCTTCAATTTCAAAACGACCATTGTTCCAATAATTGCTTTCGCTAAGGAGTTGACGATATTTACCTTCAACAACACTGCCACGACTAGAAAGCTGGTTAAGTGTAATTAGGAAATCACGATCGGGCGCAATATTAAAATAATAAGGAATTCTTATTTGATAACCACTACCTTTATTAGCTACTGATTCATCATAACTAGCAAAACTCGGTGCTAAAAATCCTGAGCCACGGCCCTCTAATACCCACTTATGGCGTGGCGAGTAAAAAATTGGCACGCCAAAAAACTCTACTGTCACATCTTCAGCGACACCTCTATTGGCAGTTGAATTAAGAGTAATTTTATCAGCCTTCATGCGCCAGTCAGTGTTGCCAACTGGGCACAAACTATAGCTAGCAGAATCAAACACTTGTTCAGTGCCATCATTAGTTACTTTTTTTGCTTGACCGCTAATTTTTGATTCTGGGTAATGGAAGTTAACCTGATCTAATGTAATATAATTTTTGTTTTTTTGTTTTTTTACAATTGCTTGTTTGCCAGTGAACATTAACTCTTTATCTTGATATTTAATATTTCCTCTAGCCGTTGTTGTTTGTGTCGATTTTTTAATATTTATATTATCAGCTGCAAGGTAATATTTAGAAGAGGTAAGAGATACATCTCCGCTTAATATGTATAAATCTTTCTTGCTAATTTCGCTTCGGTCAGCAATTACATCCAAACCTTCAGAATCAGTAGAAAGTGTTTGTTTAGGGAAAAGCAAACTACTTTGATCACATCTAAGTGCCACACCTTTTGCATCGGATGTTGTGATTTTTTCCTTGAAATGTTTTTTTTCTACTTGATTTTTTTGTTTTGTGTTTTTTTCTACAGGCTTGGTATCAATTTTTGATTTTTTTGTTTTATCGTTATTACCGGTCTGGTTATCGTGTTTTTCGATATTTGGCTTTGATTCTTCACTTTTATCATTCCAAAAAGAAAATATACTGGAGTCTGAAGGCTTGTCGATGGCTATTTTTTCTTTTGATCCGCAAATTCTAGCGCCATTACTTGACATTTTGCAGTCGCTATATGAAGGAGTACTTAGTGATAATACAAGTAGACAAAGAGCTAATTGCTGCCTCATGATAATTTTCTATTTTTATAAATTCAAATTATTTTAACACTATATATCGCTTAGAATTATGGCTTATGATAGGTAGGAAAAATGCATTGCGCTTTAGCGTTTAAATCAAGTCCATGTTAGTTGTATTTTGGGTAAAATGATTGAGGTTTTTACTATATGGGCACAATTAATGGCTTGGAACGACAACAACAATCAAAATCCATGGGGCGGTAACGGTCAAACTCCACCCGAGTTAGATGCTGTTATTAAGGATTTTAAAAATAAATTTGATAATTTTTTTGGTGGCAAGAAAACTACAGAGTCTTCTGAAGGTGGCACTCCTTCAGCGGGTGGTTTTAAATATATTTTTATCTTGGCATTACTAGTGTGGGCCTTATCTGGTATTTATATCATTGATCCTGCTGAAAAAGGTGTTGTACTTCGTTTTGGTGCATTTCAAGAGGAAACTTCTCAAGGGCCTCACTGGCACCTGCCTTATCCAATTGAAACACTAAATAGAATTAATGTTGAACAGATCAGAACTGCTGAAATTGGTTTTCGTAATGTTGTAAACGGTAATCGTCGTTTTGGTGGCAATGTTTCATCTGAATCATTAATGCTAACTAAGGACGAAAACATGATTGACGCAAAATTTGCTGTGCAATATAAAATTAACGATGTGCAGGCTTATTTGTTTAATGTAGTTAATCCAGATACAACGCTTCGCCATGTATCTGAAAGTGCTATTCGTCAAGTAGTTGGTCAAAATTCTATGGACTATATCTTAACGGAAGGTAGGGTTAACGTTGCTGATAGTGTTAAGGAAAAATCTCAAAAATTGTTAGATTTGTACAAAACTGGTTTGGTTATAACTACTGTTAATATGCAGGATGCACAACCACCTGAACAAGTGCAAGCAGCATTTAGTGACGCTGTTAAAGCGCGTGAAGACAAACAGCGCTTAATTAATGAAGCACAAACTTATGCTAACGATATTTTGCCTAAAGCTCGTGGTAAGGCTGCGCGTATGCTAGAAGAGTCAAAAGCTTACAAATCAGAAGTAGTTTCTAAGTCTGAAGGTGAGGCGTCTCGTTTTGAGCAAATTTTAGCTGAGTATGAAAAAGCACCTGAAGTAACCAAAGAGCGCTTATATCGTGAAACCATGGAGAATGTATTTGCATCTACTAGCAAGGTAGTGGTTGATTCTAAAGCCAATTCAATGATGTATTTACCAATTGATAAATTAATTAACGCCAAGCCGGCTAATACCCAAATTGTTATTCAAGAGGCACAAGGGCAATCGAAAGATAAAGGTAGTAATGTTAGAGGTGTTTTCCGTAATAGGGGGGATAGATAATGCAAAAGATAGGTTTAGCACTAATTGCTGTTTTATTTTTAGTAGTAGGTTCAGCGTTGTATACAGTTAATGAAACTCAAACTGCAATCAAACTCCGTCTTGGTGAAATTGTTGCTGTTGAAAAAACTCCAGGGCTTAAATTTAAAATGCCATTTGTGAACAATGTGGTAAAGTTTGATGATCGTGTCCAAACCTTAGATGCACCAGCAGAGCGCTTCTTAACGGGTGAAAAGAAAAATGTAATTGTAGATTCATACGTTAAATGGCGTATTACTGATGCAGAACAGTTTTACAAGTCAACAGGTGGCAACATAGCCAGAACTAATAACCGTCTTACTCAAATTATTAAAACTGGACTTAAAAGCGAATTTTCAAAACGCACCATTGCTGATGTAGTTTCTGGAGAGCGTAGTGAAATTATGGCTAATATTACTAAGCTAGCAAAGAAAGATATTTCTGAATTTGGTATTGAAATTGTTGATGTGCGTATCAAGCGTATTGATCTTTCTCAAGAGGTATCAAACTCTGTTTATCGTCGTATGCAAGCAGAGCGCCAGCGTGTAGCTAAAGAGTTTAGATCTAAAGGTGCTGAAGAAGCTGAAATTATTCGAGCCGCCGCCGATAAAGAGCGCACTATTATTTTGGCTAATGCTTATCGAGATTCAGAAAAGATTCGAGGCGAGGGAGACGCAGTTTCTGCGAATAATTATGCACAAGCTTATAATCAAAATTCAGAGTTCTATTCTTTTTATCGTTCATTAGAATCTTACAAGAAATCTTTTGATAATCAGAGTGATATCTTAGTGTTAAATCCTGATGCCGAATTTTTTCGCCACTTTAATCCAAAAGCCAAGTAAATAAATGAGCGCTTGGCAATTGCCTGAAGGAATTGATGAGCTAACTGGTGATCAAGCATTAGCGTTTGAATCTGTGCGTCGGACACTTATAGACTTGTATGCTGATAAAGGATTTGGACTGGTTATTCCGCCAATGGTGGAAAATATAGAATCTTTATTGCTAACCAGTAATTCAATTAATGAAAAGACTTTTAAGTTATTGGATCCAGCTAGCGGGAAAATGCTTGGTGTGCACGCTGATATTACGCCTCAAATTGCCCGTATTGATGCAAAAAAGGCAAGTAATAACATTAAGAGATATTGTTATGTGAATGCAATTTTGCAAACCAAGGCAGATGATTTTTATGCATCTCGCTCACCTATTCAAGCCGGTGCAGAGCTTTATGGTTCAGATGATATTGAGTCTGATATTGAAGTTATTGAACTTATGCTTGAAAGTTTAAAATTATTATCAATTAATCCAATTGTTTTAAGTTTGGGTAATGTGGCAATTTTTAATGCGTTGATTGCACAAGAAGGGTTAAGTAGTGAGCAATCGTCAAAATTAAGACAGATTTTTATAAAACGATCTTCTCCTGATTTAGCGGTATTTTTAGCTAAAAATACACTTAATAATGCAGATAAATTTAATGCGTTAATGGATTTAGAAGGCGGTACAGAGGTTTTAAATGAAGCGCTAGATATTTTTAGCGATTTACCTGAAGCTCACGAAGCAGTTCAAGATTTAATTAAAATAACCTCACAATTAAATACAACAAATGTTGAGGTTGTTGTTGACTTAGCCGAACTTAAGGCCTATGAATATCACACAGGTGTGATTTTTTCTGCATACAATGAAAATTATTCAAAGGCATTGGCGCAAGGTGGTCGATACAATGGGTTGAGCGAGTCGTTCGGGCAATCTAGAGCGGCAACTGGCTTTTCATTTGATTTAAAATTTTTATCACAATCAAAATAATTAGGAATTAATAAATATGTCAAAAAATGTAGTAATCATTGGCACCCAATGGGGCGATGAAGGAAAAGGTAAGGTTGTTGATTTAATTACCGACAAAGTATCAAGTGTTGTGCGTTTTCAAGGTGGACACAATGCAGGTCATACATTGGTGATTGATGGTCAAAAAACCGTTCTTCATCTTATTCCATCAGGTATTTTGCGTGATAATGTAGAGTGTTTAATTGGTCATGGTGTGGTGCTGTCAATGTCAGCCATGATTAAAGAGTTAGGCGAGTTAGATGTTGCGGGTGTTGATGCAAAAGCACGTTTAAAAATCTCACCAGGATGTCCACTGATTATGCCCTATCACATTGCACTTGATAATGCGCGTGAAGTTAAGCGTGGTAAAGCAGCAATTGGTACAACAGGTAATGGTATCGGCCCCGCTTATGAAGATAAAGTTGCACGCCGTGGTTTGCGTGTGGGTGATCTTTTGGACGAGGCAGCTTTCGCCACTAAATTAAAAGATGTGATGGAATATCATAATTTTGCACTCACTAATTATTATGGTGTAGATGCGGTGGATTATGAAGCAACATTAGCCGAAGCGTTAGAGCAAGCTAAGATTGTCAAACCGATGATTACTGATGTAACAGAGCAAATTCATCAACATATTAAAAATAACGAAAATATTTTATTTGAAGGTGCTCAGGGCGCACTACTTGATATTGACCAAGGAACTTATCCGTTTGTAACTTCATCCAACACAACTTCAGGTGGTGCAGTAACAGGCTCTGGCGTCGGTGTGACTGATATTGATTACGTGGTTGGTATTGTTAAAGCATACACCACACGAGTTGGCGGTGGCCCATTCCCAACTGAGTTGGTTTATGATGTATCAATTGACGAAGGCGATGAGATTGGTAAAGTATTAGGCACTGTTGGTAATGAATTTGGTGCAACCACAGGTCGTCAACGTCGTTGTGGATGGTTAGATATGGTAACACTCAATCGCTCATTTAATCTAAATGCAGTGACAGGTATTTGCTTAACTAAGCTTGATGTATTAGATTCTTTAGACAGTATTAAAATTTGTATTGCTTATGAACTTAACGGTGAGCAAATGACGACACCGCCATATGACGCCCAAGGTTATGCAGATGCTAAACCAATTTATATTGAAATGCCAGGCTGGAATACTTCAACCATTGGTACTTCTTCATTTGACTCACTACCAATAGAAGCACAAAACTACATTCGCAAGATTGAAGAGCTTTCTGGTCTACCAGTTGATATCTTATCAACTGGTCCAGATCGTGATGAAACCTTAATTCTTAATCATCCATTTGACGAGTAATTAATGTCTGACCCCCACCATAAGAGAGAATCGGAAAAATATGAAAACCCGATTCCCTCTCGGGAATATATCCTGAGTTTTGTTAAAAAGAAACCCTTAACTAAACATCAATTATTTGATCTGCTTGGTGCGGATGATTCACAAAAAAAAGCCTTTTCTAGACGTCTTAAAGCAATGGTTCGAGATGAGCAACTTAGTTGCAATAAAAAAGGTGTTTACCGATTGTTTTCTAATCATGGTTTGTTGACTGGAACGATTATTGCTAATCCAAAAGGATTCGGTTTTATAGCGCTTGATAAAGGCGGTAAAGACCTGCGTCTTTCAGTGCAACAAATGCAGTTGGTTTTTCATGGTGACAAGGTAAAAGCGCGCCTACTTAATCAAAGAGGCGATGCTGAAATTGTTAAGGTAATTGAAAGCATTAAGACCGTAGTAGGTCGCCTGCATTTAAACAAAGAAGATGCTTACGTAGTAGTGGATGATAAACGTATCAAGCACAATATTAATATTCCAAAGATTGCTAAAAACCATACTGATGAGCAAATTGTGATCGTAGAGCTAACTAAATCACCAACGATGAATTCACTAGCTGAAGGCAGAATTATCCAAATACTGGGCGATTATATGGATGAAGGTGTTGAAACTGATTCTGCACTTTATCGTAACAATATTCCAGTTGATTTTTCTCAAGAGGCACTTGCGCAAACCGCCAAATTACCAACAACGGTTACTAAAGCTGATAAAAAAGGTAGAGTTGACATTACCAACATGAAGCTTGTTACCATTGACGGCGAAGACTCAAGAGATTTTGATGATGCTGTTTATGCTGAGCCTACCAATACTGGCTGGAAATTAGTTGTGTCAATCGCTGATGTGTCACATTATGTTAAAGAAGGCAGTGCATTAGATGGTGATGCGATAGATCGTGGTAATTCGGTTTATTTTCCGCGTCGTGTGGTGCCAATGTTGCCTGAAGAATTATCTAACGGTCTTTGCTCTCTTAACCCTCAAGTAGAGCGCTTATGCATGACTTGTGAGATGAATATTGATTATGAAGGCTCACTTGTTGATTACAAATTCTATCCGGCGGTAATGTTTTCTCATGCGCGCTTGACTTACACTAAGGTTGGTAAAATTTTAGAAGACAAAGATGCAGCTCTAATTGAAGAATACGCTGATGTGATGGAAAACTTAACATCACTATATGGCCTGTATAAGACACTTAAAATTGCGCGTACTAAGCGAGGTGTTATGGATTTTGACCGTATTGAGTCACAAATTTTATTCAATGACAACGGTAAGATTGATAATATTATCGCAAGATCAAGAAACGATGCGCATAAGTTGATTGAAGAATGCATGCTGATGGCTAATCAAGCTACTGCTAAATTCTTAGCACACCATGATGAAGATTTTTTATATCGAATTCACCCCAAACCAACGGCTGAAAAGGTAGAAACAACTCGTCAATTTCTAACAGCAGTTGGATTAATGCTAGAGGGTGGCGATCAGCCAGAATCAAAACACTTTGCAAAAGTATTGGAAAATGCTAAAGGCCGTGATGATGAAAATATCATCAAAACGGTTGTACTTCGTACTATGAAGCAAGCAATCTACACGCCTGCAAATGAAGGGCACTTTGGCTTAGCATTTGATGATTACACACACTTTACTTCTCCAATTAGAAGATACCCTGATCTGTTAGTACACCGTGCAATTAATCGTGTGCTTGATAAAAAGAAAAGAAAGCCAAGTAAAAAAACGATTGAAAAAGGCACACATTTATCCATGACTGAACGCAGAGCAGACGATGCAACTCGTGATGTTGAACAATGGCTTAAATGTGAATATATGCGTGATAAAGTGGGTGAAACCTTTAATGGAGTAATTTCTGGTGTGGCAGGTTTTGGTATCTTTATTGAGTTAACCGATGTATTCGTTGAAGGCATGATTGCTATGCGTGATATGAAAGACGATTATTATGTTTTTGATGATGTTCATCATCAACTCAAAGGTGAGCGAACAGGCAAGGTATATCGTTTAGGTGACACCATTAAAATCCAAGTAGCATCCGTTAATTTGGACGATAGGCAAATGGTTTTTACACCAGTAGAATAGCTAGTAAAAATTAAGCTATTCAGCGTACAATCTATCACTTGTTAAGAAACAAAGTATCTAAGCTGGTTTTTCTTATTTAGGTGATATAATAAAATTCAAGTTGTGTCTGCTAACTTAGATAATGGTTATCTTTACTGAATAAAATTTCACAAAGCATATGAAGTTATACGCACCATGGGAAAAAGCCTTTAAAAAAGTCTCAACACCGTTTGAGCACTTTATTCATGCGCAAACAACCACAGGTTTAATTCTGATGGTAATGACTGTTGTGGCGCTTTTTTTAGCTAATACACCTTTGTCCGAATCTTATGCGCACTTTTTCCATACTAAAATCCATATAAGTGTTGGCCTTTGGAGTTTTTCACAAACGATTCATCATTGGGTTAATGATGGATTAATGACCTTATTTTTCTTTATTATTGGTCTTGAGATTAAGCGAGAAATTTTGGTTGGCGAGCTTTCTAATATAAAGGTGGCGATTTTGCCAGTCTTAGCTGCTATAGGCGGTATGGTTTTTCCAGCGTTAATTTATTTTTATATTAATCAAGGCGCTGCTGGCGCTGCTGGGTGGGGAATACCAATGGCGACAGATATTGCATTTGCAATTAGTGCGCTGGTTCTTTTAGGTAAAAGAATTCCTACTACTTTAGTGACTTTCTTAGTAGCACTTGCAATTGTTGATGACTTAGGTGCAGTGCTGGTTATTGCAATTTTTTACACTGATCAAATACACATATTGCCACTTATTTTAGCAGGTGGTTTATTCTTGATTATGGTTGCCTTTAATCGATTTGGTATTCATGCAGTATCGCCTTATTTTATCGCTGGTGTATTTATGTGGTTCTTTATGCTTGAATCTGGCGTACATGCAACAATATCAGGCGTTATTGCTGCCATGGCTATACCCTCAAAGCCTAAACGAGCACCTTTGGGGTTTGTTAAAAAAACACAAGATTTGTTAAATGCTTATGAAAAATATCCAGTATGTGAGAATCACTTGTTGCACGAGCGTCAAAAAGCGATTTTAATTAATATTCAGGATAGAATTACAGAAATAGGCACGCCGGCTGCCAGATTAGAGCATGGTTTACACTTGCCTGTGGCTTTGGTTGTTATACCGTTATTCGCTTTGGCCAATGCAGGCATAACGATTGATTTTAGTTCAATCGGTAGTATTATCATGGAGCCTGTCTCTATTGGTGTTATTGCCGGACTGGTTTTAGGAAAAGTGATTGGAATTTATGGTGTTTCTTATCTAGCGATTAAATTAAAAATTGCGCAGTTGCCAGACAAAAGTAATATGAATCAAATTTTTGGTGTTGCATTCTTGGGTGGTATCGGTTTCACTATGTCAATTTTTGTTGCAGAGCTGGCATTTTTAAATGATCCATCAATGCTACTTCAAGCAAAAACTGGTATTTTATTTGCTTCGCTATTTGCAGGGTTGTTTGGTTTTCTTTGGCTTAGATTTGTTGCAACAAAATAAAATTTCTATTCGTTAGTCTGATAACGATGTTTTAGACTTTTGTAGTCTAGTTATCCAATCTGCAAAATAACATTCCTTAACTCTAATTTTATAAAAATAGTAAATATATTAATGGTATGATATATTCATACTTTAGATAAAAAGGTTTAAAAAAATGTTAAGAAAAACAATAACAGTCACTGATCAGCAAAATACCTGGATTAAATCTCAAATAGAGTCAGGTCAATACGGCAATGATAGTGAGTACATGCGCGACCTTGTGCGTAAAGACCAGGAATACAATCAAAAGCTATCTGCATTGCAAGCAGTCCTTAAAGAGGGTGAAGATAGTGGAGAAAGTGCACTTTCAATGAATGATATTCTAACTAAGGCTAAAAAAGATCTTGCTTAGCTTATCCTCTAAAGCGGTAGAGGATATTGAAGGGGCTATTAGTTACACCTTTAAAAACTTTGGTTATGATGCTATGTTGGATTATCATCAATCTTTAGAAGGCTGTTTAGAAACCCTATCTAAAAATTCTGATATTGGTTTAAATTATGATCATGTTGGTTTAGGTTATCATTGTTTTTATCATCGATCTCATGCTATTTTTTACAAAAAGAAAAGCAAGGATATTTTTGTTATCCGTATATTGCACAAAAGCATGGATGTTCAAAAACATTTTGATTGAAAGCTAAAGGGTTGAAAGTCGCAACATAACCGCAATAAAGAACTGCTTAAAACCATTTAAACGTACTTAAAAAATACTTTAGCAGAGCGATAGGGCGTTTTTTAGATGCTTCAGCTGAGATTTTTAATCCAGCTCAGTTTTTAACATTGCACCATTACTAGCATTACTAACGAGTAGTCGATATTGTTGTAACCATTTAGAATGTAACTGTTTTCTTATAGGTTTAAATTCAGCTTGGCGTTTAGCAATTTCTTCATCAGACAAATTAACATTTAAAATGTATTCGTCTACATCGATATGAATTTCATCGCCATCTTTTAGTAGGCCAATCATGCCACCTTCAGCAGCTTCAGGAGATACATGCCCAATTGATGCACCACGTGTTGCACCAGAGAAACGACCGTCAGTAATCAGTGCGACTTTATCGCCTAATCCCATACCCATAATTAGTGAAGTTGGCGCAAGCATCTCCTGCATACCAGGGCCGCCTTTAGGACCCTCATAACGGATAACCACCACATCTCCAGCCTTAATCTTGCCGCTGGTAATACCAGCAATTGCCTCATCTTGAGAATCAAAACAAACTGCACTGCCAGTAAATACACGATCACCAATAATTCCAGCGGTTTTAATAACTGCACCTTGTTGCGCTAAGTTGCCATAAAGGATAGCCAGACCGCCTACTTCTGAATATGGGTTATCAATCGTATGAATAATATTAGTATCTAGAATTTCAGCATCTTTAATTTTTTCATAGGTTGTCTCACCTGTAACAGTTAAGTTATCAATTAGAACATTACCACGTTTGTTCATTTCATGCATCACCGCACTTACGCCACCTGCAGTATTAATGTCTTCCATATGTACTGTTGAAAGTGATGGGGAGATCTTGGCAATGTGTGATACTTTTTTGCTAATCTTATTAATATCACTGAGCTGAAATTCAGAATTAGCCTCTCTAGCAATCGCTAGCATATGTAGTACCGTATTAGAACTTCCACCCATGGCCATGTCAACCGCAAAAGCATTCCTTACTGCATTGTCATTTAAGATATTTTGCATCTTAAATTTATCTCGATCTTCTTGGTTTTCCATTAGTGCAATTTCACAAACACGCCTAGCAGCCTGTCGGTACAACACCTCACGCTCAGGTGTCAGCGCCAAGATAGTGCCATTACCAGGTAGGGCAATACCCATTGCCTCCATTAATGTATTCATCGAGTTAGCCGTAAACATGCCCGAACAACTGCCACCACTTGGGCAAGCGTTACATTCAATATCCTTTAATTCTTCATCAGAGATCTTGCCGGTTTCATGTTTGCCAACTGCCTCAAATGCAGTAGCCAAGTCAATCGCTGTACCGTCTTTGGTATGACCTTTTTTCATTGGTCCACCTGATACAAACACCGTTGGCACATTAACACGTTGTGCACCCATAATCATACCTGGCACAATTTTGTCACAATTTGGAATAGCAATCATTGCATCAAGCTTATGAGCATTCATAACCGTTTCAATTGAGTTGGCAATAATCTCTCTAGAAGGCAGAGAAAACAACATGCCGTCATGCCCCATAGCAATACCGTCATCCACACCAATCGTATTAAATTCAAATGGTACACAGCCTGCAGCGCGAATTTCGTCTTTAATAATATCCGCCACTTTATCCAAGAAATAATGCCCTGGAATAATCTCAATAAATGAGTTAGCAACACCAATAAATGGCTTGTCAAAATCTTCATCTTTAAGGCCAGTTGCTCTTAATAATGAACGATGTGGGGTTTTATCAAATCCTTTTTTTACTGTATCACTTCTCATTTTCTTGTATCAAATTAAATAAAATTTAAATTTTAGACTAAAATGGGCGTCTCTCATAAATGTTTTAAATGCACATATTGTGGATAAAGCCAATCAAATTTTAAGTTTAATTAAGCCTTTTGTCGAACAAGGCAAGATTCTGCCCAGAACTTATGAGCAAATCAATGAAAATATTGATGATTTCGTTTTTTTGCAAAATTTTGATGAGTTGGTTGCGTGTGCAGGCTTAAAGGACTGTAAAGAAGGGAAAATGGGTGAAATTTACGCTTTGGCAGTGTCAAAAGAGGCTCAAAACCAAGGTTTTTCAACTAAATTATTAGAAAAAATTATGCAAAAAGCACGTATTGCTAATTTTTCCAAAATTTTTGCATTAACTAAATACAATAAAAATTGGTTTATTAACAATGGTTTTGTTCAAACAAGCATTGATAATCTTCCTAAAAAACGACAAGCACTGTTTGATCATCAGCGCAATTCTTCAATTTTCTTCAAGGACGTATCATGAAAATTAAAGATCGTATTAGAGGCTATTTACCAGTAGTTATCGATGTTGAAACCGGTGGTTTTAACGATAAAACCGATGCCATGCTTGAGATTTGTGCGATTGTGATTGGTATTGACAAGCAAGGTGTTTACTACCCTAAAGAACCACAACATTTCCATATTAAGCCTTTTGAAGGTAGTGTGTTAGACCCAAGTGCATTAAAGTTTAATGGTATAGATGTGGATAATCCTTTTCGTATGGCGATTAGTGAAAAAAAGGCACTAGGTAATATTTTTAAAACTATTCGCACTGAAATGAAAACTGAAGAATGTACTCGGGCAATTTTGGTAGGGCACAATGCTTTTTTTGATTTAGGTTTTTTATATGCAGCAAGTGATCGCTCAAATTTAAAAAATCCGTTCCATCAATTCTCTACCATTGACACAGTAAGCCTATCGGCGCTTTGTTATGGGGAAACAGTACTCGCTAAAGCCATACGTGTTGCTAATATTGAATGGGATGATGCTAGTGCACATTCTGCACTATATGACACACAAAAAACAGCCGAGCTTTTTTGTAAAATTTTTAATGAACAGAGTTATAGTTAGCATTTTATTTTTGCTTTTAAATACTTCAGTTAATGCCTTAACTGAAGGTGAGTTTGTGCAATCCTTACTTAAAAATCATGCTTTCTTTGAGAAAGAGCAAATTAATCTTACTATTAAGAAAATAGAAATGGACGGCGATAAAGATAGCTATGGTAATTGGGCATGGGACATATCAGGTGAGATTGGCCGTATAGAAAAAGATAAAATAAAGCGAGCCTACACCTCTGGCACTGACTACGCAAGATACACCAGTCAAGATGTTAGGAAAATTTCAACCGATTTAACTAAAAAGTTTTTTAAAACTGGCTCAGAATTAACCTTTTCTTACGATAAATCGTTACCTATTAAAGACGAAGAAATGCATGATAAATCAGGCTATTCAACAAATAAAAATACCACAGAGTATTTAGACGATATTGAAATCAGCTGGACACTACCACTACTTAAAAATGTAGGCGGTATTGTCGATCAAAAAACATACGATTTGTCTGTATTAGACTACGAAGATGAAAAACTAGTTTTAGCAGAAATTAAAGAAGACTTTATAGAAGAGAAATTAATGATATTTTTAGACTGGGTTAATTATGACGCTCAAGTTAAAATTGTTAAAAATCGCCTAGCCTTGTCTCAAAAAACATTAAAAACACTTAAAGACAAAGCAAAGGACAAAGGCAGTATTCTGACCTTGCAGCGCTCAATTAACAAAACACAACGCTTATTGTTAGAATTAGAATCAAAATTAAAAGCCGAACAAAAATCACTCTCTGTTTTACTTAGTGACGTTGATCTTGATAAAAACCCATTAAAAATTAATTGGGACATTAAAACTGATTTGGTTAATAATTTAAACGATTATTGTGAAAAATCTATTCGTGATATTCAGCGCATTGAAATTGAAAAACTAAAAAATAAACGTTATATTAAATCTTATCAAAATTCACAATTAGCTGATTTTGATTTTACAATCATCGCATCAAAAGACGACAACAAAGGCAATTATTCAACCTATTCAGACTCTAGTGAAACTGAATATGAAGCAAAATTAGAGTTTTCTTACCCTTTGACCGGCAGTGTTAGTAATCAAGTCTATCTTGATAAATACAAACTTAAACGCCGTCAATTAGAACTAAAGTACAAAGATAAATTTGACGATATTTTGTCCAATGCGCAAAAACTCACCACAGAATTAAAACAAGGCATTAAACAGCTAAGCCTGTATAAAGCGCAAATAAATGAGCATAAGGCGTTTGATATCCAGAATGAACTGCAAAACTTTCTTGAGGGTAATGGCAATATTCGTTTTGTAATTAACGAACAAGATGATTATCAAGAATTACTCATCGACCATACTCAAGCATCAATTGATTATCATAAGCATCGTATTCAATATGATAGCTTAATGGATAGACTACTTGTTAACGCTCTGTGATTGGGCTTGTGTCCAATCTCTTATCTCCTTAGTAAGCTCTGTGGCTGATTTTCCCGCCACATTAATTGGCTTGCCAATTACAACAGTTACTACTCCAGGGTGTTTAATAAAACTACCTTTTGGCCAAACCTTTCCAGCATTGTGATATACCGGCAAAATATCACAGTTAGTTTTTTTAGCGATAGATACACCGCCTTTTTGATATTCGCCTAATTGCCCGTAAGGTTGGCGAGTTCCTTCTGGGAATATCACTACAAAAATACCTTCCTTAATACGATCAGCTCCTTGTTTAATGATTTTTTTAAGGGCTTTTAATTTTTCTCCACGGTTAATAATAATTGGCTTTAAGAGTGATAAACCCCAGCCAAAAACAGGAATCCATTGAAGCTCTTGTTTGAGTACCCAAGTTTGATGTGGAAAAATATTTTGAAAAGCAAGAGTTTCCCAAGTAGATTGATGATTAGAAATAATCACACAAGCTTGATTAGGGATATTTTCCTTGCCAATTACATTAAGCTGGATATTGAGCGTTATTTTGAGCCACCACATGCAAAATGCCGCCCATTTTGATAAGATAGCGTAGCGAACCTTAAGCGGTGTGAAAAATACAATTAATGCAATGGCAACTAAAACTGTAACAACAGTAATTGAGCCTAAAAAATATAAAATCGATCTTAAAAACAGCATAGGTATTTGTAAGTGTAAACGTTATAATTTATAGGTTTAAGATTTTAACGATTTTCTATGAAGGTTAACACCATTCTTTTTGATTTAGATGGCACTCTAATTGACACAGCACCTGATTTGGCTTATGCGCTTAATACTTTGCTATTAGAGAACAACATAGATGAAAAACCTTTTGATCAAATTAAGCCTTTAGTTGCATTGGGCGGTAAAGCACTGGTTAAATTTGGCTTTGATTGTGACGAATCTCATCCTGATTTTATTGATAGACATCAAAGAATCTTAAGTATTTATATCGATAATATTGATAGAGATTCAAAAACTTTTCCAGGTATTGATGAGTTGATTCAAATCATTAAGGATAAAGAAATGTTTTGGGGTATTGTTACCAATAAGCCTGAAAACCTGACTCATTTATTATTAGAAAAATTAAATTTAAAACCAGATGTTGTTGTTTGTGGAGATACTTTAGAGTACAACAAGCCTCATCCTGCGCCACTACTATATGCTTGCTCGCAACTGGCTATCACACCTGAGCAATGCTTATTTGTTGGTGATGATAAAAACGATATGTTAGCAGGGCAAAGTGCAAACGTTAAAACTGTTGCGGTGAGTTACGGTTATTGTAAGGTTGAGTCAGATTGGAATTATGATTATTTAATTAACAAACCTGGCGATTTGCTAGCGTTTATTTAAAAAAGAGGTATTAATGGATATATTGAGTTTATTATTGGGTTTATTGATTGGCGCAATTGGTGTGTATTTTTGGCTAAATACTAAAATACAGCGATTTAAAAGTGATGTTATTCATTTAGAGGTTTCCCTACAAGAGCAGGAAAAAACCTATCAACATCAAATTGATCTCATTGGTATTGCCAAAGATCAAATGAGTAAAGATTTCAAAGCAGTGGCAGCTGACATTATAAAAAATGACCGCTCTGAGTTACAAAGCAGAAATACAGAACTACTCACACCATTACAAACTCAACTCAAAGAATTTAAAGAAAAAATTGAAACCATTACTAACGATCAGGTGAAAGAACGCGCTACTTTATCAGCTCAAATTGAAAATTTAAAAAAAACCAGTATTGAAGCACAAGAAACTACTCAAAACTTAACCAATGCACTAACTTATGACAACAAACAGCAGGGCGATTGGGGCGAGATGATTCTTAGTTCTATCTTATCTAGCTCTGGGCTTAGAGAAGGGCATGAGTTTGATACTCAAAAACAACTCAAAAACGAATCGGGCGAATCCTTTAAGCCAGATGTTGTGCTACATCTTCCAGAGGAAAAAGACATCATTATTGATTCAAAAGTTTCTCTTAAAGCTTATAAAGATTATATCGCCAATCAGTCAGATCAAGCTATGCTTAAAGCGCACGTAGCTTCGGTTGAGGCACATATTAATGGCATTAGCATTAAGGAGTATGAAAACTTAGAGGGCGTACTGACACTAGATTTTATTTTTGTCTTTATTCCAATTGAGTCAGCTTTATTGATCGCACTTGATCAAAAGCCAGATTTATTTACTCTAGCGCTTAAGAAAAATATCGTGCTAGTATCTCCTTCAACCCTAATGATGAGCCTTAAAACTGTACATCATATTTGGCAAACAGAGCGTCAAAATCAAAATTCAGAAGAAATCGCTCGCCAAGCAGGGGCAATGTATGACAAGCTATTTGGTTTTGTTAAATCAATGGATGATATTGAAAAGCATCTTGATAAAGCTCAAAAGAGCTATAAAGATGCACGCTCTAAATTATCAGATGGCAAAGGTAATTTGATTGGCCGTGCTGAAAAACTCAAAGAACTTGGCGTACAATCTAAAAAGGAGCTAAGTTAAATGAATATCTCAACCCATTACCAAATAACCAAAGATGAACTAAAAGGTAAAACCATTTTAGTCACTGGCGCTAATCGTGGGTTTGGTAGGGCAATGACGCTTGATTTGGCCAAGGCTGGTGCAACTGTTATTATGCTTGGGCGTGATTTAGGCTCGCTTGAAACAGTGTATGATGAGGTAGTTGATCTTGGCTATCAAGAGCCAATACTTTATCCACTGGATCTTGAAGGAGCAACGCCAGAGCATTATGAGCAGTTGCAAGCCAATATTCTTGATAAATTTAACCAACTAGATGGTCTTATTCATAATGCTGGCATTATCGGTACCATGATGCCTATTGAGCAATATGATATTAAGCTTTGGTATTCCACTATGCAAATCAATCTCAATGCACCATTTATGTTGACTCAGTTTTTAATTCCAGCACTTAATAAATCAAACGATGCTCGTGTATTGTTTTTGTCTTCTTCAGTAGGGCGCACAGCTCGTGCTTATTGGGGTGCGTATGGTGTGAGTAAATTTGCCATTGAGGGTTTTAGCAAAACACTCTCAGAAGAGCTTGAAAAAACCAACATTAAAGTCAACTCACTCGATCCTAAACGCATGCGTACTAAAATGCGTCAAACTGCCTATCCTGCTGAAAATGCAGACAAAAACCCATTGCCAGAAAAATACTCTCCAGCCATTGTGTATTTAATGAGTGAGGCTGCTAAAGGCTTAAATGGAGAGCAATTAACGTTAGAAGATTAACGCTGTAAGTTGGATGTTAGGTGCGGATGAATAGTTTTTAAAATTTCTTTAAAAACCTTCTCATTGCCAGCCACTACATTGCCAGTTTCGAGGTATTTGTCACGCCCTGAAAAATCACCAATATATCCACCCGCTTCTTTAACCAAAAGTACACCTGCAGCAATATCCCAAATATTGAGTTTAATTTCCCAGAAGCCATCCATACGTCCAGCTGCTAAATAGGCTAAATCAAGCGCCGCAGAGCCTGCACGGCGAATACCTGCAACCTTTGGGTGAATCGCCTTAAACATTGCGAGATATGCATCTAGATGTTGTGGTTCTTTGAATGGAAAACCAGTGCCAATTAGAGTGTCATCAAGCCCGCTCGTATTGGTTACACGAATTCTTTGTTCATTTAAATAAGCACCTTCACCTTTGGCCGCAGTGAACATCTCTTCTTTGAATGGGTCGTATACCACAGCATGGGTTGGCTCATCGTTTTCATATAGGGCGATTGATACTGAATACTGCGGGAAACCATGAAGATAGTTGGTTGTTCCATCTAAAGGGTCAAGAATCCAAACAAAGTGCTTGTCTTTGCCTACAATCTCGCCATTCTCCTCTCCCAAAATACAATGATCAGGAAAGGCGTATTTCAACTCGTCTATAATGGCATCTTCAGCCGCTTTATCTACCTCTGAAACAAAGTCATTTGCAGCTTTGTTCTTAATTGTTAAACGGTCGATTTGGTTATGATACCTAAGAATGATATCACCAGCTTTACGAGCCGCTTTAACGGCAATATTAAGCGTAGGATGCATAATTGATATAAATAGAAAAAAAGAAGCGAATTATACCTTATGAGTAACACAAGCACTTTGTTTGATGATGTGAGAGTGGTTATGGTTAATACCACCGAGCCAGGTAATATTGGTGCGGCCGCTCGTGCAATGAAAAATATGAATTTATCAAGGCTGTATTTGGTTAACCCTAAAGGTTATCCATCAGCAGTAGCTACGGCGCGTGCTAGCGGTGCAGACGATGTTCTTGCTAAGGCGGTCGTATCTATTTCATTAGAAGAAGCATTACAAGGTGTGCATCTAGTTATTGGCGCAAGTGCCCGTCAGCGTAACATTAAATGGAAGCAAATGGATGTCGTTGGCGCTTGTAAGGAGATTCAAAAAACCACTGCAGTTAAAGGTCAAGAAGTAGCGGTTGTATTTGGTACAGAAAAATACGGCCTTACTAATGAAGAGCTAGACTTATGCCAAATACTCATGACCATTCCAGGCAACCCAAACTATTTCTCACTTAATGTCGCATCAGCTATTCAAGTATTCGCCTATCAAAACTACATTTCTAATACTACTACAAAGTTTGAAAAAAGCGCTAATGAGTTAGCTAGCTTTGATGAATTAGAAGGGTTTTATACGCATTTTGCTCAAGTGCTTGAGCATATAGATTACTTTGAAGATAAACGCCCTAAAGAGCTACTTATGCGCCGTTTAAGACGATTTTTTGGCAGAGCGGAGCCTGAAAAAGAGGAAGTGGCTATCTTTAGAGGGATTCTTAGGAATATTCGGCCTTTTCAAAAATAATACTGAACGATATCTTTTTATATATATTTCTGTAATTTAATAATAATTGATCTATATCGGTATCATTTATTGACATACTGATTTGGATTTAGTTAATCAGTTTATTCATGCGTTTAATAATCTCATCAGAGTTTTAAGTTGATAATTGGTATAATATATGTAT
>CAZOAA010000007.1:0-12379 GCA_964577715.1 uncultured Candidatus Thioglobus sp. | reverse complement strand
CAATATTTTTTAGCTTAATAAGGTGGCTCATCTTTGGTATAATATATGTATAAACATATTTATTTTACAAAATATATACGATATAATATAATTATGAATAAAATAATACAATCACTTAAAGATAGACGTTTAAAGTTAAAACTTAACCAATCAGAGTTTGGTAATAAAATGGGCATGCCTCAAAGTCATGTATCAAAGATAGAAAAAGGTTTGAGCGACCCGAGGCTTTCAACTATAAGCGATATGGCACGTTTACTTGGCCAAGAGTTGGTATTGATTCCAATAGAGAGGTTATCAATTGTTAATGCTTTAATTAATCAAGACGATGAACAGCAGCCAATGTGGAATGTTGATAAGGATGATGAATAATGCAAAGCTATCTTGAAGTGTTTATTGGTGATTTAAAAATTGGTGAAATAACCTCACTTGCCAATGAGCGTAATTTATTTATCTTTAATGATGACTATTTGACTATGAAAGATAAGCCGATTTTAAGTCAGTCATTTTTTGATAAGTCGGGTGAGATTATTACTCAAACAAAAATTGTTCAAACAAAACTACCTCCGTTTTTTTCTAATTTATTACCTGAAGGTCATTTACGTCAATACCTTGCACAGCAAGGTGGTATTAATCAGCAAAGTGAGTTTAAATTAATTGAACTTTTGGGTGGAGATCTTCCAGGCAATGTGGTTGTTAAATCTGGCAACACCATTGATTCCGAAATTAAGAAAGGGGCTGCGGATTTGAACCAAGATGATCAAATCTATCGTTTTTCATTGGCTGGCATACAACTAAAATTCTCGGCAATTACTGAAAGTAGTGGTGGACTCACTATTCCAACTAGCGGGTTGGGTGGAGATTGGATTGTTAAGCTACCTGCACAAAATTTCACCTCAGTACCAGAGAATGAGTTTTCAATGCTGAGACTCGCTAAAGAGACAGGTATTGATACACCAGAGATAGATCTAATAGATTTAGACAAGGTTTCTGGACTGCCAGAATTAGGAATATTGGGCGGTGATAAAGCTTTAGCAGTTAAACGCTTTGATCGCGAGAATGACAAGCGAATCCATATTGAAGATTTTGCTCAGGTATATAGTGTTTTTCCGAAAGACAAATACGATAAAGTTAATTATGGCAATATTGCTAATATGGTTTGGATTCTAACTGGACAGGATGGGTTGGTCGATTTTATTAAGCGCTTGGTATTTAATATCATTATTGGTAATGGTGATATGCATCTTAAGAATTGGTCATTTATCTATCCTGATGGCAAAACACCACAACTTGCACCAGCCTATGATTTTGTTTCAACTATTGTTTATATTCCTAATGACAAACTCGCACTAAATTTGGCGGGAGAAAAAGATATGTATAAGATATCCCTAACATCTTTTTCAAAATTAGCGAAAAAAGCACAATTACCAGAATATCTGGTTGTTAATACGGCGAAGGAGACGGTTACTTCCGTTTTAGAAGTATGGAATAAAAATAAGCACAACTATCCATTGTCAGATTTAATCATAGCTGGAATTGATCGGCATATATCCAGGCTTAAACTTGTAGAGCAATAAGGTTAAGGCGAGAAGATAATAAAAAAGCCCGATTTCTCGGGCTTTTTTTATTTCTTTAAAATTGAATTAACTTAGTTAATCAGTTTATTCATGCGCTTAACAAACTCAGCTGGCTCTTTGAGCTGCCCACCTTCTGCTAGAACTGCTTGATCAAACAATACTCTTACAATATCTTCATCAACTTTGGTTTTAAGCTTCTCAACTAATGGATGAGTTGGGTTGATTTCAAGAATTGGTTTGGTTTCTGGCACATCTTGGCCTAGTGAAGCCATGATTCTTTCCATGTTGCCACCCATTTCGTTTTCATCAGCCACAAGACAAGAAGGGGACTCGCTAAGGCGAGAAGATACTTTAACTTCTTTAACTTGAGCATCAAGAATTTTTTGAATTTCTTTAATAACTTTTTTGAAGCCTTTGGCCGCTTTTGCTTTTTCTTTCTTTTCTTCTTTAGAATCTAAATTTTCTAAGTCACCTTTGGCGATTGATTTAAGATTTTTTCCTTCAAATTCGTTAAAGTTGTTAACCATCCATTCATCAACACGATCAGATAGAAGTAGTACTTCAATGTCTTTTTGCTTGAAGATTTCTAAATGAGGAGAGCCTTTAGCAGCAGCGTAAGTTTCTGCAGTAACGTAGTAGATGTCTTTTTGGTCTTTATCCATACGCTCGATATAATCCGCTAGTGATACGCTCTGATCTTCACCATCTGATTTAGTGGTGGAAAAACGTAATAGAGAGGCGATTTTGTCTTTATTAGCTGCGTCTTCAACCACGCCTTCTTTCATTACCATGCCGAATTCTTTCCAAAAATCAGCATATTTTTCTGGCTTGTTTTTAGCCATTTTTTCTAATTCTTTTAAGACTCTGCTAACTGAAGCCTTGCGAAGGGCGTCAACAATTTTGTTGCTTTGTAAAATTTCACGAGAAACGTTAAGAGATAGATCGGCTGTATCAATCACACCTTTGATGAAGCGCAGGTATAAAGGCATTAACTCTTCGTTGTCTTCCATAATGAATACGCGCTTAGCATAAAGCTTAATGCCGCCTTTACGCTTTGGCTCCCACATGTCAAATGGTGCCTTTTTAGGAATAAATAACAATGAAGTGTAGTCTAGTTTGCCTTCAACTTTATTATGTAGTTGAGCTAGAGGGCCTTCAAAATCGTAAGTTAATGATTTGTAGAACTCATCATAATCTTCTTGTTTAAGTTCTTTTTTGTCTTGTGTCCAAAATGCATTAGCTTTGTTAACACTTTCGTATTCGATTTCTTTACTTTTCTCATCTTCTGATGGTTTGATCATCATAATTGGAACAGTGATGTGATCAGAATATTTTGAAATAATTGAGCGTAGGCGGTAGTCGTCTAAGAATTCTTTTTCTTCTTTTTTGATGTGTAATGTGATCGAAGTACCAAAATCATCTACTTTGGTAGTTTCTAGTGAGTATTCACCTTTACCTTTTGAAGACCATACCGTACCTTTAGTTTTGGCGTCACCTGCTTTTCTGGTGGTAAGAGTTACTTCATCAGCAACAATAAATGCTGAATAAAAACCAACACCAAACTGACCGATTAGATTAGAGTCTTGTGCTTGTTTTTTATCTAGATTTTTTAAGAATTTTTGTGTGCCTGAATTTGCAATAGTACCAATGTTTTCCATGACTTCGTCTTGTGTCATGCCGATACCGTTATCACTAATAGTTACTGTACCAGCATCTTTATCGGCAGATACATGGATTTGTAATTCTTCTTTACCTTCAGATAGTTTGTCATTAGACAAGGCTTCAAATTTAAGCTTGTCAATGGCGTCAGAGGCGTTTGAGATAAGCTCTCGTAGGAATATTTCTTTGTTGGAATACAAAGAATGGATCATTAAATGTAGGAGTTGTGAGACCTCGGTTTGAAAAGCATGTGTTTTTTTAGTGCTTTTTGTTTTTGCGCTCTTTGCAGTCATTTATATTATCCTTTTGTTTGACGTAAAATACATTGATATGGGCAAAGTAAAAAAAATCAACTAAAAATGCAAAAACAAATTAATCAGTTTGTTTTATATTTAAAAGTTGAGCGTGGATATGCGCTAAATACTCAACAGGCATATACTAGAGATTTGCAAAAATTGCTCGATTTTATTAAAGAGCATCATTTGAATAGTTGGGCTGATTTAAATGATGAGCATCTTAATTTGTTTGTGATGACAATGCGCCATCATAATGTTAGTGGCCGTACAATTAGACGACACTTATCTTCCATTCGAGGTTTTTTGTCTTATTTGGTAAATCAGGGTTTGCTTGAAAATAATTGTGCTCAAGGGTTACAAACGCCAAAAATAGTTAAAAGCCTGCCTAAAACACTTGATTATGAAGTACTGGCACAAATACTTAAACCAAGGTCTAATACATGGATAGAGTTAAGAGACGTGGCAATGGTAGAAGTTATCTATTCTTGTGGTTTAAGGGTTTCAGAGTTGGTAGGACTTGATTTTGATGATGTGGATATGGATCAGGGTTTTTTAAGGGTAATGGGTAAAGGATCAAAAGCGCGCTATACGCCATTGGGAGAATCTGCACAAAGGGCAATTAGTGGTTATTTAAAAACAATAAGTAATACAAATAAAGCTTTGTTTATTAATAACAGACATGATCGAGTCAATGTAAGAACAGTACAAAATATGATTAAAAAACGCTCACTAGCTGTTGGTATTAAGATCAACGTTCACCCCCATATGTTGCGCCATGCGGCCGCTACACACTTTTTACAATCGAGCCATGATCTTAGATCGGTGCAAGAATTTTTAGGGCATAAAAGCATTAAATCAACTCAAGTGTACACACACCTTGATTTTTTAGAATTATCAAAAGTATATGACAAATGTCACCCAAGAGCTAAAAAAACATCATGAGTTTTAAGATTAGATTAGCAGCTAAGTATTTAAAAATGGGTGGTGTAATTTCTCATCCTACAGATACGATTCAGAGTTTGAGCTGTTTACCTCGTTTTGAGCGATCAATACAGTTGATTTTAAAACTTAAACGTCGCTCAGAGGCTAAAGGGTTAATACTACTGGCAAATGATGTGCGCTATTTTGTCGATTATGTGCAAGATCCTTCGCAGTTAGATAGAATTAAAAACACCAAGGAGCCAACCACGTATTTGTTAAAAGCAAATAAGTTAACAAGCCCATTACTTACAGGTGAGTTTGATACTGTGGCTGTTCGACTAACTGATAATAATTTAATTACAAAGTTGTGTAAGGCTACTAATAGCGCATTGGTTTCAACCAGTGCAAATACTATTGGCAAGCATAGTGCTACTAATGTATTAGCATTGTCTGTATTTTTTAAACAAGAATTAGATTTTATTATTGCACCACAAAACTATAATACTAGTCCTTCAAGGATTATTAATTTGCAAACTGGGGAAAGACTTAGATGATTGACCAAATTCAAAAATATTTACTTGCATTACAAGAAGATATCTGTACCCAATTAGAGCAACTTGATGGTAAGGCTGGTTTTATTAAAGATAATTGGAGAAAAGAAGGCAATAGTGGCCATGGCTTAACTCGCGTATTAACCAATGGTGCTGTGTTTGAACAAGCGGGTGTTAATTTTTCTATTGTGCATGGCGATAGTATGCCAGCTTCTGCAACAGCAATGCGCCCAGAGTTAGCAGGGCGCAGTTTTAGTGCCTTGGGGGTATCGTTAGTGATTCACCCTAAAAACCCATACGTACCTACCTCACATGCTAATGTGCGATTTTTTGTCGCTGAAAAAGAGGGCGAAGGCCCAATTTGGTGGTTTGGTGGTGGTTTTGATCTTACGCCTTATTACGGTTTTGATGAAGACGCGATTTTTTGGCATCAAAGTGCTAAAGATGCTTGTGATCCATTTGGAAAGGATGTGTATCCAAAATACAAAAAGTGGTGTGATGATTATTTTTACTTAAAGCATCGTGATGAACAACGAGGTATTGGTGGCTTATTTTTTGACGACCTAAATGAAGGTGGGTTTGATCAGTGCTTTAGTTTTATGCAAAGTGTGGGTAATAGCTATATTAAGGCTTATCGGCCGATTGTAGAAAAGCGTAAAGATATGGAATATGGCGAACGCGAAAGAGAGTTTCAGTTGTATCGACGAGGTCGCTATGTTGAGTTTAATTTAGTATATGACCGTGGCACTTTATTTGGCTTGCAAACCGGTGGTCGAACTGAGTCAATCCTTATGTCATTGCCACCTCTTGTGCGCTGGGAGTATCAATACGAGCCAGAGGCTGGTAGTAAGGAGGAGGCGCTATATACACGTTATATCAAGCCTCAAGATTGGTTAGGACTTGAGTAATTAATATGAAGCACCATATTGATGCTAAGCGCCTACTTTGCCCTATGCCAGTGATTAGGTTGGGTGAGAAGATTGATGTTATTAACAATGGCGATTTGATTGAAATGGTTGCTACTGACCCGGGTGTGCTTCATGATATTCCTGCTTGGTGCAAAGTGCATGGCCACAAAGTGCTTGAAATTGATGAAAAAACTGACGAGATTATTTTAATTGTAAAGAAAATAGGGTAGAATAACTCGCTGTTTTTATTGTAAATAACAGTTTTTCATAATATAACAATAAAACAATTGAGAATTTTGATCGCAACGGCGCGCTCTGTTTGACAACGATTGTCAGTAAATTAAATAGTTAAAAAAATAGGAGAAAATATGTCTGCTAAAGATGTAATGAAGATGATGAAGGACAACGAAGTTAAATTCGTTGATTTCCGTTTTACTGATACTAAAGGTAAAGAGCAGCACGTGAGCGTGCCTGCACACACAATTAACGCTGAAAAATTAGAAGAAGGTCAAATGTTTGATGGTTCTTCAATCGCCGGTTGGAAGCCAATTAACGAGTCTGACATGATTATGAAGCCAGATACAACAACTGCAATCATGGATCCGTTTACTGAAGAGGCTACACTAAATATTACCTGCGATATTATTGAATCAAATGATATGCAAGGTTATGAAAAAGATCCTCGTTCTATCGCTAAACGTGCTGAAGCATATTTGAATGAAACAGGCATTGGTGATACTGCATATTTTGGTAACGAGCCAGAATTTTTCGTTTTTGATAGTGTTAAATGGGACACAGGTTTTGGTCTAGGTAAAGCATTTTACGAGATTCATTCTGAAGAAGCTGACTGGGAGTCAGGCTCAGATTTAGAAGGTGGTAACAAAGGTCACCGTCCAAGAATTAAAGGTGGTTACTTCCCAGTGCCGCCAGTAGATTCATTACATGATCTTCGTGCGCAAATGTGTTTGGCAATTGAAGAGATGGGTGTAACAACTGAAGTGCATCACCACGAGGTTGGTACTGCAGGTCAATGTGAGATTGGTGCTTTATTTAATACAATGGTTAAGAAAGCTGATGAGACGCAAATCCTTAAATATTGTGTACATAATGTAGCGCACATCTACGGTAAGACAGCAACCTTTATGCCTAAGCCAATTGCGGTTGATAATGGTAATGGTATGCACGTTCACCAATCAATTGCTAAAGATGGTGTTAATTTATTTGATGGTGACGAGTATGGTAATTTAAGCCAAACAGCACTTTACTACATTGGTGGTATTATTAAGCACGCTCAAGCACTTAATGCATTTACAAACTCATCAACTAACTCTTACAAACGCTTAGTTCCAGGTTTTGAAGCGCCAGAAATGTTAGCTTATTCAGCTAAGAACCGTTCTGCTGCGATTCGTATTCCTTTTGTTGCTAATCCAAAAGGTCGTCGTATTGAGGTACGTTTCCCAGATCCAACAGCTAATCCATACCTTGCATTTGCTGCAATGTTAATGGCTGGCCTTGATGGTATTAAGAATAAGATTGATCCAGGTAAGCCAGGTGATGAAGATCTGTACGAATTAACTGAAAAAGAAAAAGACGCTATTCCTAAGGTTTGTAGCTCATTAGATCAAGCATTACATGCACTAGATCAAGACCGCGACTTCTTAAAAGCTGGTGGTGTATTTACTGATAATGTAATTGATTCATTTATCGATCTTAAAATGGAGGAAGTAACAGCACTTCGTGCTTCACCTCATCCAGTTGAGTTTGATATGTACTATAGCTGCTAATAAGTTTCGTACTTAAGCAATAAAAGCCGTACTTTTGTACGGCTTTTTTGTGCCTAAAATAAATGTAAAATAGCAAAAAAATTACTTAATGAAATAACTATGAGTGAATTAAGACACGATTGGAAACTAGCAGAAATTGAAAACTTGTTTTCAATGCCATTTAATGATTTATTGTTTAAGGCGCATAGCATTCATCGTCAAAATTTTGATCCAAATAAAGTGCAAGTATCTTCACTTTTAAATATTAAAACCGGCGCTTGCCCAGAGGACTGTTCATATTGCTCACAATCGTCAAAGCATGATTCAGGCTTAGAACGTGAAAGTCTTATGCAGCTTAATCAAGTAATTAATGCAGCCAAAAAAGCCAAAGACCTAGGTTCTGAGCGTTTTTGTATGGGTGCTGCTTGGCGCAATCCTACTGACAAAAGCCTTGATTTAGTGATTGAGATGATTAAAGAAGTTAAAGGCATGGGTATGGAGTCTTGTGTAACACTTGGCATGCTTACTGATAAACAAGCTGAGCGTTTAAAAGAGGCTGGGCTTGATTATTACAACCATAATATTGATACTTCAAAAGAACATTACTCCAATGTAATTACTACGCGTGAATTTCAAGATCGACTAGATACCATTGATCATGTGCAAAAAGCTGGCATTAATGTGTGTAGTGGTGGAATTTTAGGTTTGGGAGAGAGTGTTGAGGATAGAGCTTCTATGCTGCAAACTTTGGCCAATATGGAGCAGCATCCTAATAGTGTTCCTATTAACTTATTAGTACCGATTCCAGGTACGCCGTTTGAGACAATGGAAAAACCAAGTGAAGTTGATTTTGTGCGTTCAGTTGCGGTAGCAAGAATACTGATGCCAAAATCTGTGGTTAGATTATCAGCAGGCAGAAGTGACATGAGTGAAGCGATGCAGGCTATGTGCTTTTTTGCAGGGGCAAACTCTGTATTTTATGGTGACGAGCTGTTAACCACACCTAATGTTACTCAAAGTAGTGATGAAGCTTTGTTCAAAGGGTTAGGTATTAACATGCATCAACATCATTAAAGACTTAATAAATAATTACTAATTTCCTTTGCTGCGTTTGGTTTGGCCAGTTCTTTTGTGTTTTTAGACATCTGTTGAATTTGCGTATCGCTAATATCTAGTAGGGTTTTTGTGAGTAATTTAAGATTCAAGTCTTTTTGCTCAATTAAAATACCGGCATTTTGATCAGATAGAATTTTTGCATTATAAAACTGATGGTTATCAATGGCATGAGGCAGTGGAATTAAGATACTTGCTGTTGAAGAAAGCATGAGTTCAGAAATAGTCATCGCACCTGCTCTACAAAGCACAATATCTGCCCATGCATAGGCTTTTGCCATATCTTCAATAAAGTCCTCTACTTTGGCTGATTGACGGTTGTATTGAGATTTAACAGCCTCAAGATGAAGCTTGCCAGTTTGATGCCAAATATTGATATTGATATCTAGCTTGGTAACAATGTCGTTAATTGGCTTTGATCCAAGGCTACCACCAATAATCAGAAGGTTTGTTTTTTTGTTACTTGCAGTTTTCTTTTTGGGCTTGAACAGCACAGGATTGCCTGAAGTATGGGCATTGATATTGGTATCAAAGGTATTATCAAAAGCTTGAAAGGTTTTGGTAGCAATTTTTGATAAAAGTTGATTGGTTGTACCAGCAATGGAATTTTGTTCATGGATTACTAAAGGGATACGAAAAATCCATGCAACCAAACCACCGATGCCAGAGGCAAAACCGCCCATTCCAAGTGCAACATCAGGCTTTATTTTAATAAAAATTTTAATGGTTTGAACTAGTGCCAAGCTAAGTAAAAAAGGCGCTTTAATCAATTTAAAAATGCTTTTACCGCGTAAACCAACAGCGTGTACTGTGTGCAGGTCTATATTATATTTAGGGACTAAATCATTCTCCATGCCGTTAGTTGAACCTAGCCATTGGATATTAGTAGGTTGTTTTTTTAGTTCTTCAGCAATTGCCAAGGCAGGAAAAATATGCCCGCCAGTGCCACCAGCCATTATTAAGATATTTTTCTTATTGTTGGTCTTAGACATAGTTTTTTTGCTTACTATAAGGCGCTCTATTTTCTATATCAATTCTAAGTATGATTGCAAGTGCAATGATAGAAAAAATCATGCTACTGCCGCCATAGCTAAAGAGTGGTAGGGTAAATCCTTTAATTGGCATTAAGCCAAGGTTCATCGCAATATTGACACTAATTTGCATTGCAAACCAAGTGCTGATTCCAAAGGCTACATACGAGCCATATTTTCTACCATTTTTCAAAGCTTCTTTTGCAATATTAAAGCTTTTGGTAATAATATAGCCAAAACTAAGTAGTACAAACATCATGCCAATAATGCCTAATTCTTCACCAATAACAGAAAAAATCATATCTGTATGTGCTTCTGAAAGTTTTACGTATTTTTGAATGCCAGCGCCTAATCCAGTTCCAGTCCAATCACCTCTGGCAATGCCCAATAGTGCTTGGCGAGTTTGCTCTACACCGTCCTTGCCCCACCAGTCATTAAGCCAAAAAGAAAGTAGTCTCTTTAATCTAACTGGGTCCAAATAAACGTAGATACTGAACGAAGTAGCAAAGGTAATAAAAATAACAGCTAAACCTTTAAGATAAGACCCTGCAGCAAAGAGCATGGCAAATGCGATGGCAGCAATAATAATGGTGGCGCCAAGATCAGTTTCAAACATGAGTAATAATATTGGCAAAGCAACAATAGCCAGGGTTTTGAAAAGACCTAGTTTAGGTTTTCTAATATCTTCTTTTTGCCTTGTTAAAAAACCCGCCATAAATAAAATCATGGTTAGTTTCATCATTTCAGAAGGTTGAAATTTAAAAAGTCCAAAATTTATCCAGCGCGTAGCACCACCAGCACTATGGCCAATTATAGGTACAAAGACTAAAAGTAATAAAACCAATGTAATAATGTAGAAAAGTGCAGAATTATCTTTAAAAAAAGAAATGGGATTTACCAAGATAACATACCCAGCAACCATACCAACAGCAACAAAAAAGCTTTGCTTGTAAAAATATGAATAAGTCCCATGACTTCCAAGTGATGCTGAAAAAGACATAATCCACCCAAATGTAATCAAAACCAAGATGATTGTTAATAGTTTCTTATCGGGCAATTGAGTGATTTTCATTGGTTAATTTACTTGGGTAAAATTTGTATTTTATACTCAAAAACTATTGGTTTTGTTCCAGATACTTTTGTACATAAGTTGAGCTTTATGGGATAATGTTTGCTTTTGTAAAAAATGAACATAATATTATGATTTCTACTGCCAATATCACCATGCAATTTGGTGAAAAACCTTTATTTGAAAATATATCTATCAAGTTCCAAGATGGAAATCGCTATGGTTTAATTGGCGCTAATGGTTGTGGTAAGTCAACCTTTATGAAGATTTTAACAGGTGAGCTTACACCAACACATGGCACAGTAAGTATTAGCGAGGGTGAGCGTTTGGGTATTCTTCGACAAGATCAGTTTGCTTATGAAGATTTTCGTGTAGTTGATACCGTTATTATGGGCCATGAAAAGTTATGGGAAATTAAAAAAGAAAGAGACCGTATTTACGCTTTACCAGAAATGAGTGAAGAAGATGGTAACAAGGTTGCCGAGCTAGAAATGGAATTTGCTGAGATGGATGGCTACATGGCTGAGTCTTCTGCCAGTGAATTATTGTTAGGTTTAGACATACCAGAAGACCAGCACTATGGTTTGATGAGTGAGATTGCACCTGGTTGGAAGCTTCGCGTTTTACTAGCACAAGCTTTATTCTCTGATCCTGAAATCTTGCTACTTGATGAGCCAACTAATAACCTAGATATTAACTCAATTCGTTGGTTAGAAGGAGTTTTAAAAGAGCGCAAAGCCACGATGGTGATTATTTCTCACGATAGGCATTTTTTAAATGGTGTTTGTACACATATGTCAGATCTTGATTATGGAGCGCTTAAAACTTTCCCAGGAAATTATGATGATTTCATGATTGCATCAACAGCCATTCAAGAAAAAATGCAATCTGACAATGCTAAAAAAGAAGCTAAGATTAAAGAGCTTAAGCATTTTGTATCACGATTCTCAGCGAATGCTTCAAAGTCCAAGCAAGCGACTTCACGTCTAAAGCAGCTTGATAAAATTGTCCTAGATGATATGCGACCTTCGTCACGAGTAAGTCCTTATATTATTTTCAAACAAGAAAAAGAACTTCACCGTAATGTGATTGAGGTGGAAGGTTTAGAAAAAAGCTTTGATGATTTGCAGGTGTTAAGGGATATTAATTTTATTTTTGAAGTGGGTGAGCGCGTAGCTATTATTGGTCAAAACGGTATTGGTAAGACTACATTATTGCGCACTCTAGTTGGCGAGATTGAAGCTGATAAAGGCAAAATCAAGTGGAGTGAAAATGTTAATATTGGCTATTATGCCCAAGATCATAGTGACGATTTTGAAGATGATATAACTGTACTCGATTGGATGGCACAATTTAAAAAACCTAATCAAGACATACAAGAAATGCGTGCTGTACTGGGGAAGATGCTTTTTGGAAAAAATGATATTATTAAAAGTGTTAAATCCTTATCAGGTGGCGAAAAGGGAAGAATGTTATTCGGTAAGCTGATGTTGC
>CAZOAA010000006.1:0-63416 GCA_964577715.1 uncultured Candidatus Thioglobus sp. | reverse complement strand
ACTTCCCAAATTAAATTAGTTAAATGCTCCGCCATATCGTCATATACTTCACTGCGCAATACATCATCTTCTTTTCTTTCATTGTATTGCTCTACTAAGAATTGCATCTTTTTAGAAAAATCAATACCTTTAACTTTATTAACTTTTTTCATCTCGCCAATTGCTTTGGCTAGTAATTGTTGAAGTAGTTTTATTTTGGTGTTTGGTAGTTTTATTTTGTCAATTTTTGCTAAATAATCTTCATTGAAAATATCTTGTTCGGTCTGTGCATCATCACCAAGCTTAAATATCTCTTCTACACCATCACTTTTTAGAGCGTCTTTAATCATTTCTCGAACTTTTTCGTTCATTTGCGCCGTGTCTGGTGCGTCACCTTTAGTCAGCTTGAAGACGATTGACCTAACCGCCAAATAAAAATGCGTGTAATTCCTTTCTTCTTGGGTTAACTGTTCACTTCCTGCACAAATGTCATAAGCAGCCTTCAGGCGCTTTACAATACCCATGAAGCGAGATTCTAGCTCTTTGGTCGACTGCACATATTCAGCAGCTGTATTTAAAGTATTTAACTGCTCTAGCGCAGAGCCATTGAAATATTTTGAGATGTCAAACTTATAATAAATCTTAGCCAGTAAATCAAGGTGATTTCTAACCACAATCAAAGATTCTTCAATATCTTCA
Organism: uncultured Candidatus Thioglobus sp.; assembly: GCA_964577715.1. Classification (GTDB taxonomy): domain Bacteria; phylum Pseudomonadota; class Gammaproteobacteria; order PS1; family Pseudothioglobaceae; genus SUP05. The sequence continues at coordinate 62,738 of CAZOAA010000006.1, read as the reverse complement.
AAATTTTCTTCCTCACCTTGATTGTATTTTGCCAAAGCAAGATTCATTTGCTTCTTAATGCCAATATAATCAACCACCAAACCTTTATTTTTTCCTTTAAATTTTCTGTTTACTCTTGAGATTGTTTGGATTAAATTATGCTGTCTAATAGGTTTGTAGATATAGATAGAATCTAAAAATGGCACATCAAATCCTGTTAGCCACATATCAACTACAATGGCAATTTTAAAATTGGACTTTTCATTTTTAAATTGCCTGTCTAATTCTTTACGATATTCTTTTGTACCAAGAAGATCATACATCTCTTTAGGATCATCCTTACCTCTAGTCATGATCATTTTGACACGCTCCATTGGCATAATTTCTTTCTGCTCTTTATCACTAAGTTGCACCCCATCTTCAGCAACTTTTACCTCAGTCCATTCTGGACGTAATTTAATAACATTTTTATAAAATTCATAACCAATCTCTCGACTACTACAAACAAACATTGCTTTGCCTTTGACTGTTGCGCCTTCTGATATTCGATTATCGTAATGCGTTACAAAGTCCTTTGCTAAAACCTCCAAAACATCTGGATCTCCAAGAATAGAGTTCATGGTGGCTGTGGCCTTTTTACTCGCCTCTACTTGATATTCATTAGCGCCATCTTCTGCAGCTTTTTCATAATACTTTTCAATTTTTTCTAATTCACTGTTATGCAAGATAACTTTTGCTGCTCTACCTTCATACACAATTCTTACGGTAATTTCATCTCTAACCGATTCAGTCATTGTGTAAGCGTCAACCACCTTACCAAATACATCCAAAGTTGCGTCAATCGGTGTACCTGTAAAACCTACAAACGTAGCATTTGGAAGGGAATCGTGCAAATATTTAGCAAAGCCAAAAGTCTTTTTAACGCCATTACTAGTTACACTAACTTTCTGATCTAAATTAGTTTGGCTTCTATGCGCTTCATCAGAAATACAAATAACATTAGTTCTATCAGTCAGTAGTTCAGTGTCTTCTGTAAATTTATGAATCGTGGTTAAAAATACACCGCCACTTTTTCTGCCTTGAATCAAAGCTCGTAAATCAGCTCTGCTAGCAACACTAATCACATTACTATCACCAATATAATCTTTGGCATTAGTAAATTGCCCAGCAAGCTGATCATCCAAATCAGTACGATCGGTAATCAATACAATAGTTGGGCTTTCAAAATGCTCACTCTTCATTAACAGTCGAGCAAGAAACAGCATGGTAAAACTCTTACCACAACCTGTTGCACCAAAGTAAGTGCCACCCTTGCCATCGCCCTCGGGCTTTTCCGCTTGCTTAATACTTTCGTACAACGCACGAGTCGCATAATATTGCGGATAACGACAGACTATTTTTTCATCTTTTTTTGAAGTATCAGGGATGTAGATAAAATTACGAATAATATCTCTAAGTCTGTCATGGTGCAACATGCCTTGCACAATGGTAAACATACTATCAATACCATCTACATCTTTTGCTAAGCCTGCCACTCGTCGCCAACCGTAGTAAAATTCATAAGGTGCGAAGAATGAACCTGCTTTATTGTTTACACCATCACTAATCACGCAAAAAGCATTATATTTAAATAACTCTGGAATATCGCGCTTATAGCGTGTGGTTAGCTGTACATAGGCATCATTAATAGTGGCATTTTCTCGAATAGCAGATTTAAACTCAAACACCACAACAGGCAAACCGTTGATATAGATAATGCCGTCAGGAATACGTTTTTCGGTACCTGTAATCTCTAGCTGGTTTACAAATTTGTAAATATTGTGATTATGAGTTTTTCCATAAGCAATTTTAGGGTCTGCAGCAATCTCGTCCAAATTATCACTCTGGCGCTGTTTTTCTAATCCTTCATAATCAATCAATTCAATGTAAACATCTTTCTGACTGCGATCTTCTCTTTTAAGAATAAAACCATCCGCCAACCAGCGCATAATGGTTTTGTTGCTTTCGTACAAATCAGTAGCAGAAAGAGATTTTAGCTTTAGGATAATTGTTTGAACTTCTACTTCAGTAAGCTGTTCTTTTCTATACTTACTAAGTAGATAGGATTTTAAATCTTCTTCAATCAACGCCTCATCATCCGCTCGGGAAATAGTATTACCCAAGTAGTGTGGAAAATCTTCATTTTCCAATAGCTCAATAAAAGCCTGCTCTAATTTTGTTTCTGTAAATTTCATTTTTTAATTAAAATTTCCCACTCTCCAGTAGTTTTCCCTTTTCTCTCAATAGCTCCTTTCTTTTTCAATGTCTCAATACGCTTTTGTACTGCAGATTTATTAATACCTAATTTATTAGATAATTGCTCTCTCGAAATACTAGGTGTTTCTTCTATAAGAGTTAACACCTCTTTCTGTTTATCCGTTAATTTAATGGCTTGACCACCTACTTGACCACCTACTTGACCACCTACTTGACCACCTTCAAATTCTCTATAAATAGTCACTTGCACGCCGCCATCTTTTTCAAGTATTTCAGGCTCTGGTAGTTTAGCCTCTTTACAAGAATTAATAATTTTTAAAGTTCCTCTTCCCCAAGTATCAATATAACCCGCTTTAAAACAAGCATCTGCTATCTTTGGGTTTCTAGGGCGTGAATTATGTTCTGTCTTTAAGCTCTCTAAATCTAAGCCATTTGGCAACATCCCTTCATTCCAAATAGAGAGCTTATTGTCATACACCCGAATCTGAATTGCAGCACCCATATAAGTCCTATGAACAATGGCATTGAGCAGCATTTCACGCAGTGCAGCAACAGGGTACTCGCCTTTTTCTATACGGTACATACCTTTAAAGTCTATTGGTCTGGTTAAAAACTTATAATTCAGCTGTACTTGTACTTCATTTAACAAATGCACCAAATTACCTTCAATAACCTCTTGAAACTTCAAATCCGAACCATCTTCACCAAAACGACCAATCTTGACCATAATATTTGGATAGAACTGTCCAGGGTCTTTACCGAACAAGATTAGCGCACCTCTTTTAAGTTTGTTGTTGTCTAACAAACGCAGCTTATCCAATATTTGCAGTGAAGTTAATCCACTTGTATCAGGCATTCTGCCTTTTTCTTTACTATCATCAATAAATTGTGTAATGCTTTTTTCATCAATATCACTGATTTCAGCACCCTCTTCAACATCATCATCCCAACTCTTGCCCGCTTTCTTTAGCAAAAACTCATTCAGCTCGATGCCTGTTAACTCTGATTTAACACTACCTGAACGATAATAATATCGACCTCTTAATGACACAGGAATAGAATACGGATTGACTTTAATTTCTATATATTTTTTATCGCCCTCTTCTAACAAATTTATATCGCAGATAATTCCCATTGAATTGCGCACCTTATTAGGCAACTCTTCCAACAGATTACGATAATCCTGCAAATTGACTACATTGCCATCATCGTCCTTGCCGATATAAATTAAACCACCAGAGGCATTGGCAAAACCACAAATCCATTTCAGGTATTTGTCATTCCAACTCTGCTTCCACTCTATGTTTTGCTGTTCTACCATTTCGTTTTTTTTATAAATAAGTCAATCACTTCACGCTTTATTTTTAAGATTGTAGCTTAGAAAGCTCCAGCTTAAGCCTGTCAATGTAATCCCCATAAAAGCCTTGCATTGCTTTTTTATTCAAATTCTTAATGAGGAGTTTTTTTACTTCTTGCACTTTGCTTTTATCTTTTAAGACAGCTGTTTGAATATTTTGAATGACACCCTTCTCTAAATCATATGCAAATCCTTTAATGCCGTAGGTGGTAATAACTGATTCAATAAATTCGGGTTTAAGAAAATCTTCCATTGTAGCGACAGATGAATTGATATCACTATAAGAAATCCAACTATCTTTAAATTCAAAATAATCAGCTCCAAATGTTTTCTTCTTATCATTGGAAACTTTATCTGAATCTGCCACAATAATAAATTTTTTATTTGCTAAGATTAAAATCTGAACCAATAATTCAATACCAGATATTCCGCGCAAGTACACTTTGCCAACAGAATCAAAAGTTTTAATTTTATGAAACTTACAATATTTATCAAATAATTCTTTATCGAGCCAACCTTCAAAGATAATATTTATTGGTTGTATGCATTCAAATATACTTGAGCCAACAGCTCTTTTCAATAATTCATCATTACTAAAAGGTGCGTTTTCTGACTGCTTTCCAATGGTTGTTATGTCATTATTTTTCTCAACAATTAAATGTCTGTCAATACAATTAGAGTCAATCATATATTGTGAATGTGTCGAGTAAACAACAAAAGAATTTTGAGCGATCTTTAAAAGTTCATCTTTTAAATATTGTGCACTTGTGGGATATAAGCTTTGATCTGGTTCATCAATTAAAATAATGTCATTTTTTCCAAGTAAGTTACTTCGTGACTGTGTACTTAACATTAATAAGATACTAATAAACCTCTTAAAGCCATCACTTCGATCTTCAAAGGAGTACTTGGTTTTGTTTACAACCTTTATTAAGATCTCCTCCCCATTAGGAATCAACTCAATGCTTGTATTTTTAAAATCTTTCCAGATATTTTTAAAAACCCTAGTAGTCTCTTCTGACACTTGACTTAGTAAATTACTATAATCACCATCTTCATCCATTGCATTAGAAAACTCTTGATTAATATCACTCCTATTACAAAGAACAAAAATATTCTCCAATGCCTTGAAATTACTTGGATTAGCTTTAAATTCACTAATAGAAACACTACCTGGAAGCAAGTGTTTTTCACTATATTTCCAATAATGACATTCAAGCTTATTTTCTAAATAAATCTCTCGTAGGATATTAAAGATTTCTAACACCAAATCAAACTCTTCCCCATTTTCCTGAGTGAGTTCACCACCTTTTATATAGATTTTATCTTTTAACTCACCTTTATTCTCTTTAATATCCCAATAGGAATGCTCTTGCACACTGTCATCTTCAACATCTATTTGCATGATGAATTCTTTAAAGTTTTCCTTTATAAATTGGCTTAATGTTTTTTGATTAGATAGCTTTATCAACTCTATTTTTTTAAATTTATTTTTTAATTTATTTAAAATAGAATCATGATCTTCTGCTGATATAGTCAAAATAGCCCTAACAAAATACTCTTCAATTATTTCATTGTTAATTCTTTTTCTTTTGTCTTTTTTTTGAATTTTAAATTGACCAAAAATAGCAGCAATAGCTTTTAAAGCGTTGCTTTTCCCTGCTTCATTTTTACCAACTAAAATTTTACAACTATGATCAAACCGAATGGTCTCATCTTTAATTGACCTAAAATTCTTTATATGAATTCTATCTAAGTGCACATTAACTCCTTTTTTTATTTTTTCACCGTTGCCATTTTTGAAAGAAGCAAACCCTTCATCACCTTAAGGCTTTTATTTTCTAACGATTTTATTTTTATTTTTTTAAACAATGGGTCTATATTTTTATGAAAAATACTCATTTTTTCATAATCAATCTTGGGAATTAAATAATCTTTTAAATAATCACTATGAACCCTTTGCCTACCAGAAGATCCTACCATGCTACTTATTGCGTGACTTCTAAAATTACCATCTCTTGCCATGCAGTAAGCCCAATAAGGGCTAACACCCTCTTTTGATCTCATAACAATAAATTCAGTTGATCCAAATGCAATCTCATCCTTGACAAGGCAATCAACATAAGCAGTTTTACCATTTTCTAAACATGGTGTAATTCTAGCAAAAAGAGTATCGTAATTCTTAAACTTGGAGCCTGAAGTAAATTCTCTTTTTATTGTCTTTTTAATGCTTAGCAAATCTTCTTGTAAATCAGACATTTCAACATATGAAATAATTTCTGATTTTTTGATAGTATGCTTTGGGTTGAACACAATATAGTTGTCAAGTGTAACGCTGTTTTCACTAACATCGTCTAATCCATTAAACCAGTGTTTATACAATACTTGAGCGGTTTCTTCTAATTTTTGATTTAGCTGTTCGTTGAGTTTTATGCGATTTACAACAGCATTATATTCAGCCACAATTTGTTGTTGTTTTTCTATACTAGGAACATTAATAGGTAAACCACATAAATCTTCCCAAGTAATCCTTCCCCTTATATCGCCACCGCTTTGAAACCATAAATATCGATCAGACTCAGGTCTAGAAAACCACATCATTAAATAATCATTTAATAGTTCATTATTATCTATTATTTCAAATACGTAATATGCAGAAGAAATAATCGCCTCGTCATAGTTTTCCAATAATGATATTGGGAGTTTTTTATCCCTTCCAACGCTCATTAACTTACAACCAAACTGGCCTTTCTTAACTACTTTATATTTTGTTAAATCAGTTCCCACAATATTTGCAACAGAGGGGATAAAGTTCTTATCTAAATTAACTCCTAGCAATAGATTAATATTGCCATTTGTATTTTTAATCTTCACTTGACTAATAAAATCACCAATTTTTTTATAATTTGATTTCATAGCCCAGTTCTTTAAACACAGTTAATAGATCGTCTTTAGATTTTTCCTCATCTTTTAATAACTGAGAAAACTCAGATTGCAATGCTTGCATTTTTGTATCAAAATCAATGTTTTCATCGCGATTGACAAATTCAATATACTTACTCGGCACAAGGGAGTAATCTTTTTTAACCACCTCCTCGGCTTTTGCAGAATAACAGTATTCTGGAATATCTTTATAACCCTTGTCTTTTTGCTGCCAGTTGTGTAGTGTTTGCCCAATATCTGCTATGTGTTGCTTGCTAAATTGAATGTATTTTTTCTCATACGGCTCACCAATTTGGCGAAGATCCATAAACAGTATTTCATTTTGTCTATCTCTATAATTACGATTCTCATCAGGATGTTCAACCACTCTAGCAGTTTTGTTTTTATTTAGCACCCATAAAGTGACACTGATATTGGTAGTGTAAAACATGTTTTGTGGCAGGATAACAATTGCTTCTACCAAATCATTTTCAATCAGTTTTTTACGGATTTTGTATTCTTCTCCGCCACCAGAAAGCGCACCATTGGCTAATAAAAACCCTGCAACACCGTTTTCTGAAAGTTTAGACACCATGTTAAGAATCCAAGCGTAGTTAGCGTTAGACTTTGGCGGCACTTCATAGCCCATCCAGCGAGGGTCATCTAATAGTTCATTTTCTGCTCGCCATTCTTTTTGATTAAAAGGTGGGTTTGCCATGATGAAATCAGCTTTGAGATCTTTATGCTGATCATTAGCAAATGTATCGGCATCTTTTTCACCCAAATTTGCAGATATGCCACGAATGGCAAGATTCATCTTTGCTAATTTGTAAGTAGTTTTTGTGTATTCCTGCCCATAGATAGAGATCTCTTTCTTGTTGCCATGGTGACTTTCAATAAATTTAATGGATTGCACAAACATACCGCCTGCGCCACAAGCAGGATCGTAAATTATGCCTTTGTATGGCTCTATTAATTCAGCAATAAGATTAACGATAGTCTTTGGCGTATAGAACTCACCCTTGCCCTTGCCTTCTTTGATGGCAAATTTCTTTAAAAAATACTCGTACACGCGCCCAACAATATCTTGCTCGCCATCCTCGAGTGTGTTAATTTCATTGATTTTGTCAATAAGTGAAGCGAGTTTAGCTTTGTCTAAACCTAAGCGTGAGAAATAATTATCTGGCAATGCACCTCTTAATGCTTTATTGTCTTTTTCAATGGTGTGTAAAGCAGTATCAATTTTGAGCGCAACATCATTTTGTTTAGAGTTTTTACTAATAAAACTCCAGCGAGAAACTTCTTCTAAAAAGAATACATTTTTCTCATTATAAAACTCAACCATTTCCAGATATTTTTCTTTACCTTCGGCAGTCAACTCCTGTCTACGCTGCTCGAACTTATCACTGGCAAACTTTAAAAAGATAAGACTTAGTACTACATGTTTATACTCAGATGGTTCTATTGACCCCCTTAGCTTATCGCATGATTGCCATAGTGTTTCTTCTATAGACTTTTGTTTTTTCTCTTTTTTTGCCATTTTTTTCCTTTTACAATTTCCCTTGCTCTTGCAAAATACTTAACTTATTGTTATAATAACCGTACCTGATAGGGGGCGTGGGTTATAACCATAGCCCCCTTTCTTTTTTTTATCTCTTATAAACCCATATAGAAAAGTAATTTGGATTGTGCTTTGTTGCATTCACTCCTAAACTTTTCAAGCCTGTTTTTTGTTTAATTTTATTCACAACCAAATCTTTAGATAAATTTGATTTGTTGTGATAATCGTAAGCAACTGCACCTATTAATAAATCTGTCATTTGTACAAACAAATTAGCGTGCGATTCAAGTCTATGAGTGCCAAATATGTTCTTACCTTCGGCTAGCAACTTTTTGTTAATAATGTCTTCAAAGTGCTTATCTCCAGATATCTCGATATTATCAGGCAATATCACAACTTCCTCACCCTCTTTAATATTGTGCTTAAGCAATAATGCAAGATCATTTGTATAAACATCGCAAAATGTTTGTGATTTTGGTGGTGGGTATTTTTTCTTATCAATAACCAAGCAGCAGAATCGAATATCTGAGAATTTAAAATATTGAGATACCAGCCAAGTATATGCTTCAGCTACTGTTTGATTGATATGTTTGAACTTAACCTCATAAGCTCTTCGTCGACCCCTATAAAAACTAACAAGATCTTTTTCTGATAAGTTTTTTTCAAGCTCTAATTCTTTATCTTTTACTTTGGTTTTTATTTTTGAGAAAATTTTATTCAATTGCTCATAGTATTCACCAATCCTATCAACAGGAACAAATACGCAACCCAATATAAATAAATCTTCTTGATTGTTATTTCCTGTTTCATCAACAAAAACAAAATATTTTTTACTATTGCTCATTTACAATTTTCCTTGCTCTTGCAAGCTAATAAAACCATCTTTGCTAAAAATAATATGATCCATTAAATCAATACCTAAGAGCTTTGCGCTATCTTTAAGGCGATTGGTGATATTAATATCTTCTTTGCTAGCTTCAAGATTTCCGCTTGGATGATTATGTGCAATGATAATGCTAGCCGCTCTATCAGTCAGTGCATCGGCAAATACTTCACGTGGATGTACTAATGAATGGTTGAGTGTGCCAATAAACACCACACGTTTTTCAATAATATGATTTGCACCGTCTAAAGTAATAACAATAAAGTACTCTTGTTGTTTGTTTTTAAAATCTCTAAGCTCATCAAAGATTTGCTCAGGTGAAGTAATCTTAGCATTTTGCTTGATTAAATATCTTCTACTCAATTCAATCGCAGAGATAATTTTGCTGGCTTTAGCTTTACCTAAACCATGGATTTGCAACAGAGACTCAAGAGTGATATTTTCAAAATTATTCTTAAATTTTCTAACAATTTCACGAGATAGTTTAAGTACATCACTATCTTTTGTGCCAGAGCCCAAAAGCACTGCCATTAACTCATAGTCTTTTAACGCTTTAATACCTTTCTTTTCAAGCTTTTCTCTAGGTTTGTCAACAGAAACTAATTCGTTAATTTTTTTCATGATTAATTATTCAAATTTAAGCCCTAAATATACCTTATTTATCAAAAACCCAAGTGGTCAATCCACTTGGGTTTTTAGCCATTCCCTTGCAAGAAAATACCAATAAACATTGCGAAGAAAAAGCTAAAAATCTTAAATGTTTGAGTGTAGCGAGTTTTTAAGATTTGGCTTTGCAAGCAATAATTTTTTATTGAGTAGTTATTTGCAGGGCGACCTCTTTTTGGATACTTTTTCTGGTCGTCAGACAAAGTGTCAAGTTCTCATTAAGAAAATTCATAAATTTTCGTGAAAGAATTTAAAAAAACATCTCATTCGTAAAATTTCCCAATTTTTCCAAAACTCCTTCGGTACATTCGCATCATTAGTGCACAACTAAGTTAAACCAGCAATACCTGCCTTTGAATAAGATCAGAGGCCATCCAATTTATAATAATTGGTTTATTGCTATAACGGAGTTGGACACTATGTACAAGCAACTAACCTCTGAAGAGAGGTATTATATCGCTACTTGTCTCAGACAAGGCGTTACTAAGAATCAAATAGCTAAACAGCTTAATAGATCGCACACAACCATCATTCGTGAGATTACTCGTAATACCGGTGGCAGTGGTTATCGTTACAAACAAGCACATGTCTTTGCAGGGCAAAGACATATTGCCAAAAATAAAGCATCCAAGCTTAATGATTCAATCAAAAAGCTGATTGCTAAATACCTCAGGCTAGATTGGTCACCAGAGCAAGTTTGTGGTCGTTTGAGTAGAGATGGTATTATTAGTCTACATCACGAGACTGTATACAGATACATTCTTAAAAACAAGCAACATAATGGCAAACCATATAAACATCTAAGGCATCAAGGCAAGGCTTATCGTAAGCGCTATGGCTACCTAAATAACCGTGGTGCAATACCTAATCGCACTGATATTGACCAAAGGCCTTGGGCGGTTAATAACCGCCTAGTCTTTGGCCGCTGGGAAGCTGATACAATTATTGGTAAAGATCGACAAGGCGGTATTGTTACTTTAGATGAGCGAGTAACTAAATTAAGATTGGCTTATCCAGTAGCAAGCAGACACATGAATAATGTGTCTGCCGCTATTATCCGTTTACTTAAACCTTTAGGTCGTATTGTGGATTCAATTACTTATGATAATGGCAAAGAGTTTTATGCGCACCAGAAGGTTAATCAAGCAATTAGCTGTATGAGTTACTTTTCTAAACCATACAGTAGTTGGGAGAGAGGACAAAACGAGAATGCTAATGGCTTGTTAAGGCAATACTTCCCGAAGAAGACAGTACTCAAGGATGTGAGTTATATTAGAGTCAAAATAGCAACTGACAAACTAAACTCACGACCTAGAAAATGTTTAAGCTATAGAACACCTTTTGAGGTATTCTATAGCATGACTGGCATCGATGCCAGTCAATTGGAAGTTGTGCACTTATGATGAGAATTCACCTTCCTTTAAACCAATAAAACCATACAAAACAGCCTATTTAAAGCCCTTAAAAGCACTTTTAGTCAATAAAAAGTGATTATTATCAGTTGAAAACCACTCATTCGTAAAATTCCCAATATTTTTTAAACTTTTGAAATCTTGGTAGAAAATATCTTTGAACCGCATAGGTAAGAACTATATAGATTTTCTCTAGCTTTTGGTACATTGTTCATTGCAGCTTTAGTGAGCCATTTAATAGACCTACGCTTATCTTCATTAACCTTGATGCCTGTGCCATACATAACGCCAAGTGCGTATTGCGCTTGAGGGTCGCCCTGCTTAGCTTGTTTGAGTGCTTGATCATAAGAAAAATCATTTAACAAGACTTTAGTTTCTGGACTGAGCGTTATGTTACAAACAATCAGGTTTTGATTAGCAGTTGCCTGTGTAATTAGTAATGATAAAAAAATAGCTAATATTGATTTCATATTTACTCCTAGTACTGATAGTAATACTACTTAAATTAAGTGTTTATTTGATACATTATTTGTTGTTTATTCTTTGTATTTTGTTGTTTTTTGTGAATGTTAATAGTAAAGTTAAAAAAGTAAGTACATAAATGGTAAAAAAACTAAGGTTAATGGGTATAGAAATCCACCCTTCAATTGGGTAATATTGCTCTAGTATCGCAGGCGTCCAAATGCTAGATAGTAGAATAATTGATGCTGTTAGAATTTTCATGTGTTCTCCTTTTTGTTGATTAAATTGGCGGTTATTAAATATCTTAGTGGTCCGCCTGCAATAGGCGTGTTGAACGGATAGCAAGTTACTAATTTGAGTTCTGATTGGTTGTCATTAATGCTAATGTCTTGTTGAGTAGAATCGATGATTTTTATATTATTCACCTCGTAGGTGTATTGATTGTTATCAACGATAGAATCTAGCTCAAATTTATCGCCCAGAATAACATCTTGCAAAAAGCTAAAGTGAGTGTCACGATGCCCAGAGATAAGTGTAGTGCTGTTTCTTCCTGGGTAACTTGTAGCGCTATTGTGCCCTGGAGCAAAAGCCAACACATTGCCCGTATCACCCGAGAGTATAATCAGGTCTTGATCATGCTTAGTAGATGATAGGCGCATGACAGGATGTGAATCCATCCAGTTCCATGGTTTGACTTGATAGCCTGTGTTGTTAGCAACGTTCCATGCAGATTGAATTAGGTACTGGGCCAGCTCTGCCTTAATAGGTATGTAAGCACCATAGGCAAAAGTAGTAATGCCAATGATGCCAAATAATAAAGCCTTACTCATGCTACTTGTCGCTTACGAGTGAATACAGCTAACAACATTATTGTCAAACCTAATAGCATCCAGAAGTATGAATTAGTGGCTGTTTTAGCGGCTTTTACCTTTTTGGCAATTATTTGGCTGGATGATGGCTTATTGCTTGGTTTTGAAGGGGTAATGTCCACGGCAACCAATGAAGTAAACTTAGAGACTAAGTGGTGTTCAAGCGCTATATCGATGATTTGTTGTTCGATTTTGTTGCGCTTTAGCCCGCTGTATTGCAATTGGTGCTCGCCCATCATTTGATCGATTGCTCTTCGTGCCCAAAGCACATTAATGCCATTGGTATTATTACTGGCATTAATATTGATGTTTTTAGTAAAGATGCCATTAGCGGTATTACCAACAATAGTTAGCTGATTTGGTATGGCGTTTATCTTATAAACTGCGGTGATGGTTTCTCCTTTGTATAAATCAGGGATAGTGCCAAGTGCCTGCTCGGCGTTAATACCTACTGGGAAGTTGATGTTGATATTAGTCATTGCTGGGGACTCTAGCTTATTAAACAGCTCACCCATTTTTGCCTCAACTTCATCAATATCACCAATATAAGTAAAAGTACCTTTGCCGTATTCTGCTAGTTTGGTCATTAAATGTGAATTTGGCGCTGAACCAATGCCAATGGTAAAGAAGCGGTCGTTGTCAATATATTGGCGCACAGTATTGATGATTTCTTGCTCGTTGCCAACTTGCCCGTCAGTTAAGAAGACAACTTGGCGCAGGTATTTATGTGAATCTTCATCTTTTGATGATAGTGCAAACTTAATGGCCTCTAGAGGTTCTGTGCCACCACTGGCAGCTAAATACTTTGCAAAACGAATACCATGGCGTTTGTTCATATCAATAGCAGGTATGGCAGTATCGAACAGGGTTTCAAATTCATCGTCAAAATCAATAATGTTGAATCGGTCTGTTGGTTTGAGTCGATTAACGGCTTTATTAAGCGCTTTTGTTGCTTGCGCCATTGATGAACCCATCATTGATCCTGATGAATCAATAACAAAAATAACTTCTCTGGGGGTGTTGGCTTGTTTAAATACTTCATCAGCCGGTGGTGTTGCCATTAGCATTAGATAGTGGTCATCATCTTTTTGCTGAGTAAATAGGGCTAGCTCTGGTGTTAGGGATTTGTGTGCTTGCCAAGTAAGCTCAAAGTCACGATCTGCCTGAGTGTTTTTAAGGCTAATGTGTTTGGTGAGTTTGTCAGTTTCAATAATATCAATCTCATGGTAGGCAGAGGTAATGGTATCGGTATTAAAGCCAGCTTTAAGGTTGATACTAATAGCGACAGGCCTATCAACAGAATTATCGGCAGGTGGGGTGATTTTACTTGCGTCTTTCACACGATGAGTATTGGGGATATTACCTAGTGCATTTGCACTTGTAGCAATCTTCTTGCCTGGAATATAGCGATCCCCTACTACCATTGGAAATCGGATTGAGAATTTATTGTTATCAATGCGCACAGCTTGCTGATACTCAATGGTTATATTAATAGATTCCCCTGGGCCGATATTAGCAACTTTAGTGGTAAAAATATTGGGGCGTTGCTGTTCGACTAAAGAGGCTTTTTTGCCTGCTTTTTTAGCTTTATCGTAAATCTTTTTAGCTTGCTTGCGTTCTTTAATTTGCCCCTGGATAGTGCGATTACCAATTGTCATATCCAAATGATCCACAGCAGAATCTGTGGGTAATGGAAATACATACACACCTTCTACCCATTGGTTTGATGGATTGGTGAAGGTTTGGGTAAGTTTGACACGGTTGATAGTGCCAGTGATATCCATCTGTACTTTAGTATCAAGAGCAATTTGAGTTAATCTAGATTTATCATTCATGGTGTAGATGATTGAGCCTGACTTAACTTCATTAATTGGATTGGTGCTAGAGGTTTTAACCTCAAGCGGTTTTTGTACAAATGAAATATCTGCACGAATGAAGTTTGAATAAAACAGTGTGAGCGCTGTGATTAGAACGGCGATGATGCCTAAGGGTTTTTTGTATTGCATGATTGCTTCCATTTGTTTGAAAGCCATCATTATCTAAAATGCAAATGAAGTGCTAATGTGGTTTGTATGTTTTGTTAATGAAGATAAAAAAGGCCACTTAAAAGCGACCTTTGAATGTTTAATTAAAATGAACTAAATACTATTTAAAAGCTTGCTTTAATTTTGCTTCTGTAAATTTCATTTGTTAATTATTTTTTACTAGCTTTCTACCAACCCAACTTGACCACCATATTTTAACTTTTTCTTAGTTAGCTTCATTTTTTCAAATTCTTGGTTTTACTTTCAAGCTGTTTAATAAAATCTTTCTCAACTTGAGTAATTCTATTCTTGATTTTATCTTTATAGGCTTCATACTCATTATGAGCTTTTTCTATAGCTTGTTGATGACTTATTGCGCCAGAGTGTTGCAGTATATCTTTATTGGTCATTTTCAAGAAAGCATCTAACTGCTTAATCCAATCTGTCATATACATCGGTGTACGATCCAGCGCTTGAATTTCTGCAATTTCTAAAAACGCAGTTACCATTCTATTTAAGATATCCAATTCATCTTTTGATAGATAATTTTTGGCAATTTCAACTTCTTTCTTGGTTGGGGTTTCACCTTTAAAGTTAGTCAATCCAGCATGATCTTTGGTAGAATCTACTCGCTTATATACTGTTTCGGCTGCCGTTTCTCCGTGGCTTGCCCAGTGCATTTTATTTTGAATGGTTTTAAACACCATTACAGATTGCTCTGTTTTTGGGTCGTAGTCAATACTAGTGGCATATACATCCAACACTTTTCGCCAAAATACCTTTTCACTGGAGCGAATATCACGGATACGGGCCAAAAGCTCATCAAAGTAGTTTCCGCCTCCTGCTTCTTTCAGCAGTTCGTCATTCATGGCAAAGCCTTTAATCAAATACTCCTTAATCAGTGCTGTTGCCCATTTTCTAAAGTGGATTCCTTGGTGAGAATTTACTCGATATCCTACTGAAATAATGAGATCAAGATTGTAATTTTTTACATCTTTAGATTGCGTCAACCCTTTTACTGCACCGTGTTGAGTGGTATGTGCAAAATTTGCACATACCAGTTGTTCATTCAACTCACCCTCTGTAAAAATATTTTTTATATGCTTACTTATAACACTTCTATCTCTTTGAAAAAGTTCCGCTATTTGGCCGATGCTTAGCCACACTGTTTCATTTTTAAAGTGTGTTTCTATTTTGACTTTGCCATCTTCGGTTTGGTAGATGATTAATTGGTTGTTGTTTTTCATGCGGGAATAAATTAATTAATGCAGTTAACTAGGTGGTACCATTTTTTTAAAGTAGGGTTTACATACGAACTATTATCAATCATTTTTGCCCTCATTATTAAAAAATCCAATATTTTCAAAACCCTCTTACTTAAACACCTTTAAACCCTATAAAACAGCCATTAATTCAATGAATAATTAACAATTGAGAGTTAAAAATATAAAAATAAACAGCAAAATCACCCATTTGTAAAATTTTCTAAATTTTATAATTGCTGGTAAAAAATTCCAAATATTGATGAATTTGTGTTGTTAGATAATAGGGTAAATTCATTAAATAATACGGTGTGCCCTTGGGTGTTTTTGCTTGTTCTATGCTAAACTTTCCTGAATATAGGCGCAAAGCATAAGGGTGATCACAGCGATCAACAAATTGATGTAGTGATTTTAATTTACCTTGTGTGCCAGCTTTAACTTCGATTGGGACAATATAAGACTTATGCTGAATAAGCGCATCTACTTCTGAGTTGGTGTTTTTTTCTTCTCTTACCCAAAAATGGTATTTAAGTGCGGTATCTTCATTAATCGTAGTTAGCTCTTGCACCACTAGATGCTGAATAATTCTACCTTTATGAAAATCATCTAAATCTGGAAGTGCAATCATTTCAGCTTGTAGCATTAATATTTGATTGAGCATGCCAGTATCTAAGAATTGCAATCTTGGTCTTTTTTTAAGATCTGGAGTGATGGGCGGTTTAATACTAGTGCTTGGATATATAAGCTGAATAATTTTTGCTAAATCTAGTGCATGAAGCGCCTCACTCACCTCTCTTGAACGGTAGTTAGACTGGCCAAATCCTTCAAATTTAATACGGTCTTTGGCGTAGGGTGCGGTTTCTACAACATGCCTTATGATTTTTTTATCGGTATTATTTTTTGCGTATTTTTCTACGTCGTCTTTGTAAGATTGCCATAGTTGATTGTAGGTGTTTGACAGACTAGAAATGTTTTTATCTTCTACATAGTTACTCACTATTTCCGGCATGCCACCAATGATTGCATATTGGTGGAATAGTTCCAATAGCACTTTGTGTGAATACTCTTGTATTGGTAATGTTTGTAGTGCATCTATTGCACTTTTGTTGCCAATAGCATCAAGATATTCAACAAAATTAAGCGGGTATAAATAAAGGTATTCAACTCTACCTACTGGAAAACTAGGCACTTGCTTTAAAGCGAATTCTAACAATGAACCTGCGGCAATAATATGTAATTCAGGCATATCTTCAAAAAAATATCTTAGTTGTTGAATTGCTTTTGGAGATTCTTGAATTTCATCGATAAAGACGAGTGTTGGCTTGTTGCTTGGTGTATGTGCTTTTGACAAGAATATAGCGTCAATAATTTTACTAGTATCATCAATCTCAAATAGTGCCTTATCTGCCTCTTTTTCAAGGTTAAGCTCGATGTAGTTATCAAACTCTTTAGAAAAATCTCTTACCAAGGTAGTCTTTCCAACCTGTCTAGCGCCACGAATTAATAGTGGTTTTCTACGCTTGGACGCTTTCCAAGCTAGTAATTTTAGGTAAGATTTTCGATTTAGTGCTGTCATTTTTGTTATAAAGTATAGGTAAATATTAAATTATTTGTAACAAAGTATAACCATATTTGTGTAATTTTTGTAACAAAGAGTAGTTAAATCAATAAAGATAAAAAGGCCGCTTAAAAGCGACCTTTGAATGTTTAATTAAAATGAACTAAATACTATTTAAAAGCTTGCTTCCATTCAGTACATGATTTAGTTTCTGTTACATCGCCAAATCTAGAGTTGTGCACTTTGGTAACACAGCGTCTTTGTTTTGGCTGAATATATACTGGAACTTCAACTTTTACAATTTTGTCTCTGTAAACAATTTTTTCTACTTCGACTTCAACAACTTTAATCGTTTCTTTAGTTTCATCACAAATATTGTTTTTTAATTTCTCTACCTGATCTTTAGTCCATACCTTTGTTTTGCCAGCAATGTATTCCACACCGTCACCAATCTTACGAAAACCATCATCTGCTACTCCGCCTATAGCACCGCCAAAATGCTCTAAGTTATCAAACCCTTTGTTTTTATCATCAGCCAAAATACTGCTAGATGCCATTACTACTGCTAGTGAGATTGCTATTATGTGTTTTTTCATTGTTTTTACTCCTATTATTATTTGTGTGATTATTATAAAGTGTTTGGGTTTATTCATTAGATTTCTCTAATATTCTTTTTAGATGTTTGCTTGGCACTTAAATACCAAGCCTTTGCCTGATTGAATTGCTGCTCAGTGATATTCATCATTCTGAACAATTTAACTTCTTTACGATTAGTTTTGGTAAGTTTCATATTTTCTAGCGGTAACGATATAACGCAACGTATTGTCTTTAGTAAAACCATCAAATGGCCAAGGAGTGACTAGCTTTAGCTCATCTACACTAGAGACCTCTATCTGGGTTTTGTCCAGATCAATAATACTAACATCAAGTACGCAATATTGATATTCTGTGCCCATTTGGTCATTCAAAATAATCTGGTCATTAAGGTTAATATTTTTTAAAAATGAAAAGTGATGATGTGCATGAATAACCACTGTGCCACAATCACCTGGAAGATAACTAGAAGAGGCTCGACCTGGGCCAAATAATAAAGTGGTATCGCTGTCCCCTTCAAGTACAACAAATTCTTGGTTGTGTTGGGGTGCATTAAGCATAAATACTGGAAATACATTTGATCTTGACCAGTGCTTTTGTTTCATTTGTTCTCTCATGGTGTGTTTGCCTTATAAAGTGACTTTGGCTAGTGGTTAAGGGATACCACTAGCCTTGGTCGGTTACCTCAACTATTGAAGGAGGAGTAAGCAATAGTTGGTGAGGTTCGTTAAATCGAATAAATATTGTCCCTTTTATTTGCTTTATTAATCATATAACCTATGCCTAAACCCAACAGCAGCATTAGCGTGGTAACAATGGTTAAAAAATCAGTACTGTGCATGGCTGAGTTTTTAGCCTTTATGCGCTTTATTTGATCCATTAAATCAACATTAACCTGATCTAGATTTGTAATCTTATTGCGCAACTTGTTAGCTTGTATCACTTGAGCATCGTATTGTGCTGCTTGAGTATTGAGTGCAGTAGAAGATTTACGTTGCTGATTAATCTCTGTATTAAGCTTAGTAATGAGCTGTTGCTGAGTCTTGTTCTTTTGCTCTAATTTAGCAATCTGAGAATCTAATAATTGGGCTTTAAGATTAGTTGGCTTAACATCTGTTAAGTAACGAGTGATCATCCAGCCTTTTATGTCTTTGTACTTAATTTGACTCCATCCATTTGATTTTTTCTTAAGTAAAATAACTGGCGTGTGAATGCCTAATTTAGCAATAATATTGTCTTTAGTAATTGAAGCATCTGAGCGCATTGGTATTTGAACTTCATCACCTACATACATAGTTGATTGAGCCATAACACCTGTTGATAACAACATTACAAGGAAGAGGATTTTGCGCATCTTTGATGTCCAATTAACTAAAAACAATGACGCCAGTTTAGAGCTTTAAAATGAACATCGGATGTTTTAAAAATGAAGAGTTAATGAAGTTTAAATGAAGAGACTTTCATGGCACATATTTATAAACTACAATACGCACATCTTATAAAAAATCACATAACACGTTATGCCAAATATTCTGCTAGTTGAAGATGATAAAGTGATTGCTGAAAGCATTACTTTTTCACTAAAGAGTGATGCGTTTAAAACTCATTGGTGTGAGATGGGCAATGAAGCACTTGAGTACCTTAATGGCAATGAAGTTGATTTAGTTTTGCTTGATATTGGCTTACCTGATATTAGTGGTTTTGATGTGTTGCGTAAGATTAGGCAAACTGCCCAAACTCCGGTGATTATTATTACTGCAAGAGATGATGATGCAGATATTGTTTTAGGCCTTGAAGGGTTAGGCGCTGATGACTATGTTACCAAGCCACTAAGCCCTAGAGTATTGGTTGCTAGAGTCAGGGCCCAATTAAGGCGCATTGAGCAGTACAGCAAAGCCTCAAAGCAAACTGATTTAAAAACTAATACCAAGAAGGTATTTGAAATTAATACAGATATGCAGCAAATACTTTTGCACGGACAAGTTGTTGGTCTTACTAAAGCAGAATGCAAGATACTACTACACTTAGTTGAAAACCCAAATCGTATTCATTCAAAAGAGCACTTACTAAGCGTTATGCATGATAGACCTACTGGATCTAGCGACAGTACGATTGTGACTCATATTAAACTTATTAGAAAAGCACTTAACAAAATTGATCCTGATAATGAATATATTGAAAACCATCGTGGTTTAGGCTACTCGCTCGTATTATGAGATTGACCATTGGCTTAAAGCTGTTTATCGCCTACTTTATCATTAGTAGTGGTATTGTTTGGGTTGTTACTGATAAGATGATTAACCGCCTCACTAAAGGCATTGATGAAGCTGCTGAAGAGGTAATGATTGATGCCTCAAATCTACTGGCACAAATGGTTGGTAACAGTATTGAATACGACCAAATTGATGTTGAAAAAGTTCACACCCTAATCAGTGGCTATCTTGATCGTGAACTTCACGCTACTATTTATTCTGTTACTAAAAAAAATCCAAATCTACAGGTATATGTCACCAATAAAGACGGCATTGTTATTTACGATTCTGCAGGTAAACGTAAAGGCAGAAACTATTCTAAATGGAATGATGTTTATCTTACCCTTAAAGGTAAATATGGAAAGCGATCAAGCGCACATGATCCAGACATTAAAGAACCAAGTCCTGATCAAAAAGCCATGTATGTTGCTGCGCCTATTTATCATGAAGATGAGATTTTTGGCGTACTAACTACGGTTAAAGCGACCAGTGACCTTAAGCCATTTGTTGTAGAACAAAAACAAAAGGTTAATGAGTATGCGATGTATTTGTTCTTAATCTCACTTTTATTTGGTGCAGGGGCAAGTTATGCAGTATCAAGAGGTACTAACAAATTAATTAAATATACAACTGCCTTATCTAAAGGTGAAAATGTAGTTGCGCCTAAGATTCGCCAAGTTGAGTTTGCAGAACTTTCTAAAACCATTGAAAAACTTCGAGTTGATCTTGAGGGTCGAGAGTATGTAGAAGAATATATCAACACCATGGCGCATGAGCTAAGAACCCCTATTACAGGTATTCGTGCAACAGCTGAAAACCTACTAATGCCAATGGATGAAGAGCAAAGGACAAAATTTATCAATAACATCCTAGATGCTAATAATAAGATGGATTTGTTGGTTAATCGCCTGCTTAACCTATCGCGCATTGAACGAAGAGACCAGCTTGAAAATGTAGAAAATGTTAATGTTAAAAACCTAATCAAAGATGTGGTTCAATCACCAAGTAGAAAGGGGAATATCGCTTCAAGAAGCATTAGCCTTGTTTATGACATTGAGCGAGAGTTTATTATTAAAGCTGAGAAGATACTGGTTGAGCAAGCACTAAGTAATATTGTTGATAATGCCATTGACTTCACTCCAGTAGGCTCAACAATTACAATTAAAGTAAGTGAATCTAATACGCATGTTAATATCCAAGTATCTGACCAAGGTCAAGGTGTACCAGAGCATGCGAAAAAACAGCTATTTAGGCGATTTTTCTCATCATCAAGGCCTGATACAGGCAAACGAGGAAACGGACTAGGGCTTAGGTTTGTTAAAAAGATTATGAGCCTGCATGGAGGTAAAGTAAGTCTTAAGAACCGTTTTATGGAAACAGGCGCTGTGGCAACTCTAGAGTTTCCATTATGATAGGGAAAGTTATTAGATACTTTTTGGTATCTATACTGTTTGCAATATCAGCTATTTTCTTTCTTTTTTATATAGGGATTTCAGTTGATATTGTGCCACTATATATTATGATGGCAGCATGGTTGTCTCCAACAATCAGTTATTATCTAGCTTATAAAAATAACATCCATCACTACTATCTTGATGCCTTTTATACTATCGCCTTGATTGTTCCATGGCTAATTGCTGAAGCTAGCATGGGCGATAAATACGTTGATATTTGTGATGACGAATCTCACCCCGATCTGCTTTTCTTTAGCTTGTTTTTTGCACTACCTTTTATATTTGCCATAAGAGGGATTGTGCATTACTACAAACCAGAACTATTAAATTCAGAGTCAAACAAACTGGCAAAAAGGTATTTTTCTATAGCTACAGCTTTACTTCCACTTTCGGTACTTGTTTTTGGTGCAATAGGGGGAATTGCACACGGATGCCAAGACTCTTAGCATCAGATCTAAAAACATAACCTTATCTATTCAATTAGATGAAAAATTGGTGGAATTAGCATTTGTTCTAACTCTTCAACCCTGGTAACTAGCATATCTTCTCGACCCTTCCAAATCTTACAGGCATGAGTAAAGTTTCTTCTTTTGATGTGATGCTCCAGCTCGTTAATTCTTGCGAGTAGTGAGTAAGGTTTACTCCTTTGTCTTGTCTGGTTTTGGGCTTCGTGGCGTTCCAAGATTTATCCTGCGCTGCATCTCTTCTTCCACTCCAGCCAATCTCTCCAAGTGGCGATCTGATTGGGTTGCTTGTTGCTCTGAAGAAGTATCTGAAGTCGCTGTAGACTTTTTGGATCGGTTTATAAAGCGTATTGACGGCGGCTCGCTGTAGATCGGATCGTCCGGCGGTGCCTCCCCTATCCCAGACTTGGCGAATATCTTCCTTGCTTGTTCCCGTGTGATCATTTGCCCACCTTGAAGCTTGGATCATTTAGGCTTCTGTTTAGAAATGGATTAGGATTACCATCATAAGGTGCTTTTTCCTTGCAATAAGCAATACCATCTTTATTTTTGAAAATGTAATACCCTTGCTCTAAATGCTCAACATCTTGCCATTGGCCATCGATGTATTTTTTGTAAACTTTATTAGATTTTTCACTAATAGTAGATGAGACATTACTTCTTTTGATTTGTTGCAGTGAATGCATACATTTCTCCTTTTTGAGTGCTTTAAGGCATATCCTTGGGCGCACAATATAGATCAACCGCCCAGTTCGTAGGTGAACAACTCCTTGCTACGATTATTATAACCCTAATCTGCTATGAGTCAATATTATTGCTTTCATGAGTTTTATGAATAATGCTATAATCGTACTGTATTGGTTAATTCTTAACCACTCTGGATTAAGTGAGTATTTCACTTTTCAAAGTCCAAAAACAATAAAAATACTATGAAAAAACAAAGTTATGACTTGATGGGTGATATCCATGGTCAAGCGCCCGAGTTAGAAAGGTTGCTAGAAAATCTGTCTTATAAAAAAGTTGCTGGTGTGTGGAAACATAATGAGCGCAAGATGGTATTTCTTGGTGATTTTGTTGACCGAGGTGATTACCAAAAAGAAGTGATTAATATTGTACGCCCTATGATCGAAAATGGTTATGCTCTTAGTGTAATGGGTAATCACGAATACAATGCGATTGCTTATTACACGAAAGATAAAGATGGCAATTATCTGCGTTCACACAATGATAAACACTTTAAACAGCACAAGGAGTTTTTAGCTGCTTATGAGAATGATTCCGACTCATGGAATGATGTGATCAACTGGTTCAAAACTCTACCTCTATGGCTAGATTTAGATGGACTGCGTGTAGTACATGCTTGCTGGGATTTTGACTTAATTAGTAAACTAGGTAGTTCAAAGCTAACTGACGACTTACTTCATCAATCAGCAATTACAGGAACATGGCAGAATGATGCAATTGAAACTATTCTAAAAGGCAAAGAGATACCATTGCCAGAGGGATATGGTTTTAATGATAAGGACGGTAACCCTAGAACACATATACGCATTAAGTATTGGTTAAAAGATGCTGTAACTTATCGAGATTACTTTATGGGCCCGATAAATGTACTTAATGACATACCTGATATACCCGTAGTGGGTGATTATTTACTTGAATATGATTCTCAAGATAAACCCGTATTCCTTGGCCATTATTGGATGGAAGGTGAAATTAAACCTTTAACTAATAACATTGCTTGCCTTGACTACAGCGTAGCAAAAGAAGGTGGTAAGTTAGTCGCTTATCGATGGGACGGTGAACAAAAGATTGATAAAAATAAGTTTGTGTTTGTTAATAGAAACTAATAACAAAAAACACTTGTATTTACTGATGAGTATTTTGTCCAAATACTCCTGTTAATGGCACAAAAATATAATGGCCAAGTTGTACTTGTTTTAATTTATTGTTTTGTTTAATAAGCTTAGTCATTCTTTGATTTGCAAAATCCCCTACTGGGGCAATTAGAATGCCATTATCTTTTAGTTGTTCTATCAATGCTGTTGGAACTTCTCCACAAGCAGCAGAGATGATAATTTTGTCATAAGACGCATATTGTTGACAACCAAAACCACCATCGCCTTGTATAACCTTAACATTGTCTATTTTGGCCCTGTTAAGGTTTTTATTAGCCAAATTAACCAACTCTGGCACAATTTCAATGGAATAAACTTGCTGTGATAGCTGAGCTAAAATGGCAGATTCATAACCACTACCAGAGCCAATTTCTAAAATTTTGTCTGTTGTCTTAATTTGTAATGCTTCAACCATTGTAAATACAGTAGAGGGTTGTGATATGGTTTGTTGATAACCAATACTTAAGGGGGCGTCAACATAGGCTTGTCGCCTAAGAGATGACGGTATAAAAAATTCCCTATCCACTGCCTTAAAAGCATTGAGCACTTTTTCATTAGCAATCAAGCGATTACTACGTAATTTCTTTAGTAAAGATTTTTTACTGTTATTTAGGCTGGATGACATAAATTTTGCCACTGTCGGTTGAAAAGTAAATCCAGCCTTTTGAATTTTGGATAATAGCTCTTATGCGTTCGTTTAGATGCTCAAATAAGCGCTGTTCTGAAATGGGCTTTGTTTGCGCATCTAAGCCAACAAGATTAATATGTTGTAATTTTAGTGCTGTGACAAATAGATTACCCTGCCATTGCTTAAAGGCATCGCCAGTATAGTACATTAAATCGCCTGGTGCAATTGATGGAGTGTAGACTTTAATGGGTTGCTCCATACCTTCTTTGTGTGTGCCCTCACCAACTGCAATCGGTGCCCAATACTCTTTTCCATAAGAAATAATTGGCCAACCATAGTTTTTACCTTTTTCAATCAGATTGATTTCATCACCACCTCGAGGGCCATGCTCAATTGAAAAAAGCCGTCTATGTTCAAAATCCCAAACCAAGCCTTGTGGATTTCTATGTCCATAACTCCAAATCTCTGGCAATGCATCTTTTGTACCTACAAAAGGATTATCCTGTGGCACGCTGCCATCTAAATTAAGGCGAATGATTGATCCAGCATGATTTGATAAATCTTGGGCATTGGGTCTGTGCCCCCGATCACCGACTGAGAAAAAAACATGGTTTTGGTCATCAAATGCAATACGACTGCCATAGTGAATATCACGCTCTGATATAGATTGACTAATCAGTAAATCTTGCCAATCAGTTAGACTCTCATCATTAAGACGCGCTCTGGATAAAGTGGTGCTCCCCTGCCAATTAAAAGGTTTGGAATAAGTAAAATAAAACCAAGGATTTTCTTGATGCTGAGGCGCTTTAACCACATCCAATAGTCCACCTTGTTCAAAAGCCAATACTTTTGGCACACCTTTTAGATAACGCACTTGTTGAGAACTTAGATCAATAATACCCACCTTTCCTTGACGCTCAGTGAATAAAATTTGACTATCATCAATAAATGTCATGCCCCAAACCACGCCTAAGTTAGAGGTGATTTGTTTGAGTTGGTAATTATTGGCCAAAACATTGGATGAGAAGAAAATAATTAATAAAATGGTAAAAAAATTAATGCGTTTCATTGATTAACTCGGTTATTTTTTTAGCAATATTTTGACTGTTTATCAGTGCATTTGCATCTACTGTTAATACATTTGCCTCAGTATCGCTTGGCTGTTGTTGTAATTGTATTTGTCTTTTTAATACGCTTAAATCAGCATCTGAAATGCTATTTTTCTGTTGTGAACGTTTTGTAACACGTGAGTATAACTTATCTTCATCGGCTTGCAAATTAACCACTACAATAGGTATGTTGTTTTTATCAAAAATCTGATAGAACATTTGTCGTTGTTCTTGCATTAAAAAGGTTGCATCAACAATAACTGGAAAACCAGATTCTACTATTAAAGTTGCAAGTTTTAATAAGCGCTTATATGTTGCACTACTGGCTTTAGCTGAATACATATCTGTGTTAATAGTATCTATCTTTTCTATACTGGAAAAAATACCAAATAAACGCTTTCTTTCTACATCAGATTGAATATGAATTGCCTGTAAATACTGCGCAAGTGTGGCAGAAAGTGTACTTTTACCACTGCCTGATAACCCGTGTAACATTACAATATAAGTTTGGTGAGATTCAGTGTAACTTTTTGCCAGATTAAGATAGTGATTTGCTTGTGATAATATATTGTCTTGTTGCTTACTATCAGTGAATTGTTGATAACGAATTGCAGATACCTTGGCACGCACACAAGCGCGATAAATGCGATAGAAATTAAGCAATTCTAAACCTGAATAATCGCCAGTAGCTAAAAGATAGCGATTTAAAAATCGCCAAGCCAAATGAGACTTTTCACGGCTTTCTAAATCCATTATTAAAAAGGCAATTTCACTAATTACATCAATCCAACGTAGCTTCTCATTAAATTCAATCCCATCAAATATTTGTACTTTTTTGTTCCAATACACCATATTTGCCAAATGCATATCGCCATGACATTCACGAACAAGGCCTTTTATACGTCTAAGTTTTATAATCTTAGATAAAGGCTCTGAGTGTGTTTGTATCCATTGTTGTAATAAATTAACGGTTTTTATCGTAGAAGAATTGGATAAATATTGTTTGATTTGACTAAAATTTTCAAGTGTAAATGCAAAAATACTCTCAACCTTGCCATAATTAGAATCGGGTGTAGCTGGTGTAGTATGTAGGTGAAAATTTGCCACTTGTTGAGATATTGTATCAATCCATTCATCCTTCCAGATTTTGTTCTTATCTTGTTCTAAAAGTTGATCCAATTCCATGCTGGTATCGAATCTATGCATTCGAACAGCATATTCCACAACGTTTTTTAAATCTTTTGTACTATCGTCTAGTACGTATACTCTGCCATTGTTGCTCACAATAGGCACAACATCAATATAAATGTCTTTGGCTAATCTTGAATTAAGACGCAATTCCTCCTGACAAAAATATTGACGTTTTTTTAACGTGGAAAAATCCAAAAAGCCTAAATTAAGAGGTTTTTTAATTTTGTAGGCAAACTTGCCTGCTAAAAAGACATGAGAGATATGAGTCTCAATATGTTTAACCTGACCAACAACATGAGGATAAGAAGACGCCCTTAAGAGTTGTTTGTTAATCTCGAGCATATCTCCCTAAACATCAATGCCAACAAATCATAATTTATTGTTAAACTCTTTTAATTCCGTGGTTATACATTCTATACATAGGTTTTAATCCGCTATTGTTAAGCTTTTCCCAAGAATGGGTGCTTTGCTCATAACCCTTAAACCATGGTTTGATATCATGTGTATTGACTTTTAACTGTGGATGCAATGAGTGCGTATAATCCTCAGCCCACGACTGCGCCGCCAAAGAGGTTCCAGCCGTTGAGATAGATGATGCAAGTGCCACTGCTATACTTTTTAATTTCATATACCCTCCTATTATCAACAACTGCTTAGTTCAACTATACGCCTCATTACAATAAAGTTGTGGAGTATTTTTAAACTAAAGCCAAAGGAGGTAATGCTTTAAAAAATTAATAGGTAGCATTCTTGTTAATTTTTAAAAGCTATAATGCTTAAACATGTCACAGCAAATATTTAATGTTCATCTTAACAATCATGATCGTAATTATGAATGCTCGTCGAATGATTCTGTATTAGAAGGTGGCCTACGCCATGGTTTGGCAATGCATTATGAATGTAGTAATGGCACTTGTGGTGCGTGCAGAGCAAAGCTAATCAATGGTGAAATAAAGCAAACTAAGCATCATGATTTTTCACTTTCTGAATCTCAAAAAGACGAAGGTGAGTTTTTAATGTGTTGTAACTCCCCTGCTTCAGATATTGAACTTGAACTTGATTTAATAGGTGATGTGAAATCAATCCCCATTCAGAATATTGAAACCAAAGTTAAAAAAGTAGTGTTTATTAGTGATGATTTGGCCATTGTTAATTTACGAACGCCAAGATCAAAAACTTTGCAGTTTATGGCGGGGCAAGATGTTGAGCTATCTTTTAAAGGCATAACCTCTCGTTATCCACTGGCCTCTTGCCCGTGCCATGGGATGGAGTTAGAGTTTCATATTAGAAACAATGCTAACGATGCTTTTGCCAGTGCCCTATTCACTAAAAAAATTAGATCTAAGTCTGTTGTTAATTTAGAAGGGCCTAAAGGCATTTTTGTGCTTAAAGAAACCTCAACTAAGCCAATGGTATTTATCGCTTGGGATAGTGGATTTGCACCTATCAGAAGCTTAATTGAGCATGCTTTTTCTTTAGAAATGGATAACCCTGTGTATTTTTATTGGGCCTATCCTAGCGATGAATCAGCGCCTTATTTAGATAAACATGCCAAATCATGGCAAGTAATTATGGATGAATACACCTACACGCCTGTTGCTTGTGAGTTTAATAGATCTGATAAAAACGATTGTCAAAAAGTCGCAAAACAGATTTTTACATCGCTAGATTTAGAGCTTGTTAATCAGTCTGATTTGTATCTTTGTGCACCAGCAGAAGTGCTGATATATTTAGGTGAATTATTACTTGAAAATGGCTTAGATGAATCGCAATTAATCGCCTCGCCAGTTTAAGTTAAATTTTTCAATCATGGCACTAAAAACGGTTATGATTAAATTATGATAATAATTTACTATTTAGTATTCGTTATTGTTGCTACTGCCCTGTTTGCTAGAATTGGCAGATTTTTTCCTGCCTTTGTACTTCTATTTTCTCTAGGCACAGTTTATTTATTATTTGTTTTAGAGCTAAATCAGATCGTTATTTGGATCATAGGCCTATTTTTACTATTATTTAACCTTATATTGTTTATTCCATTTTTTAGGTTAGTAATTATCAAGCCTATTCTTGCTAATTTTTCTGCTAAGAAAAAATCATTAATTAGTGAGAGTGAAAAGGTTGCTATGGAAAGTGGCGATACGCACTGGGAAAAACAACTGTTTTCAAATCAACTGAATTGGGATGATTTATTATTAGTTAAAAGTAAGCCTTTATCTGATGAAGAGCAAAATTTTATTGATCACAAAATAAGTGCACTTTGTGCAACATTTAATGAATTTGGCCTATCTGAAAAAACACTAAATCAGATAAAATCAGAGGGTTTTTGGGCGCTTAATATTCCCAAAAAATATGGTGGTTTGGAGTTTAGTGCAAAAGCACATGCGGTAATTTTATCCAAACTCTCTAGTTGCAATGTATCGCTAGCTGTCACTGTTATGGTGCCTAATTCATTGGGTCCGGGTGAGTTAATTTTGCATTATGGTAGTAGTGAACAAAAGCAAGATTTATTGCCAAAATTAGCTACAGGGGAGCATGTTCCTTGTTTTGCACTGACTTCAACAAATGCAGGTTCTGATGCGGGCGCAATGATAGATTCAGGCGTAATTTGTCAGCAAGATTACAATGGCGAAAAGACGCTAGGCATTCGACTTAATTGGGATAAGCGATACACTACACTTGCACCAATAGCCACCTTGATTGGCTTAGCTTTTAAAACTTATGATCCTGATGGTTTAATTGGCGATAAAAAATCCTTGGGAATTACTTGTGCTTTAATCGATTCTTCCTTAGATGGTATTAGTATTGGTAGGCATCACCACCCTATTGGCTCTAAATTTAGCAATGGCCCACATCAAGGTGTAGATGTATTTATACCGATGTCTGCTGTCATTGGCGGGCAAAAAATGATTGGCCAAGGTTGGGTAATGTTGATGGAGTCTTTATCGTTAGGCAGAGGCGTATCGCTTCCTTCTTTATCGTTAGCAGGTGTAGAACTTGGACTTAAGACTTCTATTGAATATAGCCTGATTAGAAAACAATTTAAGCAATCTTTATATCGTTTTCAAGGTGTAGCAGAAAAAATTGTACCCATGGCTTCTGACGTATTAACAATGAAAGCAATGAGTGATTTTCATTTGAGTTTGCTTGATCAAGGGCTTAATCCATCTGTTAGTTCTGCTATTTTAAAATATCATCACACTGAATTACTTAGAACTAATATTAACCGTGCTATGGATATTCATGGTGGCAAAACAGTTATGCTTGGTCAGGGTAATTATTTAGCCAATATCTATCAAACCATTCCCATTGCTATTACTGTTGAAGGGGCTAATATCCTAACTCGATCAATGATTATATTTGGTCAAGGATTGATGCGTTGCCATCCTTTTTTAAAAGACGAACTAAATAACTTAGAAAAACAAGATTACACTTCATTCAATAAAGTTTTAGGCAGGCACCTTGCTCATATAGCTAATGTTAAAGTTAAAAGCTTTATCTTTGCACTAAGCGGAGCTAGATTTGCTACTAGCCCTAATAGAGTAAAAAGTATTACTAAACCGTATTATCGACAACTGAGCAATATTAGTGCTAGCTTTGCTTTTTTAGTTGAAATTGCACTAATAAAATTTGGTCCAAAAATCAAATTCCAAGAGAGTATGAATGGATTATTTGCTGATTTATTGATTAATATGTACAGCATGTCTGCCGTGCTTAAATACACGCAAAACCTTGACAAAAGTTTTAATGAGCTGATTCATTGGAATATGCAACAACATATTTACAAATCACAGCTTTTACTTAAAGAGATTTGCGATGAGTTTAAATCTGTTAAATTTTTTAGATGGCTTGTTCTTCCATGGGGGATTAACAAAAACAAACCTACCATCAATCTTCAAAATAAAATTATCAATCAATTGATTAATGATAAAAACCTTAAAAATGCTCTCACTAATAATGTTTTGGTTATTAAAGACTCTCCACTTGATGAATTAGAGCAAACTTATAAACTTGCAATAGAGGCTGAAAAAATATATAAAAACGTTAAATATGTTGATACACCTCAACAAATTGACATATTATTAGACCAAGAAAAGATAACTAATGATGAGCATCATCTTTTGTCAAGCTTAATAGAATTAAAACAAAGGGTTTTATCAGTAGACGATTATGAAGATTAACAAGGTCGGAATTTTAGGTAGTGGTGTAATGGGCGTGCAAATTGCAGGCGTGTTTGCTAACGTGAATATTCCAACATTGCTATTTGGCTATGAAGATCATGTCAAAGAAGACCTGGATAAGATTAGCAGCTTTAAACCTGAAGCGCTTTACCACCCTAAGAAAAAATCTTGGATTACGCCTGTTAGTATTGAGCATGAATTAGAGCGATTGTCAGATTGTGATTTAATAATTGAAGCAATTATTGAAGATATTAATGCCAAACAAGAATTATTTACAAGGATACTGCCGCATTTATCTAGCGATGCAATAGTAGCAACGAATACCTCAAGTCTTAATATCAATGAAATTGAGCAAAGTTTGGGCGATTTTAAATCGCGCTTTTGTGGCATTCATTTTTTCAACCCTCCTCGCTATATGCCTCTTGTTGAGTTGATTGCTGGAGAACAAACAGATAAGCAAATTCTAGATTTATTAGAAGGCTTTTTTACCTCTGAATTAGGTAAGAATATTTTATATGCTAAAGATGAATCTGGTTTTATTGCCAATCGAATTGGTGTGTTTTCAATTGCAGCGTGTATTCACCATGCTAAACGCTTATCGTTAGGTTTTGATACTGTTGACGCACTGACAGGTGCAAAATTAAAACGACCTAAAAGCGCCACATTTAGAACGGCTGATTTAGTGGGTTTGGATATTTTAAAACATGTGCTTGAACAATTTTATCGTGTGCACAAAGACGATCCTTGGCATCATTATTTTAAAACGCCAACTTGGCTAAATTCCTTAGTAGAGAATAATGCTTTAGGTGAAAAAACCAAGGGTGGTCTTTATAAAAAAGAAGATGGCGTTATTAAGACTTACCAGCCTAAAAATAAAAGCTATATTGAAGCAGATTATGACATCGATAAATCTGTTAAGGAAATTCTAAAAAAAGATATTTCAAAGCAAATTTCTCTACTTAAAGCTAATCAACACCCTCAGGCACAGTTTCTTTTCTCAGTAATTAAAGATACTTGCCTTTATAGTGCTTATCATTTACAAAGCATTGCACACTCAGTTAGAGATATTGATTGGGCACTACATTGGGGTTTTGGTTGGGAAGTTGGTATTTTTGAATATTGGCAAAGTAATGATATAAAAGAATCATTGGCTTTATTTTTAGCAGATGATGAGAATATATCACCGCCACCAAATTGGTTAAACGATGTTTCTAGCTTTTATACTGAAGATGGTGCTTATTCACCAGCAGACAAATCTTATTTGGCTTATTCAGAACATTCTGTTTATAAACGTCAGATTTACCGCCCTACTCTTCTTGGTGAGCAAACTAGTAAACAAACTCAAATTATTTTTGAAAATAACTCTGTAAGATTTTTTCATGAGAATGATGGGATTAGTATCTTTAGTTTAAAAACCAAATTACATACATTAAATTTAGAAGTTATTAATTCATTAATAAAAGCAATTGAAATTGCTGAAAATGAGTTTAAAGCAATGATTGTTTGGCAAGATAGCAGCCCATTTTGTGCGGGAGCTAATCTATATGAAATTGTTGCCGGAGCAAAATTAGGCATGATTGATCATCAAAACTTAATCACCAGTCTTAAGAAAAAAATATGGCAATTAGCCAAACCAAACTTGCCAAGTATTGAAAATTTAAAATCTATTGATAAAGTTGTCGAACTGCTTCAACAGGCACTAATGTCACTTAAATATAGCAAAATACCAACTATTGCTGTTGTTGAAGGTATGGCACTAGGGGGTGGATGTGAACTTATGCTTCATTGCGATTCGCGTGTGACTCACACAGAAAGCTATATCGGATTAGTTGAAATTGGTGTTGGTTTGCTACCTGCTGGTGGTGGCTGTAAAGAGATGGCTAGACGCGCTACAAAATACAAAGATATGTTTACAACGTTGGCACAATATTTTGAACAAATTGGACTGGCTAAAGTATCAAAAAGTGCAGAACAGGCGCTTGAAATGGGTTATTTAGATGAAGGTGATTTAATTGTTAGTCAAAGGTTGGAATTGCTTTATTTTGCCAAGAAAAAAGCACAATTATTAATTGATCAAAATTATCGTCCGGAAGATCGTAGGCAAACTTTTGAAGTGGGTGGATCAACAGCAAAAGCTAATATATTGGCACAATTAACCAATATGAAAACTGGAGAATTTATATCTGAGCATGACAATCTAATCGCTCAGAAAATTGCCGATGTTATTTGTGGTGGTGAACTAGAGCCCGGTACCAAGGTAGACTCTCAATATTTACTAGATTTGGAAAAGAAACATTTTATTAAACTGTTAAAAGAAGATAAAACACAAGATAGAATTGAGCACATGCTTATTAAACACAAGCCTTTAAGGAACTAATATGATTCATGATGCCTATATTGTTAGCGCTATTAGAACTCCAGTTGGAAAAGCTAACGGTGTGTTTAAACAAGTGCGTCCTGATGATTTATTAAGTTTTATTTTAAAGGCGCTCTTGGATGATAATACAGGTATCGACCCAAATATGATTGATGATGTCATTATTGGTTGTGCTATGCCTGAAGCTGAACAAGGGCTTAATATTGCACGTATTTCATCTTTACTAGCGGGATACCCCGATTCTATCCCTGGGGTTACGGTTAATCGTTTTTGTGCTTCAGGATTGCAATCTATCGCTTATGCGGCAGATCGAATTCGTTTAGGTGAGGCTGATATTATGATTGCCGGTGGCGTAGAGTCAATGAGCATGATTCCGATGATGGGACACAAACCTGCCTTTAATATTAAGGTTTTTCAAGGTGATAATATTGGTATTGCTTATGGCATGGGCACTACCGCTGAACAAGTGGTAAAAAAATACAAAATCACTAGAGATGCTCAGGATCAGTTTGCCTTTGATTCACATCAAAAAGCCATTAACGCCATTAATAGTAACTGTTTTAAAGATGAGATTAAATCATATACCGTTAAAAACCAAACTTATGATTTAAATTCGAAAAAGGCAGGTGAAAAATCAACAACAGTTTCTCAAGACGAAGGTATTCGTTTTGACACTTCTATTGAGCAACTATCTAAGTTAAAAGGTGCATTTCATACTAATGGTTCGGTTACTGCTGGCAATAGCTCACAAATGAGTGATGGTGCTAGTGCTGTAATGCTTTGTAGTGAAAAAGCACTAAAATTATTCAACTTAGAACCAATGGCGCGATTTGTCGGTTTTGCAGTAAGCGGTGTTGATCCTAAAATTATGGGAATTGGGCCCGTTTTAGCTATTCCTAAGGTTTTAAAACAATGTAGTCTTACACTTAGTGATATTGAGCATATCGAACTAAATGAGGCCTTTGCTGCACAAAGTCTTGCCGTTATTCAGGAGTTAGACCTTAATCCTGAAATTGTCAATCCATTAGGTGGTGCGATTGCATTAGGTCATCCATTGGGCGCAACTGGCAGTATTAGAACTTCGACTCTACTACATCATTTAAATAGAACCGACACACGTTTTGGCATAGTTACTATGTGTATTGGTAGTGGCATGGGGGCAGCAGGTGTTTTCGAAAATTATTAACAAAAAACCAAATATCCATACACGCATCCTATCTATTGATGGTGGTGGTGTTAGGGGCATTGTACCTGCAACTATTCTTGCTTATTTAGAAACAAAACTACAACAATTTAGCAATAATCCAAATGCCAGTATTTCTGATTATTTTGATTTATTTGCTGGCACCTCTACAGGCGGTTTAATTGTAGCAGGATTACTAACACCCGATAAAAACGCCAGACCTAAATACAGCGCAGCAGACATTGTTGATTTGTATTTAAAAAATGCAAAAGATATATTCAATTCATCACTTTTACAGGGCATTAAATCAGCCTCAGGATTATTAGATGTTAAATATGACCCCCAAGGGGCAAATTCTGTTTATGAGCAATATTTTGCTAATTATGAGCTAAAAGAACTGCTTAAACCTTGTTTGATACCCGCTTATGATCTAACTATTGGTAAAAACTATTTTTTTAGACAGCATAAAGCAGCCGTTAGTGATAGGCACAATTACCACTTAACAGATGTTTTGCGTGCGGCCACTTCTGCCATTACTTATTTTCCACCTACTAAAATTAAAAATATTAATGGGAATAGAAGCTGTTGTTTTGTTGATGGTGGTGTCTTTGCTGTGAATCCTTCACTTTCTGCCTATGCAGAATTTAGGTACCTATATCACAATCTTTACTCTAAAAATACAATGATGCTTTCATTAGGCACTGGAAAACAAGACACTTACCTTGATTGTAGTGAAGTTGAACATTGGGGTGCAGTTGAGTGGCGAGACCCTAGTAGTAACTTACTAACTACTGCTCAATCATCTGCAGCTGACTACCAATTAAAAGCTGTTTACAATTCTAATCCTAATTATTTAAGGGTTAATCCTGATATCGATCAATCGCACATAACTAACCTTGATAATAGTGAAGATGAGTATTTGGATTATCTTCATCACTTGGGCAAACAAGCGTGTGTGAATGAGAAAAATAAACTAGACAATTTTGCTAAAAATATCATTAAAAACGATGAAGATCGATAGTACTCACCTAACTCAATTACTCGATAATGCTGTTAATGACTCCCCAGATGGTCAAGCATTAATTGGATTAGGCACTATAATAACCTATCAACAGCTTTATCGAGACAGTGTTAGCTTGTCAAATTATTTATCAGACAAAGCTGATCATGGTGTGGTGGCTATTATGATGCCTAATCTTTTAGCCTTTCCTGTGTGTTTATTTGGCGCTTGGTATGCCGATAAAACAGCGACACTCATCAACCCACTCTATACCAGTGATGAATTATTAAAACAGTGTTTAGATGCACAAGTAAACACCATAATTATCGCTAAAATTTTTTACAAAACGTTAGCGCCAATTCTCCAAAAAACTCAAATTAAGCACGTGATTACCGTTGAAGTGGGAGACATACAACCAAAAATTAAACGTTATGTTCTTAATATAATCACCTGTATCAAACGTAGGGTGTTTGTAATTAATAAACAGTCTGGAGTTAGCTACATTAGTTTTAATAGTGTTTTAAAAGATTATTCAGAATCATTAGAAAATACAAAGTTGAAAAACGAAATAGCTTTATTGCAATATACTGGTGGCACCAGTGGCGTATTAAAAGCAGCCACTCTTACTCATAAAAATATTTTATCTAATATTTATCAATTGGAGCAATGGCTACCAAAAGATATTAATGCTAACAGTTCAATATTAACCGCTCTTCCGCTTTATCATATCTTTGCATTAACTATTAATTGCTTGTTATTTATTCATATTAAAGGCAGTAGTATTCTGGTGCTTAATCCTAGAGAGATAAAGCAATTAATAGAGCCACTAAAAAAATATAATGTTGAGGTGATTACTGGTGTCAATACTTTATTTGGCGTATTGGTTAGACATAAAGATTTTAAAAAGATTAACTGGTCAAATCTTAAGGTGGCCGTTTCAGGTGGTATGCCTTTAGACAAAAACATATCAGACAAATGGCAAAGTGTTGTTGGAAAATCTATTGTACAAGGCTATGGCCTTACAGAATGTTCGCCTGTAGTTAGTGCTGAGAGTTATGAAACTCAAGAATTTAGTGGATCTGTCGGCAAGCCCTTGGTTGATACTAAGATTAAAATATTAGACAGTTCTTTAGGTGCGGTTAAAACAAATGAAATTGGAGAAATAGCCATCAAAGGCCCACAGGTAATGAAATCTTATTGGCATAAAGAAGAGCTAAATAAAGAAGTATTTACTAAAGATGGTTATTTTCGTAGTGGCGATATGGGTTATGTAGATAAACAAGGTCGAATTTTTATTGTTGATCGAGTCAAGGACATGATAATTGTTTCAGGTTTTAATGTTTATCCTTGTGATATCGAACAAGCACTTAATCAACATCCAGATGTCATAGAATCTGCTTGTATTGGTGTCGACAATAAAGTTAGTGGTCAAGCCGTTAAGGCATTTGTGGTTAAAAAACCAGGTTCAACATTAAAAAAACAAGCGCTTATTGAGTATTGCAAAGAACATCTAACGCACTATAAGATTCCTAAAAAAATTCAGTGGATTGATGAGCTGCCAAAATCCAATGTAGGGAAAATTCTTAAAAGAAAATTAGAGCAATAAATTAAGTCGAAATAAAGATTTTTGCTGATTTTTTCTTCTAATTTTTCACAACTATTGATCTAAAAGGCTTTGCGCTTTTTATTACCAAAAAGTAATATTATGGCATCATAAAATGATGATATTTTCAAGTAAAAATCATCTAAATTTTTTTTAATTTTTTTTAAATCTCGCTATCCCTTTCGTGGCAAAAGATTTGGCGATTTCGCTTAAAAAAATGAAAAAAACCCACTTGCAAATCAAGATCAAATACACTATATTTAGTTGCAATGAACTTTTAATAACACTATATCTAGTGTTTCTCTAATGGGGGAGAAAAATGAACGATAACATCCAAGTCACCAAGCGCAACGGCAAAAAAGAACCTATTGATATGGAGAAAATCCATCGTGTTGTGCACTGGGCTTCTCAAGACTTAAAAGGTGTTAGTGTTTCCCAAGTTGAGATCAATGCTCAGCTGGCTTTTTTTGATGGAATTAAGACTGAAGATATTCACGAAACTATTATTAAATCGGCCGCAGATTTAATTGATGAAAGTGCACCTGATTATCAATATTTAGCAGCGCGTTTAGCAATCTTTCATTTGCGTAAAAAAGCCTTTAAATCTTTCACCCCGCCACCGCTACTAGATCATGTTAAAAAATTTAGCGATTTGGGTATTTATGACAAGGATATTTTAGATAAATACAGCCCTTCAGAAATTAATGAATTAGACAAATACACTGATCATTGGCGTGATATGAAGTTTTCTTACGCTGCTGTAAAGCAACTCGAAGGCAAGTATTTGGTTCAAAATCGTGTCACAGGGGAAATTCACGAATCTCCACAACAGCTTTATATGTTGGTTGGTATGTGTTTATTCCAAGAATATGAAGCTAAAGCACGTATGGATATTGTTAAGCGTTTTTATGATGCGGTTTCTAATTTTAAAATCTCACTACCAACTCCAATTATGGCGGGTGTTCGCACCCCGACCCGTCAATTCTCCTCATGCGTACTGATTGAAGCAGATGATGATCTTGATTCAATTAGTGCGGCAGCGGGTGCCATTGTTAAGTATGTTTCTCAGCGCGCTGGTATTGGTGTTAATGCTGGTAAGATTCGCGCATTAGGTAGCCCTATTCGGGGTGGTGAGGCAACACATACAGGCTGTATTCCTTTTTATAAGCATTTTCATACGGCAGTTAAATCATGCTCACAAGGTGGTGTGCGTGGCGGTGCAGCTACCCTCTTCTACCCTTTATGGCATTTAGAGGTTAAAGAGTTACTAGTGCTTAAAAATAACGCTGGTACCGATGAAAACCGTGTTCGTCATCTTGACTACGGCGTACAGTTTAACGGTTTGATGTATCAAAGGTTTTTAGAAGATGGTGATATTACTTTATTTTCACCACATGATGCACCTGGTTTATACAATGCTTTTTTTGAAGATCAGGCAGAATTTAAACACTTATATGAACAATATGAGCAAGATGATTCTATTCGTAAAGAAAGTATTAAAGCGCGTGAACTATTTGCCAAATTTATGCAAGAGCGTGCTAATACTGGCAGAATATATTTGCAAAATGTTGATCATTGT
This sequence comes from uncultured Candidatus Thioglobus sp., assembly GCA_964577715.1. GTDB lineage: Bacteria > Pseudomonadota > Gammaproteobacteria > PS1 > Pseudothioglobaceae > SUP05. The sequence continues at coordinate 24,017 of CAZOAA010000006.1, read as the reverse complement.
AATACGCATGGGGCATTTGATACCAAGCAGGCGCCAATACGCCAATCTAACTTGTGTATGGAGATTACTCTACCAACTAAGCCACTTTATTCTGTACAGGATGAAAGTGGTGAGGTAGCTTTATGTACACTCTCAGCGGTTAATTTAGGTGCACTAGATAGTCTTGATGAGTTGGAAGATATTACCGATATTATTGTTCGTGCACTAGACTCGCTACTTGATTATCAAGATTATCCAATTAAAGCAGCAGAGCTTGCTAGTATGAACCGTCGCACGTTGGGCATTGGTGTTACTAACTTGGCTTATTATCTAGCTAAAAATGGCGCCAAATATTCTGATGGCTCAGGCAATGAACTGGTTCACAAAACTTTTGAAGCCTTACAATACTATTCGCTTAAAGCCTCCAATACATTGGCCGGTGAGCTGGGCGCATGCCCATCCTTTAATGAAACCAAATACGCACAAGGCCAATTGCCAATTGATACTTATAAGAAAGATATTGATGCTTTTTGTGGCTGTGCTTTAGAACTGGATTGGGATAAATTACGCCAAGACATTAAAGCCACTGGACTTAGAAATTCAACTTTAACTGCACTCATGCCGTGTGAAAGTTCATCGCAAATCTCCAATTCAACCAATGGCATTGAGCCGCCACGTGGTTTTGTTTCTGTTAAGCAATCTAAAGACGGCATCTTAAAGCAGATTGTGCCTGATTATGAAAAATTACACAATCAATACGAGCTACTTTGGGACATTAAAGATAATGAGGGTTATTTGCAGCTTTGTGCGATTATGCAAAAGTTTGTGGATCAGTCAATTTCTACCAATACACACTACGACCCTTCTCAGTTTGATGGCAATAAAGTGCCAATGAAATTATTCTTGACAGATATGTTAAAAGCTTATAAATACGGTGTTAAAACACTTTATTACCATACCACGCGTGATGGTAGTGGCGAAGGTGCTGTTGAAAAAGAAGATGATAATGGATGCGCTGATGGCGTTTGTAAATTGTAAGGGGGAATGGTAAATGTCGTATAGTATCTTTAGTAAAACAATTAGTAACACTCTTACACAACCGATGTTTTTTGGTGACACGGTAAACGTTGCACGATTTGATAAACAAAAGTTTGAGATGTTTGAAAAGCTTACTGAAAAACAGCTTTCTTTCTTTTGGCGCCCTGAAGAGATCGATGTCTCGAAAGATAAAATTGATTTTTCCAAGTTGCTACCTAACGAGAAACATATTTTTATCTCTAACTTGCAGTATCAAATCTTATTAGACTCAGTGCAAGGTCGTAGCCCAAGTATTGCTTTTTTGCCAATTGTATCTCTGCCAGAATTAGAAAACTGGATTGAAACTTGGAGTTTTTCTGAAACTATTCATTCTCGCTCTTATACGCATATTATTCGCGCCATTGTAAATGAGCCAGGTGTAGTGTTTGATGACATTATGAAAACTGATGAAATTATTCAGCGTGCTGAGAGCGTATCTAAGCATTATGATGAGCTTATCAAATGTACTCAGGCTTATTTATTGCACGGTGAAGGCAAGCTAGAGGTTCAGGGAGAGGATGCATCAGTTGATTTGTACTGCCTAAAAAGACAGCTTTATCTTACTATTATGTCGGTTAATATTCTTGAGGCAATCCGTTTTTACGTTTCATTTGCATGTTCATTTGCTTTTGCTGAGAGAAAAGTAATGGAAGGTAATGCTAAGATTATTAAAATGATTGCTCGCGATGAAGCCCTACATTTAACCGGTACACAACACATGATTAACTTAATGCGTGATGGCAAAGATGATCCTGACATGAAAAAAATTGCCAAAGAATGTGAAAACGAAGTAATCGACATGTTTAAAGAGGCTTGCCAACAAGAAAAAGACTGGGCAGAGTATTTATTCCGTGATGGTTCAATGATTGGCCTGAATGCTGAAATATTAAAACAATATTTAGAATATATTACCAATGTACGCATGAAAGCCCTTAATTTAAAGCCATTTTTTGAAGAACGAAGTAATCCTCTTCCTTGGATTAACCATTGGTTAGATTCTGACAATGTGCAAGTTGCACCGCAAGAAACTGAGATTACTTCTTATCTAGTTGATGCTATTGATAATAATATGGATAGTACTAATGATGATGATTGGGATAATTTCAAACTTTAGACCCAAGCAAGGCTTGAGTATAGATGGTGTAATTTATGTTTAAGATTGATGTTGATAACATCAATGGAAAAACTGAAACTCTCTGGGTTGAAGGTGAGGAATCAATCCTAAGTGAACTTGAAAACCATAATATTGTTGTTGATTACAATTGCAGACAAGGCCACTGTGGTTGCTGTGTGTTGCAATTAATATCAGGTGAAGTTGAGCATAAAGATACTCTGGTAGATTTTTCTTTAAGTGATGAGCTTGTGTCCTGCCGAGCAAGGCCAATTACTGATATTAAAATTAGTGAAAGAAGTTATTAGTTAATTGAGCGATTATTAAGATAATCCAGCACTTCGTTAGTATTGCCTTTAAAGATTATTCTGTCTGATTTTTTGTGAATTTGATAGTTATACATCGGGTCATAATAATCAATCAATAACTGCTCAATAACAGGATAAAACCCATCAACACTATTTTGACTTTGGTATTGATTAAGTGCACTTGTAACTAGTTCATGCATTGATTTATAACGCTCTAAACCTAGTCGTTTTTGAATTTTTTTTAAACTTGTTAACCAATAGTTAGAAAATAACTCAAATCCGGTTTTGCTATTTTGTTCTGCAAAGTCTTTATGCATGTTAATTACATAAGCATCCATGCTTACCTTTAGGCGCTGTTCAATGCTAGCCTCAAGCAGGATTAATTCTGCTTGAGAGGTTTTGCCTTGCACTGACTCTGGAATATGAACTGTGCCAACATTTGAGCCTTCATCTTCAAATACCAAATATGGGTGCTGCTTTTTTTTGATTAGTTCAATTGCTAGTGAATTTTCAAAATTGATTTGTGTGGGTTGTGGCGTGGCAGTATTACCAAAGGCTGAACCCCGATGATTAGCTAAGCCTTCAAGATCAATTTTATCCTTGAGTTGGTTAAGCAATAACGTTTTGCCACAGCCAGTTTTACCGCCAATGATGATTGGCGTAATCTGATTCATGATTCGATCAGTTTCATCGATTAAAAATCGGCGCAGTGCTTTGTAGCCACCTTTAATGCGCGGATAGTTAATGCTAAAAGCTTCATAAATCCACTGTTGAGTGATTTGACTACGCAAACCACCACGAAAGCAATAAAGCGCCCCATTTGGGTTGTTTTTGATAAATTTAAGCCATGCATCTAGTCGTGCTTGTTTAACTTCGCCATGGACTAGTTCATGTCCAAGCTTAATGGCCTCTTCTTGACCTTTGTTTTTATAACAAGTACCAACTGCCTCACGCTCAGAATCACTCATCAGCGGTAAACTCTGTGTATGTGGAAAAGCGCCCTGTTCAAACTCAACAGGTGCACGAGTATCAATTAATGGCGTGTCATTAACAAACAGCTCGGTAAAGTCGTCTATCTGAGTGAGTTCATTAGACATTGATTTGTATTAGCGCTGAATTGCTATCAGCCTTGATAATTTCACCAATGGCTTCTAGCTCAAACCCTGCGCCACTCATTAGTTGATCAAACTCACTTTGGGCAGCGTCTGATACCATGATGAGCAAACCACCACTGGTTTGTGGGTCGCAAATAATCGATTGTACCTCACTACTCATGGTGCTAAGGTTATGCCCGTAGCTATCAAAGTTACGCTGTGCGCCACCTGGTGAGCAACCATTAGCCAAGTAATCTTTAATATTTGGCAGTGTTGGTACTTTGTTGTAATTAACTACTGCACCAACCCCAGAGCCTTGACAAACTTCTGTTAAATGCCCACCAAGCCCAAAACCAGTTACATCGGTAATGGCATTAATGCCATCAATCTTTGCTAATCTAGAGCCAATATCATTGAGCCGACACATCGTATCAATGGCACGAGTTTCATCCTCTTTGGTGATTTTCTTTTGCTTTTGCGCGGTGGTCAGTATGCCAATACCCAAAGGCTTAGTAAGGTAAATTTTGTCACCTACTTGTGCTTTTGAGTTTTCCTTAAGGTGCTTAATAACCACCCTACCCGTTACCGCCAAACCAAAGATTGGCTCAGGTGCGTCAATACTGTGCCCACCTGCTAGGGCAATACTTGCATTAGCGCATACACTACGACCGCCTTCAACTACTTGCTGCCCTACTTCGGGCGGCAGTTTGTCTAGCGGCCAGCCAAAAATGGCAATCGCCATAATCGGCGAGCCACCCATGGCGTAAATATCACTAATCGCATTAGTGGCAGCAATGCGTCCAAAGGTGAACGGATCATCTACGATTGGCATGAAAAAATCAGTGGTACTAATTACCGCCTCGCCATTGCCTAAGTCATACACCGCAGCATCATCACGAGAATGGTTGCCAACTAATAAATTAGCGTCTTCAAACTCATCGAGTGATGACTCTAAAATAGTGTCTAATACCTTGGGGGATATCTTACAACCACAGCCTTGACCATGACTATATTCAGTCAGTTTAATTGATTGCATTAAGTGCTTAACTTACGTTTGCGTACTCTTTTTCTAATTTTTTATAAAATTGCTCAGGCGTATAATCAGGATGCTCTTCCATGATATGGAAAGCCACCACGTTGTCTTCAACTGCATCCCAAATCTTGACATAGGTACCATCTTTATAACCATGTTCTTGTCTGAAAATATTTAACTGATTTTTAACAAGATAACGTCTATAAAGCTCAGCTACATCCATACTCATATTTGCAAGGGCTTTAAAGAACAAACCAGTTACTTCGTATAGGGCACTTTGTGCTTTATCGACATCGACATTCGCGCCAGCAGAAACAGCGACCATTTCTTCTAAAATCTCTACCATAAGCTCTGGGTTGATTTCACGCTCAGGCTCCATATCAACATACGCCTCAGCAAATTTTGTATCGCCAAAATGAATCGCCTCAGACATAATAAAATGCCAAATATCCACCAACTCTACTTTAGCATTGTCTAAATCGGGCTGACCATCAATATCTTTCCAGTGCTTCCAGTTAAATGAATCAATCGCCTCAGCAGCTTCCATATAAATACAACGAAACCACGAAATCTGACGACCATCTTTAGTTGCGCCCTCGGTCCAAATTGTGCCGTTAGTGGCATCATTAAGCTTTTGTTGTAGCTCAAACATTTGTTTAATTTGATTCATAGATTTAATTGTAGTTCAAAAGAAAGATATTTTTTTATATTTAATCACCTAGAAGACCATCTAGTTTTTTAGTAAAGTTCATTTATATTATTTATTTAAGGTTAATTTTTTCAATTATACATTTTGATGAGGCGTGTACGGCTAAATACTAACTTAAATAGCCATTAGTAAAATCAAGACTTACTTATAGTTGCCCTTAATTTATTCCTTAATAAAAAAACCACTTTACCTTAACCAAAGATTTTATTTTTTATAGTAATAATTTTATATTTTTTCTAATATTGAGTTAGTGGTTAGATTAACTCATTGTTTTTAAATAAATTTTCAACTATCTAACCATTTTTGGATAGATAAATGGTTAGGTTTGTACAAACTACTAAAAAATTTAAAAAAGGGTCACCACACTTTATTAAATAGTCAAATATAATAACGCCTATGATTTACATAAATTGCGATCTTGGGGAGTGCTTAACGCCCAATCCTGATGCTGAAGTAATGCCGCTGATTGATATGGCAAATATTGCTTGTGGTGGGCATGTGGGTGATGATGCTAGCATGGTTAAAACTATCAAACTTGCTAAGCAAAACAGCACAACCATTGGCGCACACCCTAGTTATACAGATAAGGATAACTTTGGGCGTGTTAGTCATAAGTTAAGCAATGAAAAATTGTATGAGTTGATTTATGCGCAAGTCTCTAACTTTCAAAAGCTTTGCCATGATAATAGCGCAACGCTTGAGTATGTAAAACCGCATGGTGCTTTGTATCACGATATGATGGAAAATCCAGAAGTATTGAGAGTGATTTGCAAAGTAATTAGAGCAATTGATGAAACTTTAAAATTAGTTGTGCAAGCGGGTAATAGAAATTTCGGAAAAAATGAAAATGTGCATTTTTTACATGAAGTTTTTGCCGATCGTGGCTATCAAGGGTTGTGCATGATTGCCAGAGGAGAAAAAGGCGCGGTTTTAGCTGATACTGATGCTATTGTTGAGCAATATCAGCGGTTTTTAGCTGAAAAATCTTTTAAAATCGATACAATTTGCTTTCATAGCGACAATTTAGCCTCTGTAGAGGCGCTAATACGGCTAAAAAATGCATAATATTGTTTCAGCGGGTGAAAATGCAATACTGATTTATTTTGGCGATAAGATCGATGATTCGCTACCTAAAAAAATCGGAAATTTTGCAAATCAGTTAAAAAATACGCTAAATGACGTTATTATTGATGTTATCCCTTCTTACACTTCACTGCACGTTAGTTACGATTTGAATAAAATTGGTTTTCAGGCGTTTTTTGATAAGGTAGAGAGTCTTTTAAACCAACAAGATAATAATGCCACTACTATAGAGCCTCAAACAATACACATTCCCGTGTATTACGGTGTGGAAGTTGGCTTGGATCTGGAGCGATTATTAGCTGAGAAAAATCTGAATTTAGAAGATTTTATTGAGATTCACACCTCAAAAGAATACTTGGTTTACGCGATTGGTTTTAGCCCAGTTTTTGCTTACTTAGGCGAGGTAGATAAAAAGATACAAGCACCTCGCCTAGCCACACCAAGAATTAAGATTCCTAAAGGTAGTGTTGGTATTGCTGATAGTCAGAGCGCCATCTACCCTACTGACTCATCTGGCGGGTGGAATATTGTTGGGCGAACGCTGTTAGATTTGTCGCTCGATAATCCTGAAAATATTGATAAATTCCATGTGGGTGATAAGGTGAATTTTTACGCCATTACAAAAGACGAATACCTAAAAAACGGTGGACAATTATGAGTTTTAAGGTTGTTAAATCTAGCTTTTTGTCCACTGTGCAAGATTATGGGCGCCTAAGTCACGGCGAGCATGGTATGAGCCAATCAGGGGTGATGGATGAGCATGCTTATGCTTGGGGTAATCATTTGTTAAATAATCATTTTAATGATGCTGTGGTTGAGATTACTTTTGGCGGGTTGGTGCTTGAAGCATTAATTGACACTTTTGTGGCAGTAACAGGGGCGGATTTAGGTTTTAAAATCAACGATCAATCAGCACAACTGTGGCACGGATTACAAATTCATAAAGGTGATATTCTTAGTTGGGACATAGCTAAAAGTGGTGTGCGTGCGTATTTGGCTGTTAAAGGTGGGTTTGATACACCAATGTTGTTTGACTCAAGGTCGGTGAATTTGCGTGAGCATATTGGTGCTAAATTAATGCCAGGTGATGAGCTACCTTGTGGGGAATTTAATGAGGCGACTTATCGTTTTATTCCACCAAAATATATCCCTAACTACAATCAAGACATAAGCTTAAGGCTATTGCCAACTTATCAATTTAGTGAGTTTAGCACCAATCAGCGAGATTTGTTTTTTAATCAAAACTATACGATTACTAACGCTAATGATCGAACTGGGTGTCGTTTGAGTGGCGCGCCAATTGCGATTAAGAAAGAGCGAATGATCTCAGAGGGGATTAGTTATGGCAGTGTAGAAATCGCCACCGATGGCTTGCCAATTATCCTATTAAAAGACACGCCAAGCATTGGCGGGTATCCGAAGATTGGCACGGTGTTTTCATTGGATTTGGCTAAGCTTGCACAGCAACAACCCAACACCAAGCTGAGGTTTGAGCTGATGGATATTCATCAAGCACAGAAAGAGCGAAGGAAATTTAACGAATTCTTTGAGATCAGTTTTTAGTATAACTCCATCGAGCTGTCTACTTGCTTGGCCCAAGCGTCAATACCACCACGAAGATTGATAATATTCTCAAAACCGATTGACTCAAAATAACGTGCGACTTGCATCGACCGAATGCCATGGTGACAAATAATGACGGTTTCTTGGGATTTGTCTAACTTATCAATATTAGTCATGATTTGCCCCATCGGTAATAGTGTTGAGTCTTGAAAATGACATTTGTTCCACTCCCACTGCTCGCGCACATCCAGTAACAATGGTTGATTGTCTTCTAGGTATTCGTCAAGTTCAATGGCGGAAAAATCTCTCATGATTTAATTTAGTTGGATACGAGAGCCCCATGGTACACGCTCTTTGCCTTTAACAAGCCACAAAACTGGATAATCAGGCTCAAACTCGGGGAACTTGCCTTTGGCATCGGTAAAGTAAATAAGCACATCTGATGGTGTATCTTGCTTGGTGATATAGTCAAATACTGGGTTAAAGTTAGTGCCTTTGCCACCACCGAGTGAAGCCGGAAATTGTAATTCTTCCCAGGCCTCATAACGCCACGGTGAGTGCTCAGATAATTTATCATCACAAGCCAGTAATGTAATACCGGCGCGAATATTGGCTTTGATTGCATCTACTTCTGAGATAAACTCATCGACTTCATTTTGAGAAATAGAGCCAGAAGTGTCGATAGCTATGGTGATATCAAGCTGGTGCGATCTAAGTGATGGCATAATCGCTTCACCCGCTCTGCGTGATGGGCGTGAATAAGAAAAATCATCCCGAGCGAAAGTTGACATATATTGCGCTAAGAGTGACTGCCAAGATACTTGAGGCTGCAAAAAGAAATCAATTAGCTTTGCAAACTCGCCATCAAGCTTACCAGCCTGCTGTGCTAACTGCGCACTAGAGGCTAAGTTTTTTTGCCACTGGGTAGCGAGTTTATCAACCTCATCACCTTTTAAAGGAGGTGGTTGCTGTGCAAGTTGAGAGGCACTACCTTGATTGTTATTTGATTGAGTATCTGAAGCGGATTGTTGTTCTTTGTCTTTTTGCAAGTTATCTTTACGCATACCACCATCAGACTCTTTAGATTCGTCATTAGCCTTATCGTCATACAGGTGTTGATCCATCGGCTCTTGATCGATATTATCATCAATCATCGGATAGATCTCTTCAGCAATCATGCCTTCATATTGGCGAAAAATTGGCACATCAACTGGTGGGTGAAAGCCCTCCTTAACCAAGAGTGGGTTGATGGCAAAATCACAGGCTAAATCCCAAATATGTTTAGTGCGATTACCACGGCGTGCAAAGTGTGTAAGTGCACAGTGTAGAGCCTCATGGATAAGTACAAATTTAATTTGATGATTATTTAGAGAATCAATGAACCCAGGATTATAGTAGAATTTTTTAGCATCAGTGGCACTGGTTTTGCACCAAGAATCTGCTGCAACTAAAGGTAGGCGTAAGACGAGATTGCCTAAAAAAGGTTGATCAAGCATAAGCTGAGTACGTGCTTTTGTTAGTTTGCCCTCTATGAGCTCAAGATCGACATCTTGTATAGCATCTTGTACAATATCCTCAGCAATGACCTCAACCTTTTGAGTGTATGATTTTTTTTCATTGGACCAAAAAGGATGATCTGAATCGCTCATATTTTGGCAACCGGTAGATGCTTTTCACTAGCTTTTAAAACCGCTTGTCGTTCGCTTGTACTCAGTAAGTCTATATGGGGAAATAATTCCCTATCTTCTATTCGACTATGGGTTTTTAACAACTCACCAAACTCGGCTAGATGATGAGGATGCTCAACTAAACCCTCAGCTAATTGGTAAAGCTGTTGATGTTCTTTGATGAGTCTTTCACATAATGCATCTATTTCACTAGATTTGCCTTTGAGTGGTGCAAAGATTGTTGATTCTTCAGTTTCAAAATGCATGTGAAAAGACTCTCTAAAAGTTTTTGATATTTGTAGGCACAAATCTTCAATATCAGCATTATTCTTGGACTTAGCAGTATTAACTGCCTTATTACCTAACGATAGAGAAATATGATGCTCTCTAGTAAGAATTAATAATTCTGGAGATATTTTCATCAGCCAAACTGCCCGTCAACTCTTTCTTTAAAAAACATGGGTGCATAAATCATTAAGAAAAACACAAAAGAACCAACCCATAATACTTGTGAGATAAATATCCACTCAACATAATGCTCAATACTAAATACAACCATTAGCACACGAAAAACAAAAGAGAGACTGAGCAAGATAAACATAAAGTTTAATTGCTTAGGTGGGTCAAATACATTACGCCCTGTGTGCCCCAGAGTAACACGTGCCATCATGCTAAGTGCCATTAATGCAATACCAAAAGCAAAGGTGTGAATATCAAGGTTAGGGCCCATAGGTGCAAAGTAAGTAATCACATTAATAGCAAAACCTAATGTTAAAAACCCATACGCCAAATAAATACTCCATAGGAGTGATTTTTGCCAGATATTTGGGTGATACCAGTTATACATACGCACAGCATGAATAACAAACAAAATACCTGCAATAATTGTACTTAATGCACTAGCAAAGAAAATTTCAATTACCATGAATGCTAAAAACAAAAATAAACTGGATAAATCTAGGAATTTATAATTTTTTAACTCAGTTTTTAATCCAAGACCCTTTTCAATAAAAAAAGGTAGCAACCTTCTAGACATCATAAATAGCAAACTGATAATCAGATAAAACCCCAAATATATACCTAAATACATACCTTGATTAAGTATGCCTAATAGGCCCAAATAAAATAAGATATGAGCAACTGCCAGTAGAAGTACTTTAGCCACCACACTGATGTTGGCCCAATTTTTGCCTTTAACAATCGGATAGGCAATGGCAATGGTTGCGACAAGTAAAAAACTTGTATCAATAATCGCCTGATAAACAAGGTGCTCATTGGCGATAAAAGGTAGAAATCGTCCTGCTGTCCATAGTAGCAACAACAATAATAACGACTTGTCATATAAGGTTTGCACGCCTGTCCAGTTCCGACTAGCAGTTAGCAAAAAACCAACGGTAACTGCTGAAGAATACGCAAAAATCATTTCATGGGCGTGCCAATCAATTGGATTAATATTATTGACCGACATAATTGATGGATAAAACAGCATCCACATTAGCATCGATAATACGCCAATTACCCCTGTGGCAAAGAAAAAAGGCCTAAACCCTAAACGTAGAAAAGGAATGGTTGAGTATTGATTATTTTGGTTGAGGTTAATCATCAGTTAAAATTTATTTGATTATTATGATGTGTTATTTTTCCCTCAAATCAAGATAAAACCTTGATATAAATCAATCAAACATTACATTGGCAATTTGACCAGCCCAGTCAGAAAATTCAGGAACTTCAAAAATCTGCTCACCAATTGCACGTTGCATATCTGAAACCAACATTACGCCTAGCTCTTTTTGTGGAAAGTCACGCGCAAAGTTAAGAATATTGCCCCAAACTTGCTTAGCATTATCTTTGTCTTTAACGCTAATCGCCCTGCCTACTAGTGCTGAGCAGATAGCATATTGAAGATCAATAGCTTCTGGAATAGGAACGGCCTCACCATTTACAATCGCATCAAGATCTGGCAGGTCTTCAAGGTGCTCGATAAAAGTAGCAACTTCAACACCAGCTACCTCACCCACACAAGCGCTGGCCGCTTCTCTAAATAAAGTCAGATTGCCATCAAATTTATTAAGTGCACGATGGGTAAATTCCCAAGTTCTTGGTGATGGGAAAGCCACAGGATTGTGCGCTGGATCAAACTCAAATAGATGTTCAGGTCGGTAACGCAGAAAACCAATAATTCGCTCATCAATGTTGTTTTTATAAGCCCAAGCCACCCAGTCGTCGAGATTAACATCAAGTTCATAATGAGAAAAACGATTGGCCAGTGGCGCTGGCATTGAGTAAGTAACGCCACGATCACCTTGGCGATTACCAGCAGCGAAAATAACCCAACCGTCTGGCACAACATAATCACCTAAACGACGATCTAAAATTAGCTGATATGCTGCAGCTGATACCGTGGGTGGTGCTGAGGTAATCTCATCAAGAAATAAGATTCCTTTATCCCCATGATGCTTAGCATTTGGTAATAAAGAAGGAATAGCCCAATCAACTTGTTCGCCATTTTTAAAAGGGATACCACGAAGATCGCTGGGCTCCATTTGTGAAAGACGAATATCGATCATCAAAACATTATGCTGGGTAGCCACTTGTGAGATGATTTGAGACTTGCCAATACCGGGAGCACCCCACAACATTACTGGTGTGTGATGACCATCAATGACTGATTCAAACTCTTGGGTAAGGATTTTGCTGACTTGTTCTGGGCGCATATTTAAAGCTAATGATTACTTGAAATTATTAAAACTGACCCTATTCTACCGTAATAGAATATAAAATTACCTGATATGAATACGTCTAATTTAAGTAGTGAGGAGATTTTTAATTTTCCCTGCGATTATCCGCTAAAGATTTTTGGTAAAGACCATGAGCAACTCAATATAACTGTTTGTTCAATTATTGAAAAACATACAGATAAATTACATCCCAATCAGATCAAAACCAAACATAGTTCTAAAGGTAAATATGTTTCTATGACAATCCGTATTATTGCCTCTAGTAGGCCCCAATTAGACTTAATATACAAAGATTTGCAAGACTGCCCTCTAGTGGCTTATGTGCTTTAAAAAACTTCTGTAATGAAAGTTGTTAATTTAGCCCAACAAGACTACCTTTTGACTTGGGAAAAGATGAAACATTTTAATGCTCAGCGCACTCAAGATACTGAAGATGAATTATGGGTTGTTGAGCATCCTAGTGTTTTTACTCATGGTATTTCTAGCAAGAATGAGCACTTACTTAAAAAAAGCAATATACCTATTATTAATACTGATCGTGGCGGACAAATTACTTATCATGGCCCAGGACAGCTCATTATCTATTGCTTGATCGACCTTAAACGATTAGGCATTGGAGTAAAAAAAATGGTGTCTATTATTGAAAATTCAATCATGGAATTATTGTCAAAATACAATATTCAATCACACTTAAAATCAGGTGCACCTGGTGTGTACGTTGATGATGCTAAAATTGCTGCTCTTGGACTAAAAGTTAAAAATGGTGGCACTTATCATGGGTTAAGTTTAAATATAAATATGGATCTGTCTCCTTTTACACAAATAAACCCTTGTGGATATGAAGGATTGAAAGTAACACAACTAAGTGATTTAACGGATAATGTGAGTTTTAAAACAATTGCTAACGAACTGACTCAAATCCTGATTAAGCATGTCACAAGAAATTGAAATTAAAGCTTTAAAAGGCAAATCAAAAACACAGCGTTTAAAAATTAAACCAGATGCTACGCGCACTCCACTAAGAAAACCAAATTGGATTCGCATTAAACACCCTTCTGGCGGTAAAGTGGATAAACTTAAAAAAACACTTAGAAATCAAAAACTATTTACCGTCTGTGAAGAGGCGCAGTGCCCTAATCTAAGTGAATGCTTTAATCATGGCACAGCTACTTTTATGATTATGGGGCAAATTTGTACACGCCGATGTCCGTTTTGCGATGTTGCACATGGAAAACCCAAACCGCTTGATATTGCCGAGCCTCAACATTTGGCACAAACCATTGAAAAAATGGCGCTTAAATACGTGGTAATTACTTCAGTAGATCGTGACGATCTAAGAGATGGAGGTGCTGAGCATTTTAAACAATGCATTAATCAAATTAGACAAACCACCCCACAAGTCAAAATAGAGATACTTACACCTGATTTTAGAGGTAGAGTTGATAAAGCACTCGAAGCGTTCAAATTATCAGCGCCTGATGTATTTAATCACAACTTAGAAACGGTGCCTAGTTTGTATCCTAAAGTACGACCAGGAGCTGATTATCAATCTTCTCTTGATTTATTACAAGACTTTAAATGGCAACACCCTCAAGTAATTACCAAATCTGGCCTAATGCTGGGCGTGGGTGAAACCAAACAACAGGTTATTAATGTGCTTTCAGATTTGCGTGCACATAATGTTGATATGCTAACACTTGGCCAATACTTACAACCTAGCAAACACCATTTGGCTGTAGAGGAATACATTACTCCTGAGCAATTTAATGAATACAAGTCTATTGCAACAGATTTGGGGTTTTCTCAAGTGGCCAGTGGCCCAATGGTACGATCCTCTTATCATGCTGATTTACAAGCTCAAGGTCATTTAGTTAACTAAACTAAGTCATTTAAAAAAAACTCAAAATACAACATAAAGGCGCCATTACTGGTAGAATCAGCCCTATGTTTTTAATTAAAAAATAAATATTATGAAAATATCCCTGACAAAACACATTGGTTTTTTTGCATTACTAATTAGTATTTCACAAGTTTCATTTTCTGCAGAATTTGTTGCTGCAAAAACTAGTCGTATTGGCTCATTCACCTCCCTAGGTGGAACAGTTATTCCTCATTTAGAGGTTAATTTAGTAGCCAAAATGCCTGGTGACATTATTTTTATTGCTGGTGAAGAAGGCGATTCTTTTAAACAAGGTGCTCAATTAGCAAGGCAGGATATTGCAGCAATGATGGCTAAAAGAGAACAAGCCGAAGCTCAAGTTGCAAGCGCTAGTGCCGGCATTCGAAATGCACAAATGCAACTTTATAACGAAAGACAAAATCCAAATTCACAATCAAATGCAATGCTAGCCGGTATGCCTAGCATGATTAGCATGTTCTCAGATCCGATGAGAAGTATGTCTGGAGAAGGAGATTCCACTGTACAAAGAAGAACAAACCTTTTAGCAATGGAAGTACAGGTAGAAACTGCTAAAAATGCACACCTTCAAGCATTGGCAGGGCTTCGTGAATTAGATGAAAATATTTCTAATGCCACTATAGTGGCTCCATTTAATGGTGTAATTTTAAGAAAAATGGTAGAGGTTGGTCAGCCAGCACAACCGGGCGTTCCTATGTTTCTTTATGGCGATACTTCACAGTTGCAAATTCGCGCTGAGGTACCTGCTCGCCTAGTTAAAGGACTTACTAAAGGTATGACACTTAAAGCACGACTAGATCAAAGCGAAAAAACAACGCCAATTAGTATTGTGCGCATATTCCCAATGGCTGATGCTATGGGGCACACTATTACAGTTAAGTTTGCGTTGCCAAAAAATACACCTGCTTCACCAGGAATGTATGTTGAAGTTATGATTCCTGAGCTTTCTCAAAATTCAATAGAACTGGTAACCATACCAAGCTCTGCTATTACTTTACGTGGATCACTACCTACTATTTATGTACAAAAAGATGGTCAGCTAGAAACACGACTTATCCGTATTGGCGATAAATCTGATAACGGATGGACAAGTGTACTTTCCGGCGTTTATCCGGGAGAAATGGTTCTTAAAAATCCATCCTCTGCTGCAACTATTAGAAATAAATAATACCTATGCAAGAATCTAATAAAAAACCAAATAACGATCAAGAGGAATCTAAAACTTTTATCGATGATAAAGATATTGGCTTTTCTGGCGGTCTAGCTAGAAGTTTTATTCATTCGCCACTATCTCCTCTGTTATTTATTGCCATGATGGCAATAGGTATCTGGGGGTTAATTGCTACACCACGACAAGAAGACCCACAAATTTCAGTGCCGATGATTGATATCTTTTTTCCAGCGCCAGGTCTTTCTTCTAATGAGGTTTCTTCACAAGTTATTGATCCGTTTGAAAGGGTTTTGAGTGAGATTCCTAACGTTAAACATGTTTACTCTGCCAGTGATCGTGAATATGGCATTATCACAGTTCAATTTAAAGTAGGAGAGCCTATGGGCCCTTCTATTGTACAAATTCATAGTAAGATCCAGTCTAACCTTGATTTGCTACCTGTGGGAATTGATCCACCTATGGTCAAGCCAAAGGAAGTGGATGATGTGCCTTCAGTTACACTTACCCTATGGTCTGAAGATGTAGAAGATGACCAACTTAGAGTATTGGGTGTTAGTGTGCTTCAGCATCTAAAACGCGTACCTTTAACAGGTGTAGGTTTTGTAACAGGCGGCCGTTCAAACCAAATGCGTGTTGAAATTCTCCCAGAAAGACTAGCAGGTTTTGGCGTGAGTCCTGGGCAAATTGTTCAAGCCATACAAACTGCAAATACTGGGCATACGGTTGGATCTGTAGAAATTAATAATAAATTTCTTTATGTTGAATCAGGTGGATATCTAAAAAAAGTTAGCGACATTAAACAATTGGTTGTAGGGCAACACAAAGGTACGCCAGTTTTCTTAAGAGATGTTGCCGATGTTGTTGAAGCCCCGCAAGAAACTAAAGAAATTGTCACCTTCTCTACTGGGCTTGCTAGCAACTATGGAAAGCCAATTCATAACGCATCAGCTGTGACAATTGCGCTTGCAAAACAACGAGGGTCTAACGGCGTTAGTGTGGTCAACAATATTCTTGCTGAAGTTGAAAGCCTAAAGGGGTATTTAATTCCTAGTAATGTTCATGTTGAAGTGACACGTAATTATGGAGAAAGTGCCAATACAAAAGTTAATGATTTGCTATTTAAACTATTTATTGCAACAGGTGCTGTTACTCTACTTGTATGGCTTACGCTTGGCATTAAGCCATCTATCGTAGTGTTATTAACCATTCCTGTTGTTTTAGTTGCGACTGTTTTTGTTGCCATGTTAATGGGCTACACCATTGATAGAGTTAGTTTATTTGCACTTATCTTTTCAATTGGTTTCTTAGTTGATAACGCTATTGTTATTGTCGAGAATATTTATAGACGCTGGCTAATGGCAGGTTCTATGGATACCGATGTGGCTATTGATGCTGTGCGTGAAGTAGGAAACCCTACTGTTTTAGCTACCTACACTGTGGTTGCAGCTCTAATTCCTATGGGATTCATCTCTGGCATGATGGGGCCTTACATGGAGCCGATCCCAGCTCTGGGTTCTGTTGCTATGATACTTTCGTTATTGGCCGCTCTCGTATTTGCACCATGGCTAGCCATGAGAATTATCCCTAGCATGGAAAAACTACGTCAGATGGAAGAGAGAGACGAAAAAATTGATGAAAAAATGGATGTCTTTTTTCGTAAAGTTATTGTTAGTCTTGCTACAAATAAAACACAAGGTTATGGATTTTTATTAGGATTATTCTTAAGCTTTTTTGGCGCTACTTATATGTTTTACAATACAGCTGTTCCAGTAAAAATGCTACCTTTTGATGATAAGTCAAACTTCAGTATTGTGATTGATATGCCAGATGGCACTGCACTTCCAACGACAGCAAACTTCACCAATAAAATTGCTTCACAGTTAGATAATATTGAAGAAATTATAGCTACACAAAACTATATTGGTACAGCTCAGCCATTTGATTTTAACGGCTTAGTGCGTCATTATTATTTACGTCAATTTCCTTGGCAATCAGAGATTGCTATTCAACTAACTGATAAAACCAAGCGTGATCGTACTAGTCATGAGATTGCTAGTAGTGTTCGTGAACAACTACAAGCAATTGCGCAAGCAGAAGGAGTGTCAATTACCGTTGTAGAAATGCCACCAGGGCCACCAGTACTACAAACCGTTGTTGCAGAGATTCACGGTCCAGATGCACAAACTAGACGACAAGTAGCGCGTGAAATCACGCAAATATTCCGTGAATCTGGAATTATTGCTGATGTTGATAATTTAATGCGCAGCACTTCAATGGAGACTTGGCGCTTTGACATTGACCGTGAAAAAGCCTCACGCCAAGGTATTTCAGTTAAAACAATTAATCAGCATTTAGCCATGGTAATGGGTGAATTTAAAGCAAGTAGTATCTTTAACTCGCTAACTTCTGAGCCAACTAATATTGTACTAACTATTCCCGTTGAGAAAAGATCTAACCTGCATCGTTTAGGTGATTTACCTATTATGACAATGGATCAAAGAACCATTCCACTCTCTGAGTTAGGAAAGTTTGTTAAAGTTAAGCGTGATCCAATCATTTTTCATAAAGACTTAAGAGAGGTTGAGTTTGTAGTTGGTGATGCTGTGGGTCGATTAGGCGCACCAATCTATGCTATGCTTGATGTGGAAAAAATCCTTGAAGAAAAAGGCTATGTTACTCCTGATGGTGTAGAGCTCCGTAGTGGTGAATACACAGGAGCGCCAGAGAATGACAAACAAAGTTCTTTTGAATGGACTGGAGAATGGACAGTAACCTATGAAACCTTCCGTGATATGGGTATGGCTTTTGGTGTGGCATTAGTTGCTATTTATATGCTGGTAGTTTGGGCATTTGGTAACTTTACTATTCCGGCAATCATTATGTCCCCTATTCCATTAACACTACTGGGTATCGTACCTGGGCACTGGTTATTAGGCGCAGAGTTTACTGCAACCTCAATGATTGGTTGGATTGCCTTAGCCGGTATCATTGTGCGAAACTCTATTTTAATGGTTGACTTTACTACCAACGCATTCCGTGGTGGCATGCCTTTAATGGATGCAGTTATCCTTTCAGCCAAGTCCAGAACTCGACCAATTCTAATTACTGCTTTTGCACTAATACTTGGTTCTATGGTTATTTTGTTTGATCCAATCTTCCAAGGTATGGCTGTTTCATTACTCTTTGGTGTGTTTGTTTCTACATTATTAACCTTAGTAGTTATTCCACTAGGCTGTATTAGCGCTGGAGAAAAAGTATTTATTGAGCACGTTCACAAAGACAATTAACAAAAAACTTTTACTCACATTATTTTTAAGTTTTACACCTTCTACTTATAAAAAATAGTAAAAGGTGTATTTGTCTTAGCAAGTAATAATTTTTTTACTGTAATTTGCAATATTTGCTAAATTTTTAACACCACCCTACCCTGTTTAGTCAAAAACCATAATTAAACCCTTAAATCGGAATTTTGAGTCTTATAAAACGCAGTTTTAGATACGATAGAGCGTTACTTTACTATGGTTAGCTAGTTTTAATCAAGAAAAACCAGTCGCATTAAAAAATACCCCATGGCAGCCTCTCTCTTGGCTAATGTCAATTTACCTTCTCCTAAATTTTAATAATTTTTCGCCGATAAAAAAGCCAATATCAGGGAACTGATATTGGCTTTTTATTAGGTAATATCTTTAAAAGATTTTTATCAGATCTTACAGATCGTTTTTATCCTCTTTCTTTAATAGGCCGTTAGTGTCTATTTTCTTGTCGTCACCTTCGTCTTTTTCTTTGCTTTTCTTTTTCTTATCAATGAAATTTTTAGCCCATTCTTTAGTTTTAGAAGCCCTCTCAGCTTTATCTTCTTTTTTCTTTTCAGGTTTTGCTACGTTGTATTTAGCATCTGCATCTTTATCACCTGGAATTAGGCCTATATTAACCGCGATATTACGACATGAAGCTTCGCCTGCTGATAATGTTCCTAATGGAATTACAATAAGCGTCAATACTGTGGAGATAAGTACACCAAAAAGTAATGAGATAGCCATACCTTGGAAGATTGGGTCTGACAAGATTACGCTAGAGCCACCTACTAATGCAAAAGCAGTAATTAGGATCGGACGTGTACGAGAACTACAAGAGCCAATCACCGCATCAAAAAACGGCACACCTTTTGCATATTCTTGTACGGTAAAGTCTACTAATAAAATAGAGTTTCGTACAATGATACCGGCTAAGGCAATCCAACCAATCATTGAGGTTGCAGTAAACTCTGCGCCTAATAACCAGTGCCCAGGTACGATACCCAGTAGTGTTAATGGAATTGGCGCCATAATCACTGCAGGAATAATAAAGTTACCAAACTGCCATACCACTAGCATATAAATTACAACCAATGCCACGCCGAATGCTGTGCCCATATCGCGGAAGGTTTCATAAGTGACAGTCCACTCACCGCCCCATTCAAAACCTGGTAATGTTTGATCTTCAGGTGGACCTAAATATTCACCCTGCAACTCTTTACCATCAATGGTTTGATATCTTAGTAACAAATCATCTACACCCATCATGGCATAAATAGGTGCACTTAAGCGGCCAATAGGCTCGCCTAATACATACTCAACATCTGCTAAGTCTTTATGGAAAATTAAATCATCCTGTTTTTTAAAGGCAAAAGATCCAAGCTCTGATATTGGAATCATACCTCCGTGCTGAGAAGGCACAGGAAGTTGAGTCAAATAAGACAATTGCGAGCGTTTGGATAGTGGCACTTGCAAGCGAATAGAAGAAGGCTCTAAGGCGTTTTTAAGGCGAATACTTCCTACATTGTAATTGCTCATTGCCATTGCTAGAGTCTGCTGAATGGTTTGCACACTAACGCCAAATCTAGAGGCTTTTTCTGTATCCACTTGAAAATTAATAACTGGATATTCATCGCGTATTAAGTTATCAATATCTGTCATGGTGTCAGACTCTTTGAATAACTCTGTCAAATCACGAGCAAGTTGACGGCGTGTTTGTTTGTCAGGGCCATAAACCTCTGCAACAACAGGACGCAATACTGGTGGACCTGGCGGCATTTCTACTACAGCGTAGTTTGCACCAGCATCAGTAGCAATTTGTTTAACTAGATCTCTAGCCTCTAATGCAATTTCATGACTGGATCTATCGCGATCAGATTTTTCTGCCAATTGGATTTGAAGTTCACCTTCTGAAGAGTTTTTTCTTAAATAATAATGACGAACTAAGCCATTAAAATCGAATGGTTTAGCAGTACCTGTGTATGACTGAATAGCAACAACCTCTGGCACCTTTCGAAGCACTTGGGCCATCTTATGCAATGTGGAGGCTGTATCGGCCAATGCAGTGCCATCTGGCATATCTAGCACAACACCAAACTCAGATTTGTTATCTAACGGTAGCATTTTAACGGGAACTGAAGTTGTGTAGAACATTGACATTGACAAAAAGAATGCAACAATAAGGCCAATCATAAATGTCATACCGTAGAGTTTGACATTAAATAATTTTGTAATAGCATTATGGAAAAATTCGTGTAATTTTTTAGCTTCTTTTTCTTCCTTTTCATGCATTTTATGAAGTACATTTAGTGGTGGTACAAACTTCATAATAAAATATGGCGCAAATACAAACGCTGCAAATAATGAGAACATCATTGCTACTGAACCCAGTACAGGAATTGGTGCCATGTACGGACCCATCATGCCACTAACTGCGGCCATTGGCACTAACGCTGCAACTACTGTAAAAGTTGCAAGAATGGTTGGATTGCCCACTTCACGTACGGCGTCAACTGCGGTCGCTATTGTGATTTTATTATCAATTAGCCAACGTCTATAAATATTTTCGGTAACCACAATTGCATCATCTACCAAAATACCAATTGAAAAAATAAGTGCAAATAAACTTACTCTATCAATAGTCATGCCTAAAATCCAAGCAGAGAAAATAGTCATTAATAATACAACTGGAATAACTAGCGTTACAACAATAGCAGGTCTCGCACCCAATGCAAACCAAACTAATACTGTAACAGCGCCTGTAGCAATAAATAGCTTCTTAATCAGTGCATTTACTTTATCTTTAGCAGACTTACCGTAATTTCGAGTAACACTCACATGGACATTATCGGGGATTAGGCGCCCTTTTAACTCTTCTACCTTGGCCAAGATGTTTTCTGCCACTTCAACACCATTGGTGCCATATTTTTTAGCAACAGCAATAGTAACAGCTTGTTCTCCAGAGGCTTTTTGATCGGTTTTATTTGCTTTGCCTGTATAGTAATTAACCATACGCATAGTCTCTTCTGGAGCATAGTATACATCTGCAATATCACGCACGTAGATAGGCATTCCATCAGATACTGTTACCACTAAGTTTTCAATGTCTTCAACCTTATGAAAAAAGTCTCCCGAGTAGACTTCCATTTTCATACCATTGAGCTCAATGTCGCCCGTATGCTTACTAATATTAGCAGAGCTAATCGTGCCTGCAATTTGCTGGATAGACACACCATAACCAGCTAGTCTTCCTGGATAGACATCAATATGAAATGCTTCTTTGCGCCCGCCAACAACAAAACCGTTATTGGTATCTTTTACTTTTTCAAGTTGTTGTAATAGCTCTAATCCTAAGGATCGCAACTGCCCATCATCTAAGGTTTTAGACCATAAAGTTAGATTGATAATTGGAACATCATCTATTTCTTTTGGTTTAATAAGGGGTTTTCGTGCACCAGGTGGCATGAAATCAAGATTAGCCAGCATCTTATCACGTACTTTAATAATAGAGGCATTCATGTCTTGCCCTACGTCAAACTCTACAGTGATAATACCTTGGCCTTTATCACTAACAGAATACACGTGTTTAACGCCAAGAATATGAGACATCAAGCGCTCTAAAGGCTTAACGATAATATTTGAAACTTCGTCAGATGAAGCACCAGGATACTCAACGAAAAGATCAATGAGTGGGACAGAGATTTGGGGGTCTTCTTGTCTAGGTGTTGAGATCAAACCTATAATGCCTGCACCTAGCATAGCAAAGAAGATAATAATTGAAAGTGGCGAGGTAATGAAGGCTTTAGTTAATTTACCTGCAGTACCAAGCTCATAATCTCTATAAGCTTCTTTAATAAATTCTGTTTTTATGTTCTTATCTTTTGATAAGTCGTCGTGCTGATGATGCTGATGTGGCATAATTTAGTTAGATATTCATTCCTGAAACCATTAAGATATTCGGATTGGTGACAATCTTCTCGCCAATCTTTAAGCCAGATAAAACACTTTTTTTGCTTTTACCTACTTGTTCACCCAATCGGATAAATCTTAACTCTGTTTTGCCTGTTTTTGGATTAATAACAAAAACACTGGGTAAGCTAGAGCGCCACATAATTGCAGCCTCTAAAATAACTGGCGTTAAGATACCAGAATCAGTTTCAAAAATCTCTACCTCTGCGTAGGCACCTGGCAATACTGGAATACCTTCTGGTAAATTAAATTTCACTTTAACACTGTGTTTAGTATTGTCAGCTATTGGATAAATTTGCGCTAAATCAGCATCAACAACGATATTGGCAATATCTAGTTTAATACGGTATTTCTTATGAAGCTTTAAACTTCTAACTAAACGAGACGGAACGTTGACTTCTACTTGAAGATCTTTAATATTAGAAAACTTCATTAAAGTTTGCCCTGGCTGAACCACATCACCTTTATTGATATTTTTTGCCACAATAACACCGTCAAATGGCGCGACTACATTTGCATCTTCAAGGCGCTCTTCAATTTGTTTTAACTTAAGCTCGGCTTGCTTTAATCTATTTTTAGATTGTTGATAATCAGTGTATCGAGAAGTTCTATTAGCAAATTTATCAAACTCAGGGTTGCCTTGGCCGCTCATTTTTAACATGGGGTCAGTAAACATAGAGAACATACCGGGGATACCGCCAAACATGCCGTTTGAATTTGGAGAAACGATAGATTGTGAATATTGCACACCGGCATTTCTAAGCGCTTCATTGGCTGATGCAATTTCAGCATAAGCAGAATCTCTTTGAGCTTGAATAGATTCTTGTTCTAAAGTGACTAAAGTAGCACCTTGCTTAAACATATCTCCCTCTTTACCACTAACACTTAATACATCACCTGAAACTTGGGCTGATAAATTAACCTGAGCAGAGGAGATAACTGAACCGCCTAAAAGCGCTCTTTTATCTAGTGACATTCCGCTAACAGTTTGTGTACTGTAAACAGAGTCAAATCCGTCGGGATTTTGGTTGAGAATTTGCGCTTGGGAAGAGAGTGAAAAAGTTAATAAAATTGATGTTACTAAGGGTGCAATTGGTAAGCTCATAGTTAACCTATTTTTTAAGTGAGAAAATAAACTTTTAATCGGAATTTTATATGATTAAAATACGTTGTGTTTGTTATTTTTAATAAATATTTAGCAAATAACTCAACTTTTATATAAGTTATTGTTTTATAAGGTTTTTTATTAAAAATTTTAGAATAAAAATCATATAAAATTTTAATTATATATTGACTTTATAATA
>CAZOAA010000005.1:57059-65795 GCA_964577715.1 uncultured Candidatus Thioglobus sp. | reverse complement strand
TTTAGTAAAAGCACATCTGCTTCAAGTGCGTCATCAGTTAATTCCAAGCCATGTGAGTGTTTAAGTACATCAATCATTTTATCTGAGTCGTACTCGTTCATTTGACACCCGAAAGTGCGAATGTGTAATTTAGATAGCGGCATTACTTTTGAATATGTAGCGTTTGCGTTGGGTAAGCGATCTCAGCTTTGTGTTGGGCGATAATATCCGCTACAGCAAGTAATATTTGTTGTTTAACGCGTTGGTATTCATTCTTACTAGTGGTCTTGGTAAAGGCGTAAACATTAAAATCAAGTGATGAGGCATTAAAGTAATTAAAGTACACGCGTAGAGATTCAGACTGATCAATATCTTTATGCGCCTTTAATAGTGCTTCTACTTCAGTTACAATTTCTGGCATTTGTGCAATATCATCATAACGAATACCAATCACTTCTTTAATGCGACGATTGGTCATACGTGATGGTGTTTCAATTGGGATTGAGGCAAAAATAGAATTGGGAATATAAACCGGATTTTTGCTAAAGGTGCGAATACGCGTCATACGCCATCCGATTTTCTCAACTGTGCCTTCAAACTTATCTGAGCGAATCCAATCGCCAGTTGAAAAAGGCTTATCCATTTGAATCATCAGCCCACCAAAAATATTACTTAGCATGTCCTTAGCGGCGAAACCCATCACAATACCACCCACACCACCAAAGGTTAGTAAGCTAGAGATAGAAAATCCTAGGTATTGAGCAATACCAAGTAAGATTGCAACAACAATTAAGATTTTTATCAAGCGTGAAAATAGTCTAACTGAGTCATTATCAACGTTTGTTTTACTTTCAAGCATGTAAGATTCCATGCCGGAGACCACACGAATAATGCCCCAGGTAATAATAAAGATTGGAGTAATATCAATGTATTCAACAATTTGGGTTAATATTTGTATTTGTCCTTTAAAGGAATAGGTGGAAAAATAAATCCATCCGAACCATATTAGCACCTTAAGTGGAGGAGAAATTGCATTAATTAAATGATCATCCAGTTTATTTTTGGTTTTACTGGTGTGGGCAATTATTTGTTTTAGAAAAAAACCTAATAAGATGTGCACCACAAAAGCAACGGCAAATAAAATACCAACAGTTTGGTAAGGTGTCATATTTTGCAAGAATTCATTCATGGGCTTATTTTAACTGTTATTTCAAGTATTTGAGCGGGTTAATAGGTGTTGAGAATTTTTTCATTTCAAAATAAAAAGGAGCTTCTCCAGTACTGGCAATTACTTGTCCTTTACTAACTTTATCGCCATCAATAACTTTGATTTTTTTATTTTGTGTATAGGAGCTGTAAAAACCAAGAGGGTGTTTGATAATAACCATCTTCCCATGGCTTTTCATTTTATCGCCGCTGTAGGCCACTACGCCATCACGAATTGCTCGAACTTTTTGACCTGGTTTAGTATTAAAGGTCAGTCCTAGATGATTATTTTTTTTGGAAAATTTTTTGATAATTTTTCCTTCAACAGGAATAGACCAACTTTTACTAGACTTTATTTTTTTCTTAGATTTTTCAGTATTAAGCGTGTTATCTGACCAGATGTTTTTATCTATATTTTGCTGATTAAATGATTTGTCAATAATAACAACTTCTTTTTTAGTAGATGAAAAACATCCACTAATTAAAATTGAAACAATAAAAATGCTGAGAATTTTAACTAGCATACCAAGCACTAATTGCAATAACAACGATAAGAATATAGCCTAAACGGTCAATATATTTTTGTAGCCATTCGTCACATTGTTTGCCATATGCTCTTACTAGTGCTGAGACAAGGTAGTATCTTGCGCCACGAGCAATTAGCGATATAACAATAAATGGCAATATCGCCATTGACATTGTGCCAGCGGTAATGGTGGCTAACTTATAGGGAATAGGACTAAATGCAGCAACACCCACTACCCAAAAACCATAATCATCAAACCATTTTTTAACCATCTCTACTGTCTCTGGTTTAACCAATTCAAATCCAAGTAAAAATTGTAATAATACCTCTCCTAGTAGATAGCCGGCTAACCCTCCTAATACTGATGTAACAGTACAAATAAAGGCAAATTTATAAGCTTTATCAGGTTGTTTTAGTGCCATGGGCGCTAACAACACGTCAGGTGGTGGATAAGGAAGAATGCTTGATTCTAAAAAACTAACGACCGATAAATAGTAAACGGCATATTGACTTTCAGCCCAATTAAGAACTCTTAGATAGATTTGTGAAAATAAATTCATGCTATTTCTCTACCATTGGAAATCCTAACGCTTCACGAGAGTCATAATAGGCTTGTGCCACTTTTTGACTCATGGCGCGTACGCGGCGAATAAAGCGAGCACGGTCAGTAACGCTGATGGCATGCCTAGCATCTAGCAGATTAAATAAATGTGATGCTTTCATTACCTGTTCATAGGCTGGATAGGGTAGCAACTCCTCAATTAATTTTTCATTCATAGTTTCAGCCTCATCAAACTGTCTAAAAAGTACATCGGTATTAGCAATCTCAAAATTGTATTTTGATTGTTCCACTTCATTCTGATGAAACACATCACCATAACTTACGCCTTCTACCCAGACTAAATCAAACACACTGTCGACGCCTTGTAAGTACATAGCTAAGCGCTCAAGGCCGTAAGTTAATTCACCTGATACAGGTTTGCAAGATAAGCCACCCACTTGTTGAAAGTAGGTAAATTGAGAAACTTCCATACCGTTTAACCAAACTTCCCAGCCTAGTCCCCAAGCACCAAGTGTTGGCGATTCCCAATTATCTTCCACAAAGCGTACATCATGCATTGTAAGATCAATACCGATTTCAGCAAGTGATTCTAAATAGAGGTCTTGAATATCTTTAGGTGACGGCTTAAGTAGTACTTGAAATTGGTAATAGTGTCCAAGTCGATTTGGATTTTCACCATAACGACCATCTGTTGGACGACGAGATGGCTGAACATAGGCCGCTTTCCAAGGCTCAGGTCCAATTGCACGTAAAAAAGTGGCAGGATGGAAAGTTCCAGCGCCCATTTCCATGTCAAAAGGTTGTAACAAAGTGCAGCCTTTCGAAGCCCAAAATGATTGCAGTTTTAAAATTAAATTTTGAAACGATGCGCTTGCATCTAAGTCTGAAATTGACATTTAGAATCAACAGAAAAATAACAAAAATTTTACCGCATCAAAACTGTGTGTATGATTTATTTGAAAAGAGCTTTAGAGTTAAAGAATGGGGGCTTTAATTAAAGCCGAGAAGAATTAAGTTCAAACCCCCAAAAAACTAAAAAGGCGGTTAAATAATATATGGAGATATTTAGCCCTTTAGTCGTGTTATTAAAAACATGACGATTTTAATAACAAGGCAATTATAGCAAAAAAAAAAAACGATTTGTCAATAATGTACCAAAAAGAAATATTTATTAAGTAACAAAATTATTGAGTTGTTTTTTTGAAACCTCATGTAAAAATATGAAATTTTTAAAGTGACAATAAAAATGCGAGAAAAATCTCGCATTTTTTTTAGATATTAACTAAGTTTTAGTACTTGTATGACTCCGGTTTGAAAGGACCGTCTTTAGGTACATTAATATAGTCAGCTTGAGCATCTGTCATTTGTGTTAATACACCGCCAAAGCCACCCACCATACCAGCTGCTACTTCTTCATCTAGTTTTTTAGGTAGTACTTCAACGTAAATATTGCCACCACGTGATGCAAATTTTGCATCAAACAGGTGCATTTGTGCCAGCACTTGGTTAGCAAATGAACCGTCCATAATACGAGAAGGATGACCCGTTGCATTACCTAAGTTAACTAATCGACCTTCAGATAATAAAATTAAGTAATCATTTTTATCATCGCTTCTAAACACACGATGAACTTGCGGTTTAACCTCATCCCATTGCCAGTTGTCACGCATATATTGGGTGTCAATTTCATTATCAAAGTGGCCAATATTACAAACCACAGCGCCTGATTTGAGCGTCTGCAACATAGCGTTATCACACACGTTGATATTGCCAGTTGTGGTAACGATTAAATCAGTTGAGCCTAATAAGTCAGTATTAATGCCAGCGGTTGTGCCTGTATTAATGCCATTATTATAAGGAGATACAATTTCAAACCCATCCATGCAAGCTTGCATGGCGCAGATTGGATCAATCTCTGAGACTTTAACAATCATGCCTTCTTGACGAAGTGATTGAGCCGAGCCTTTGCCAACATCACCATAACCAATTACTAATGCTTTTTTGCCTGACATCAGCATATCAGTGCCACGTTTGATAGCGTCGTTTAACGAATGACGGCAACCATATTTATTGTCGTTTTTTGATTTAGTTACTGAATCATTCACATTGATAGCCGGCACTTTAAGTGTACCTTCTTCCATCATCTCGAGTAGACGGTGAACACCTGTGGTGGTTTCTTCACTAATGCCGTGAATATCATTAAGTATTTGGGGGTATTTATCATGTAGCATTTCAGTTAAGTCGCCACCATCATCTAATACCATGTTGGCATCCCAAGGTTTGCCATCAGATAAAATCGTTTGTTCGATACACCATAAGAATTCTTCTTCCGTTTCACCTTTCCAAGCAAAAGTTGGAATGTTAGCTGCTACCATAGCGGCTGCTGCGTGATCTTGGGTTGAAAAAATATTACAACTTGACCAGCGCACTTCGGCACCTAGATCAACCAAGGTTTCCATTAAAACTGCTGTTTGGATGGTCATGTGAATACAGCCTAAAATTTTAGCACCAGCAAGCGGTTGTTCGCTTGCATATCTTGCGCGCAAAGCCATTAGTGCTGGCATTTCGGCTTCAGCTAATTCTACTTCTTTACGGCCGTAATCAGCCAGTGCCATATCGGCAACTTTGTAGTCGTTGTTATCTAGAGTAGGGTTGCTCATTTTTATCTCCTATAAAGCATAATAAAAATGAGCGCCGTTTTGATTGCCAAGCCTGATAGAAATTTTTAACAAAATTCCCAATGCAGCGCTCCTTGGCGAGAAGGTGATTATACCTTCAAACGATTATTTAAGTAAGTGTGCTCGATCAGTTTTTTCCCAACTGATTGCATCTTCTATGCGTCCAAAGTGACCATAACTTGCGGTTTGTTGGTAGATTGGACGCTTAAGATCAAGCATGGCGATTAAACCTTTAGGGCGTAGGTCAAAATGCTCAGCCACCAATCTTTCAATCGTCTCATCTGACACATTTCCTGTGCCAAAAGTATCGATACTAATTGAAGTTGGCTCTGCCACACCAATGGCGTAAGAGACTTGGATCTCACACTTATCGGCAAGGCCAGCAGCGACGATATTTTTAGCAACATAGCGTGTTGCATAAGCAGCAGAGCGGTCAACTTTTG
This sequence comes from uncultured Candidatus Thioglobus sp., assembly GCA_964577715.1. Lineage (GTDB taxonomy): Bacteria > Pseudomonadota > Gammaproteobacteria > PS1 > Pseudothioglobaceae > SUP05. Next base: position 60,401 of record CAZOAA010000005.1, on the reverse strand, counting down.
ATGGGTCTTTTCCAGAGAATGCACCACCACCATGACGCGCCATGCCTCCATAGGTGTCGACAATAATTTTACGACCCGTTAAACCAGCATCACCTACTGGACCACCAATTACAAAATGACCCGTTGGGTTGATATGATATTTTGTATCGTTAGTTAGCCAATCACTAGGCAGAACAGGTTTGATTACCTCTTCCATAATGGCTTCTTTTAAATCAGCTTGAGAGATATCTTCGTCATGTTGAGTTGATAAAACAACCGCATCAATGCTAATGATTTTATGTCCGTCATAGTGACAAGAGACTTGTGATTTTGCATCAGGACGTAACCATGGTAGAGTTCCATTCTTCATTAGTTCTGCTTGACGCTCTACTAGGCGGTGTGCATATAGAATGGGTGCTGGCATTAGTACATCAGTAGCATTGCAAGCATAGCCAAACATTAAACCTTGATCGCCTGCACCTTGCTCATGGTCGGATGATTCATCAACACCCATTGCAATATCTTGAGATTGCCTACCAAGCATATTAGTAATATCACAAGTGTGACCATTGAAGCCGTATTCTTCTTGGTCATAGCCAATACTAATAATCGTATCACGTACGATTTTGTCGTAATCAATATCTGCACCTGTGGTGATTTCACCAGCAAGTACAACATGATTGTCTTTAACTAATGTTTCAACGGCTACACGTGAATTTTTATCTTGAGATAATGCTGCATCTAAAACAGCATCAGAAATTTGGTCACAAACTTTGTCTGGGTGACCGGCAGAAACAGATTCTGAAGTGAATATCATTTTTTACTCCTGTAAAAATTAAAAAACCCTTTGTTAAGCTGGCTTCTTCTAGGAGAATTCCTGCTTTAGCTTTTTTTTTGCTACTCGTTGGTAACAGCGCTAGCAATCGGGGCAAATCAGCGCTTTAGAGAATTATAGGTATTATTTTTTAAAAGTAAAGAGTTATTCTAAACTTATTTTTAATGCAAGGGCACTTATAAAAGGAGCGAGCATTAAACTTACTATCAAAATGGTAGCTAAGAAATATAATTGACCAGAAATCTCTAAGTCAAATTGTGCTTGAGATACTGCACTTGAAGCAAAAATTAAGATCGGGATATACAGTGGTAATATTAATAAAGATAACAACATACCTGAGTTTTTAACGCCGACAATCAAAGAGGCACCAATTGTACCAATTAGACTTAAACTAGGTGTAGCTAATAGTAAAGTAAACATTAATACTTGAATACTATCTCCTTGTAAAAAAAGAAGTATTCCTAATAAAGGTGATAATAGGATAATAGGAATACCAGTCAGTATCCAGTGTGCGGCAATTTTAGACAAAATAAGTAGTGGTAGTGAATGATGAGAGGTAATCATTTGTTCTAGTACACCATTTTCAAAGTCATAATGAAATAAAGCATTAAGTGAAAGCAGTACTGAAAGCATGCTGGCTACCCAAATCACTCCTGAAGCAATTTGCATTAAAGTTGAGGCTTCTGGGCTAATTGCCAATGGAAATAAAGACACAGAGATAACAAAAAATAGTAACGGATTAAGCACGCTAGAAGGGTTACGAATAGCGATACGCAAATCTCGTTTGAGTGTTTGTGTGTAAATATTCATAGTGCCAATACCTTTTGATTAGGCAGAGCAGAATCCTGATGTGTAGTAAAGATACACATTCCGCCTTGTTCACAATGCCTGGTAATTTCTTTTTCGACAATTTCTACACCAGTAGGATCAAGTGCCGTAAAAGGCTCATCTAATAGCCATATTTTTGCCTTTGATACAAACAGGCTTGCCAAGATAACTCGACGTTTTTGCCCAGCCGAAAGTTTAGCGCAGTATTCATTTTCATAACCTTTTAATCCTATATTTTCTAATGCCTGCACTAGAGTTGCTCGATCGATAGATTGGTTAAGGTTTATTAAATATTCTAGGTTTTCAATACTGCTAAGTTCAGAACTAAGGGCGCCCAGATGACCCAAATAAATAATTTCTTTCTGATATTCAGCCGAATTGACAGGATGTTGCTCAAATAAAATATCACCTTGTTCAGCAGCATTAAGACCTGCTAGAATTTTAAGTAAAGAAGTTTTTCCGCTGCCATTTGTACCGGTTATGCGTAAAATATCTCCAGCATTAACACAGAAATTTAGTTTGCTAAAAAGTTGATTGTATCCCCTTTGGCAATCTAAGTTAGTAATTTTTAACATGTTGACATTTTAAATTATATAAAGACCCTTATGAATAATAAAGCATCTCGTTCTTCTGAACAGCAATTAGCAGACATTGCTCAAGAATTTGTTAAACAAAATAAAACACGTAGTCGTTGGCGTATGGTGCTAACCTTGCTATTTATAGGGTATTTTGGTTTTATTTCATACCTAGGCATTGAGGAAAGTGGCCTATTGGAACAAGCGCTAAAAAAAGAGTCTCCTTTTGCAGCTGAGGTATTACTCAGTGGTACTATTCAAACTTCAGGGGAAGTTAATGCGGATGATGCATTAGAATTGCTTAATGATGCTTTTAAGGCTGAGAACTCAAAGGCAGTTATTTTAAGGCTTAATTCTCCAGGAGGGTCGCCCGTACAATCTAGTCAAATTTATCAAGGAGTTTTAAGACTCAAAAAACAATACAATAAAAAACTCTATGTTGTGATTGAGGATGTATGCGCTTCAGGTTGTTATTATATTGCCGCTAGTGCAGACGGAATTTATGCCGATGAATCTTCGATTGTAGGTAGTATTGGTGTGGTGATATCAAGCTTTGGTGCAGTTGAAGCAATTAAAAAATTAGGCATTGAAAGGCGACTCTATACTGCCGGCAAACATAAGGGTTTATTAGATACTTTTACTGACGAAGATCAAGTAGCTATTTCACATATTCAAAAAAATATTTTAGATAAATCACATCAAAATTTTATTAATGCCATTAAAGCCACTAGGAAAGATAAGCTTTCCGATCACCCTGATTTATTTAGTGGTCTTATTTGGTTAGGCAAGGATGCTAAACAATTGGGCTTAATTGATGGTATAGCTGATGCTGATTATGTTGCCAGTGAAATTATTGGCGTGGGCGCTAGAGTTCTTTATGAAAAGGAAAAGACTTTATTGGAGGAGCTAACTGAGGCAAGTGCAAAGGGGGTTGCCATGGTTATTAGTAATCAACTTAACTCACAAGAAACAATCGGTTCATTGCGCTAAGTTAGTTAATCACCAGAATTGATACCAAGGCTTGTTGTCTGCTTTTTCTTCTACAACAGACTCTTCTTTTACTTGGAGTTCTTTTAGTGTATTTTCCTCAGCAATACGATCAGCCTCAGCTTTAGCAGCGGCTTC
>CAZOAA010000005.1:34707-56959 GCA_964577715.1 uncultured Candidatus Thioglobus sp. | reverse complement strand
CTTCTGCAGCTGCCTTTTCCTCAGCAATACGCTGATTTTCTAATTCTTTTTCTTTGGCAGTTAATTCAGGCAATGAAGCAATGCCAGAGGTGTCAATATCACTAAGTATATTTCCTTTAAAAGTAAGCCTTAAGCGATAGCGAATAACAACATCTGATTCGTAAGAAGTAGAGTGGTTTATGTAGTCCCATTGATTATTATGAAATGGATCAATCACACTTGGCGAACCAATCAAATCTTGTACTTGTGATTGTGTCATTCCTACTTTAAGTTGGTTAATTGTATATCTATCCAACACAGAGCCTTGATAGACATCAGCCTTATAAGGTGTTGGTAAAGATAGATCAGGAGTTATTTCTGACATATCTGGCAATTCTGGCATGTATTTAGAACATGCAGATAAGAATGGTAATGAGAATACAATCAAAGTTAATTTGTTCATTTGTTGAATTTTGATTTAAAATGATTAAAAATTATTAGTTGATTTTACATCAAGGATATTAAATATGGATGCTCAAGATTTAAAAAGTGCAGGGTTAAAAGTTACACTGCCAAGATTAAAAATTTTGGAAATTTTGGAAAAAAGTGAAAACCATCATATGAGTGCTGAAGATATTTATCGCTCTTTAATCATGCAAGGTGAAGAGGTCGGGGTGGCAACAATTTATCGAGTACTTACACAATTTGAAGAATCGGGCATGGTTAATAAACTAAATTTTGATAATGGCCAATCTGTTTTTGAGTTGTCTAACGCTGATCATCATGATCATCTAGTTTGTGTCAAATGTGGAAAAATTGATGAATTTACCGATGAGGTGATTGAAGATCATCAGCACACGGTTGCCAAAAAACATGGTTACCAATTAACCGACCATTGTCTATACCTATATGGTCTCTGTAAAGACTGTCAATAAACTTTACTTTTCAGCAAGCAAGGCTTGCTGATTGATGATGATTATGGAAGATTTTATTCTTAGAGCTGTTTTAGCAGCCGTTGGTATTTCAATTATTGCAGGTTCGTTAGGTTGCTTTGTTATTTGGAAGCGCATGAGTTATTTTTCAGAGTCTATTTCACACAGTGCACTGCTAGGTGTTTCTCTTGGGTTAGCTAGTGGAATAGGTATTCATTTTGGCTTGGTGTTAGTAGGCGCGGGATTTGCATTGCTAATTGTGTTTTTACAAGAGAGAAAATTTTTGTCTAACGATGCCATATTAGGTATTTTTTCACATATTGCTTTATCACTTGGTATTGTGGTTTTAAGTCTGGTAGGCAACCCCAACACTGATTATTTCAGTTTTTTATTTGGTGATATACTATCCATTACCAATGCTGATATTGTTTGGGTGTATTCAGTGCTTATTATCATTGTGTCATTACTTGGTTTTTTCTGGCAACGATTATTACTACTGACTTTAAATGAAGATCTAGCAAAAGCAGAAGGACTTGGGCACATGATTTATCAAATGCTATTTATGCTGATGATTGCAATGGCTGTTTCTGTTTCAGTGCAAATTGTGGGCGTGTTACTTATTACTTCGCTATTAATTATTCCACCTGCTATTGCCAGAGTGCTTGCTAAGAGTCCTGTGCAAATGGTATTTCAATCAATTTTTGTCTCAATCATAGCAGTGATGATAGGACTTAGTGCTTCAATGTATTATGACTTGGCAACTGGTCCAGCTATTGTGATTGCCCTAGGTATCTTATTTGTTGTTAGTCAGCTGGTTTTTTCTAAAAGATTAGCCTAAGGCGTCATTCAGCTCGGTTAATTGGTTAGTTTGTTGTTCTACAATTAAAGGCTCAATGATCGATTCTAAATCACCTTCCATTACCTCGGCTAGTTTGTACAGAGTTAAATTAATGCGATGGTCAGTAATACGACCTTGTGGGTAATTGTAAGTACGAATACGTTGTGATCGATCACCACTACCAACCAACTCTTTGCGTTGAGAGGCTTGTTCTTTTTGTTGAACCTGCTGCTGTGCATCTAAAATTCTAGAGGCTAAAACTGACATTGCTTGCGCTTTGTTTTTGTGTTGTGAGCGCCCATCTTGGCATTCAACCACTGTGCCCGTTGGAATATGGGTGACACGTACAGCTGAGTCGGTTTTGTTTACGTGCTGACCACCTGCGCCACTAGCTCTAAAAGTATCAACACGCACATCACTCATATTAATGTCAACTTCTTCAATATTTTCCACTTCTGGCATAATGGCTACTGTACAAGCCGAGGTATGCACACGCCCTTGAGATTCAGTTTCAGGTACGCGTTGCACTCTATGGGCGCCTGACTCAAATTTGAGTTTTGAATATACATTGGTACCGCTAATACGAGCAATAATTTCCTTAAAACCGCCATGATCACCAATGTTAGAGCTCATAATTTCTATTTGCCATTTTTGTTTTTCAACATAACGAGAATACATTCTAAATAAATCACCAGAAAAAATACTAGCCTCATCACCGCCGGTACCTGCCCTGATTTCAATAATAATATTACGAGAATCATTTGGATCTTTTGGTAAAAGTGCCTTTTTAAGCTCTAAATCTAATTGCTCTAATGTTTCTTTTCCTTTGGTAATCTCTTCTTTTGCCATTGCTCGAATTTCTTCATCATCTTCGAGTAGCATTGCTTCAGCAGTTTCAATATCTTCTTGTGTTGAAAGGTATTGGGAAAATTGCTCGTTGATTGGCGTTAGTTGAGCATGTTCAATGGATAGCTCACGAAACTTGTTTTGGTCTGAGGCAATCTCAGGGTCAGACAGCATTGCACCAACTTCTTCAAGGCGCATGGATAACTGCTCAAGTTTGGTAATAATAGAGGCATTCATGATTTTTTTATTTGTTTATTCGGCACACAACCTTCGCACTGATTGAGCTGCTCTTGCGTGGTTTGCTTAATATTTTTAAATGGAGAGTGTAGCAATTTGTTAGTCAATTGGTCTGCTAATTTTCGAATAATTTGTTCAGAATCGCCACCGTTTTTTAGTTTTTTTAGTGCATCTTCTACGCTAGCATCTTTGATGGAATTCGCACTGGTACGATACGATTGAACTACTTGTTCGCTTGGTAGTGCCTTTAGCCAGTTTTTAAATTTTTTGTTTTGTCCTTTAATAATTTCTTCAGCTAAAGTTTTTTCTCGTTGTCTGGTGTCTATATTTTCACTAACGACTTGCTCTAGGTCATCTACTGTGTACAAAAACACATCATTAAGTTGTGCCACCTCAGGTTCAATATCTCTAGGTATGGCAATATCAAGCATAAATATTGGCTTGTGTTTACGTAGTTTAAGGGCACTTTCAATAAGCCCTTTTCCGATAATAGGTACCGACGCCGCCGTAGAAGAAATAATAATATCAGCCTTGTGAACAATGTCCGAGAATTTTTTTAGACTAATAGATTGGGCATTGTAAAGCGTGGCAATTTTTTGTGCATTTTCTATTGTTCTATTGGCTACAATCATCTCTTTGACACCTTTTTGATTTAGATGTTGCGCACATAGTTCAATCATTTCTCCAGCACCAATAAGTAGTACTGTTTGTTGTTCTAAATTGGCAAATATTTTTTCACTAAGTTTAACTGCGCAATAAGCCACAGATACAGGTGAAGATCCAATTTGTGTATCTGTTCTAACTTTTTTAGCAGTTGAGAATGCATGTTGGAATAGTTTTTCTAGTAGTTTATTAAGTGTTCCTGCCTCTTTTGCAACATGATAGGCATCTTTAAGTTGTCCTAGTATTTGCGGCTCTCCAAGTACAAGAGAGTCTAACCCTGTTGCTACATGGCAGATATGATTAATGGCATCATCATCTTCATAATAATTAAAGTAAGGATCAATTGAGCCTTGTTCAATATTATGTATATCGCTAAGGTAATTACTTAGTATTTCTTGAGTATTTTCTGAATCAGAGATAGCAAAAATTTCTGATCGGTTACAAGTGGAAAGAATCACACATGCGCTGATTTCATTAATAGCCTTAAGTTTATTAAGTGCATTTGCAATGTCATTTGGTGCAAACGCAACTTTTTCTCTCACTTCAACGCTTGCAAGCTGATGATTAACACTTAAAATTGCAATATGCGACATTAAATTAAATTTAAAACCAAATAAGCGCTAGATTATACCCAAAGGGCAGGCTTTGCACTACAATGTAGGTTATGAGACTGTTGCATCATATGAAATATATCGCAATTTTATTGATAGCCTTATTTCTACAAGGTTGCATGACAATTGAAAATCAAGTTAAAAGTATTGGCCCACCGTCAGTAATTCCTACCGTTTGGAAAGCACAAGGCAGAGTAGGTGTTGTTTTTAATGATCAGTCTGAAAATGCAGGTTTTGAGGTTGAATTTACAGAAAATAATTATCGGCTTGTATTAACTGGAACACTCGGTTTTGGACAATTTATTGTTCAATCTAACGAACAAGATTTGCTGGTGAATAATAAATCAGTTAGTACTGGCTTTAAGCAATGGATGATTAATAAGTTTGCTTGGTATATTCCTATAGAAAAATTACCAGCAATAATTTTTATGCATGATCAGAAAAATACTAATGACTGGGAAGTTGATATAACTCGCTATCAGAATATTAATGGTTTTAGTTTCCCTAGAGTCGTTCGTCTTAATCATCTTAGAAAAGCAATTAAAATCAAATTAGTGCTTGGTGAAATTAATCAGTTAAAATAATAGAAAATTCCAATATTTAACAATGATAGAACAAGATTCTTTAGTAGGGCAACAAGATCAAGGCAATGAAGATATTGTTATGATGTCAGTGCGTCCAGATTCGTTAAATGAATATATTGGACAAGATGATGTTAAATCACAAATGTCATTATTTATTGAGGCAGCAAAAAAAAGATCTGATGCACTTGATCATTGTCTAATTTATGGTCCACCGGGTTTAGGAAAAACCACCCTGGCAAATGTAGTGGCTAACCAAATGAGCTCAGGTCTTAAGCAAACTTCTGGCCCAGTACTAGAACGTTCTGGAGATTTGGCAGCGATTCTAACTAAACTAGAACCTTATGATATTTTATTTATTGACGAGATTCATCGACTTAATCCTGTTGTTGAGGAGATCTTATACCCTGCTTTAGAAGATTTTAAGCTTGATATCATGGTGGGTGAGGGTGTAGCTGCACATTCAGTACAGCTTGATTTGCCGCCATTTACCTTGATTGGCGCTACCACGCGTGCAGGCATGCTAACTTCACCACTTAGAGATCGATTTGGAATCGTGCAGCGTTTGCAGTTTTACGAGGTAAAAGATTTACAGCAAATTGTTATTCGTTCTGCGAATATTTTAGATATTCAGATCGAATCAAATGGTGCACTTGAGATTGCTAAGCGCTCACGAGGCACACCTAGAATTGCAAATCGTTTATTGCGTCGAGTGCGCGATTTTGCAACCGTAAAAACCGATGGTATTATTCATCAACAAATCGCGCATGAAGCATTATTAGCGCTTAAAGTAGATGAGTTGGGTTTGGAGCAATTAGACAGAGATTACCTGCACATGATTACTCAGAAATTTTCAGGTGGCCCTGTTGGTTTAGATACACTATCAACAGCGATTGGCGAAGAGCGTGGCACGTTGGAAGATATGGTAGAGCCATATTTGATTCAGCAAGGTTTTGTCATGCGTACGCCACGTGGACGTAGTGCAACAGATCTGGCCTATTCACATTTAGGCTTAACTAACAATACCAAAGAAAAAGATTTATTTAGTTAATGCGTGAATTAGAAGTTCGAGTTTATTACGAAGATACCGATAGCGGTGGCGTGGTTTATTATGCCAATTATCTTAAATTTATAGAAAGAGGGCGTACAGAATATTTAAGAGCATTAGGCTTTGAGCAAGATGAGTTAATTAAAAAACAAAATATCATTTTTGCAGTAAAGTCTTTATCTGCTGATTATCAATATCCAGCACGATTTAACAATTTGTTAAATGTTCAAACAAAAGTAGAAAAAATAGGCAAAGCTAGCCTAGTTTTTTCGCAGAAAATAACGAGTTTGGAGCAAAATAAGGTATTATTTAAGGCGCGAGTAATTGTGGCCTGTTTGAGTGCTAATAATTTTAAACCTTGCGCTATTCCGAGTGTAATTTTGGAGAAAGTCATTATGGAGAAAAACAATGGATAACGGTTTGTCAATTTTTAGTTTAATTATCAGCGCTGGTTTTGTGGTGCAAGCAGTAATGTTTATTTTGGTATTAATGAGTATTTATTCTTGGACTATTATTCTGTCAAAAAAGAAAACATTAATGGATGCTAAAAGTGATATAAAAACATTCCATAATAACTTTTTAGCAGATACTAATTTAGAAAAACTACACGATAAACTGCCTAACATTGTTTCAAAACGTAGCCCTATGGAGCATATTTTTGGTTCTGGCTATAGCGAATTTACTCATTCAGCTTCTTCTTCAAATCAGGCATTAGTTATGAATTCTGAGCGCGCTTACCGATCGATGAATACTGCTGCTAATAATGAAGTTGATCGCCTTGATGGTAGCTTATCTGTTTTAGCGATGATTGCATCTTCAAGCCCATATATTGGCTTATTTGGTACCGTTTGGGGGATTATGCATTCTTTCATTGGTCTTGCTTCTGTTAAGCAGGCAACCATCGCAATTGTTGCGCCAGGTATTGCAGAGGCACTTATTGCAACTGCTTTTGGTTTGTTTGCCGCTATTCCTGCAACCATTGCCTATAATCGTTTAGTTTCTCAAGTTGAAGCAATTGCAAACAAGTACACTGCTTTTATTGAAGAATTATTTGTTATTTTCCAAAGACAAAAATAAACAATAACAATGATTGAACTGCCAAAGCGTATTAGACCTCATGTAGATGCACAAATTAACATCGTTCCTTATATCGATGTAATGCTAGTTCTTTTGGTTATCTTTATGATGACTACTCCGATTATTGAACAAGGAATTGAAGTTGATCTTCCATCTGCAGATGCAAAAATGGTAGATTTTACTGAGCAACAACCCACCATTATTTCTATTAATAGAGAAGGTCAATATTTCATTAACTCATTAGATGGTGAAAACTCAGAAGTTGATAATGGCGAGAGGTTGCCATTAGGCATTATTGCAGGGCGCGTTCGTGCGCGATTAGATATTTATCCACAAATGAAAGTATTTGTTAGGGGTGATCGAGATGTAGCTTATGGCTCAGTCGTTTCACTGATGTCTTTTTTACAAAATAATGGCGTTGAAAAAGTTGGCATTGTAACTGAATCTCCAGACGCAAAGTAGTGCATCAAATATGAAAACTGATTTTATTAAAAAAATAAAATTACCAAAAATTGCTAAAAGTCATCCTGTTGCTTTTTGGGTAACAGTTGCCTTGCATTTTGCTTTGTTAATTTTACTTATATTTTCAAATCCACAAAGTTGGGAAATCCCCAAACAAGTTGCCAAGTCCACTTCTAAAGTTGTGCCAAAGGCGGTTACGGTTGATTTAACCGAAATTAAAAAAGAAAAACAACGTCTTATTGATTTAAAAAATAAACGAGAAAAGCACCTTAAGGATCTTCAGCGTGCTGAAAAGAAAGTAGAAAATGAGCGTTATAAAGAACAGCAAAGATTAAAAAAACTCAAAGATAAAGTCAAAAAAGAGAAAAAAGCTAGAACACTGGCTGAGCAAAAAAGAAAAGAAGCTGAAAAGAAAATTAAGCAAGCTCTAAAAAAGAAAAAGCAAGCAGAAAAAAAGGCAAAAGAAGCAGAAAAGAAGAAAAAAGAAGCTGAAAAGAAGGCGCTAGAAGCTGAAAAGAAAAAACAAGAAATTGAAAAACTACGAAAATTAGAGGCTAAGAAGTTTAAAAAAGAGCAAGATAAACGTTCTTTGAAAAAAGAGATACAGGCTGAAGAAGATCAAGAAAGAGAGCTTGCACAAGAAGACATTTTAAGTGAGTTGAAAAACAGCTATATTAGTCAAATTGCTTCTAGAGTTAAAGAAAAATGGCGTTACAACGGTGCTAAAGATGATTGGGGTTGTGATGTACACATCTTGCAAGATGTGCAGGGAAAAGTTCAAAGTGTAAATTTACAATCTTGCAATATTGATAATAGTGCCAAAGCTGATTCGTTTAAAAATGCAATTAAACGAGCAGTATATAAGGCTTCTCCATTACCTAATGCGCCAGATAAAAGTGTTTTTGATCGTGAAATTCTATTTCATTTTAGAGTAAACTAAATATGGATTTTGACAAGCTTGATGATAAGGTAAAAATGAACGTTACACATCAATTAACTCAAATTCTAGAGCAGTGGAAATTAAGTGATCAAGATCAAGTTAAATTATTAGATCTGCCTAAATCATTTAAAGCAAGACATCTTTATCTTTATAGAAGGGGCGATAAGTCATTCGACTTTACACAAGCGTTGGTTAGTCGTGCAAAAATGATTTTAGGTATTTATGAGTCTCTATGTACTACTTATCCTACTAATAAAGACTATGCAGCTATTTGGTTAAAGCGACCCGTTAAAAAATTTAAGCACAAAGCACCCCTTGAATTAATGCTCAGTGGCGATATCGGCATGAAGCGTGTTTGGTATTTTCTAGATTGTACTCAGAGTTGGCAAGAATAATGAATATTGAAGTCAAAACTCAAACTGAAGCACTCTACACTTTAAGGGTTTTAACTAATAATACGGACACCTTAATTGATGAAATTGCCACCTTAGCAAATAGCAACAAATCTCAATTTCAACATGCACCTGTTATTCTAGAAATTGAAGATAAAAATTTTCAAGCAAATGAATTAGCAGTTTTAGTTGAAATACTAACTCAAAATGATATGGTAGCTGTTGGTATTCGATCCAAAAAGCAAGAGCTGGTTGATTTTGCAAAATTTTCAGGTTTGGCAGTTTTTGGTAAATCACTCACACCACCAAGTAAATCCAAACCTAAGCCCATTAACAAAGATAAGGACGATATAACTGCCTCTAATCCGCATCAGGCGAAGGTCTATCATGCGCCAAAAATTATTAATAACAAGGTTCAGTCTTCAACTCAAGTGGTTGCTAAAAACAGTGATTTAGTCCTATTAAAATCAGTTAAATCAGGCGCTGAAGTAATGTCATATGGTTCTATTTCAGCGTATCAAGAGGTTCAAGGGCAACTTTTTGCCGGTATTTTTGGTGATGAAAAAGCCACCATTTTTATTCAATCATTTAATGCACAATTAGTTTCTATTGCCGGCATTTATAAAAAATTTGAAGTTGTGCCTACTAAACTTTATGCTCGTTCTGTGATGATTGATTTAGTTGATGGCAAGCTAAGGTTTCAAATTATTTAAGTAAAATACAAATTCATGAATACACAAGATTTTTTATTAGAGCTTGGCACTGAAGAATTGCCACCTAAATTATTACAGCAGTTATCAAATGCATTAACGAGTAATTTAACTGCTCAATTAGATGAGTTAAATCTCTCTTATTCCAAGGTTGATTCATTCGCTACACCAAGACGTTTGGCTGTATTGGTGAGTGATCTTCAATTGCAGCAAAATGACCAAACGATTGAGCGAAAAGGCCCTGCAGTGAACGCACCTGATCAGGCAGTTGAAGGTTTTGCTAAATCATGTGGTATTAGCAAGGCAGATTTAAAACAAAAAACATTTGGTAAAGCGGATTATTATTTTTTTACTAAAGAGCAAAAAGGCTTAAAAACACAAGATTTACTGCAAGATATCGTAGAGACAGCCATTAAAAAAATACCAATCACGCGTGCTATGCGCTGGGGCGATTTAGACTTTAACTTTGTGCGTCCAACTCATTGGTTAGTGATGATGTTGGGTAGTGACATTGTAAAAGCAACAGTAATGGGCTTAAATAGTAGCAACACCACTCGAGGATTGCGTTTTACTGGCGAGCAAACATTTGCGATTAATAGTGCTACCGATTATCGTCAAACCTTGTTTAACAAAGCTCAAATCGAAGTTGACTTTAATGCACGCAAAGAAATGATTCGTGAGCAAGTGATGCAAGTTGCGCTCGATTGCCAATCAAGCGCAGTGATTGATGAATCACTATTAGATGAAGTATGCGCTCTAGTTGAATATCCAAGAGCATTTTCGGGTAAATTTGATGAACGCTTTTTGGCCGTTCCCGAAGAGGCGCTTATCTCTGCGATGAAGTCGCACCAAAAGTATTTCCACATGGTAGATGGTGATGGCAAATTATTACCCGCTTTCATCTCGGTTGCTAATATAGAATCTAGTGATTTATCCGTTATTATTGATGGTAATGAGCGAGTTATTAGGCCTCGATTAACTGACTCTGAGTTTTTCTGGGAGCAGGATAAAGCTAGCTCTTTAGAATCTAGATTATCAAAATTAGATCGCGTTTTATTTATGAAGTCACTTGGCTCAATGGGTGATAAGGCCAAACGAATTGAGGCATTATCAACTTACATTGCCGATATCATTGGTGCAAATGCTACCCATAGTGCACGTGCAGGACTACTTGCCAAAACAGACTTAGTGAGCGACATGGTAGGCGAGTTTGCCGATCTTCAAGGTGTGATGGGTGGTTATTACGCACATAATGATGGCGAGGATTCTGCTGTTTCGATTGCAATTAGCGAACACTACCATCCAAGATTTGCGGGCGATTCATTACCAAGTAGCAACGAAGGACTAGCTGTTGCAATTGCGGATAAACTTGACACAATTACTGGTATTTACGGCATTGGGCAAGGGCCAACCGGTTCGAAGGATCCTTATGCGCTTAGACGCATGGCACTGGGTTTATTAAGAATGATGGTAGAAGGTGAGCTAGCATTAGATTTAAAAGCACTCATTAAACACTCATTAGATCTACACACATCAGAGGTTGATAGATCGAGTTCGGATGATATTTATCAATTTATGATGGATCGTCTGCGTGCTTATTACAAAGAGCAAAAAGTTAGTGCCAAGGCTTTTGAGGCGGTTTTAGCTGTACGTCCAGAATCTCCTTATGATTTTCATCTAAGAGTTGGTGCATTAAACGAATTTACCAATGATAGTGCTTCACAAAGCTTGATTGAGGCCAATAAGCGTATTGCCAATATGTTGAAAGACCATCAAGATTTAGGCATTGATGTTGATACGAGCGTATTAGTAGAGCCGGCAGAAAAAGCATTATTTGCCGCGACACAAACAGTTGCTAATCAGCTTGATGGAAATAACGATTACACACAATCAATGGGCGAGTTACTCAGCCTTAAAGAAACTATCGATACCTTTTTTGATCAAGTAATGGTTAATGCAGATGATGCCAAGTTAAAACAAGCGCGCTTAACACTGCTTAATTGGGTTAGATCGTTATTTCTTTCTGTGGCAGATGTGTCTTACCTTAGTTCATAATATCATTCGATTATGAAAGCTCTGATTCAGCGTGTTAGCAAGGCTCAGGTTGAAGTAGAAGGAAAAATCACAGGGCGGATTGATCAAGGCTTATTGGTCTTTATTGGTATCGAAAAATACGATGAATTGGCTGAGGCTGACAAAATGATCAAGCGCTTATTGTCATACCGTGTGTTTTATGATGACGATGGCAAGATGAACCAATCAGTTACTGATATAAATGCAGGCGTACTACTTGTGTCTCAGTTTACTTTGGTGGCAGATACCAGTTCTGGTACACGACCTGGGTTTTCTACCGCTAAACCCCCTAAAGAGGCTCAAGAAATGTATGATTATTTTGTACATCAAATGCAAAAATCTCACATAGAAGTTGCAACAGGCATCTTTGGTGCTGACATGCAAGTTTCACTGACTAATGATGGTCCGGTAACATTCCTACTTGAATGTTAGATTTTATTACTCAAGCCACAGCGGATTATCAACACTACTTTATTTGGGTAGGCGTTATCTCTTTTGTTGTTTTTGTGGTGAGTCTTTTATTAACGCCTTTTTTATTAGGGAGAATCCCCCAAGATTATTTTATTCATACTAATCAACATAAAGTCGAGATTAAACATCCGGGGCATTTAATCGTAGTTATTATTAGAACATTGATTGGATTTGTGCTTTTAATTGCAGGCATTATTATGTTGGTAACACCTGGGCAAGGTGTGATTTCTATTTTGCTAGGGCTGTTTTTAATGGAGTTTCCAGGTAAGCGCAAGCTAGAGCTAAAATTAATTAATCATGAGCCAACGTTTAAAGCATTAAGTTGGTTAAGATCTAAAGCTAATAAGCCTCCATTTGATCGATGAAAGAAAGCAAAATAATTCTTATCACTCTATTAGTTGCTTTTGTGATCTACGGGGTATTTTATTTAGCAACACGTGATGTCAAGATTCCTGATAATCAGTCTATGCCTTGGCAAAGCTATGTCAATGATCAGGGCGAGACAGTAGTTTTTAATCTTGTTATGGGCAAGAGTGTCTTGTCTGATGCAATGCGTTTATTTGGTAATGAGGTAGAGGCTTCTTTATTTGAAGACAAAGACCAAAGTCAAGCTTTAGAGGTTTTCTTTTCAAGCACTAAAATAGGCGGTATTTCAGCAAAAATCATCCTTAATTTAGCACTAACTAACCAGCAATTTAATGATTTAAATAACAACATTAAGGAAAGTGAAGTCTTGCCAACAGGTAATAAAAAAATCTCATTTAATAAAACAGCAGAAGCCTCCATGTTTGCTTTACCAATTCAATCACTTACTTTTATCCCTGGTGCTGACTTATCGCCTGATACGATTACAGGTTTATTTAAGCAACCAGAAAGTATTGAATTAGTAGAGTCAGGTGTTGAATACTGGCATTACCCTAGCAAAGGCTTACGTATGATTGTTGATAAGGAAAATAAAGAAATTTTAGAGTTTTATAACGCAAAATTATGATCAAAATGTATGGTATTAAAAATTGCGACACCATTAAAAAGGCGCAGAAATTTTTACAAGCAAAAAATGTTGAATTTGAGTTTATTGATTTTCGTCAAAATCCAATTGACGAGCAAACCTTGCAAGGTTTTGTAGATACTGTGGGCTGGGATAAGCTAATTAATAAACGTTCAACAATCTATCGAAATCTTACTGATGTTGAGAAACAAAATATTGATTTAACTCTAACGTTAAAAAACCCAACACTAATCAAGCGTCCCGTTCTAGTAATGGGGGATGATATAGTCGTTGGGTTTAGTGAAAAACTTTATCTAAGTTTGATTTAAGTTTTATTTTCTTGTTTAGCAATTTCTTCACGAACCATTGCCATATCTAGCGCTTTTGCTTTATCAAGTATGGCTGAAAGATCAGCCTCAGCCATAGCACCCGCTTGATTAAAAATAGCAATTTGCTCTCTAAAGATCATTAATGTTGGAATGGAACGAATTTGAAAATGGCCTGCTAATTCTTGCTCATCTTCAGTATTAACTTTTGCAAAAGTTACACCGTCAATTTTTTCACTCATAGCCTCATAAGTTGGCGCAAACTGTTTACAAGGGCCACACCATGGTGCCCAAAAATCTAAAATAACAATATCGTTGTTTTGAATTGTTTCATCAAAATTATCTTTATTTAGCTCTAATACTGCCATTGTTTTATCCTTGTAATTATTTGAAAGTTTAAGTATATCATAAAACTCTTATATAGATATAAGCCTTTGTAAAGATTTTATCATTTAGCGCAGCTTATCTGTAAATAAATAACATTAAAGTCAAATAAAGATAACTAATACCACTAACCGGGCACTATATTGCCTATGCTCTTAGGTACAATATTATTTATGAAAATTTTAGGGGTTGACCCCGGTTCACGAGTCACAGGCTTTGGTTTAATCGAAGCACAAAAACTCAAATTTAACTATGTTGCCAGTGGCTGTATTCGCACCAAAGGCGAACTGACTGATCGCATCACTACTATCTTTGTTGAAATCGATCAACTGATTAAACAATATCAACCCGATGTTGTGGTGATTGAGCGTGCTTTTATGCGCCCTGATAGGCCCAACCCTGATGCAGCCATTAAGCTTGGTCATGCACGGGGCGCAATCATTTCGGCTGCAGGGGTAAATGGTATTACTATGGTAGAGTACAGCCCTAATCAGATTAAAAAAGCCGTAGTAGGCAAGGGGCACGCCGCTAAAGATCAAGTATCTTTTATGGTGCAAGAGTCGTTAAAGATTAACAAAGCCCCACAAGAAGATGCCGCAGATGCACTCGCAGGTGCCATGTGTCACGCCTATCATTGCCTTTAAAAGACTTATGCAATAGGGTTATTTATCCAGTCTTCTTTTTGATGACAAACTCTAACTATTAATAAGTTGTTTGATTCATTGATTAAATATACAATCAAATGTGATTTGAATGGGTAAATCCTAATGGGTGGATTAATTTCAAATCTTTGTGTGGCTAATTTAGGGTTTTTATCAAGCAATTCAAACGCTTGATAAATAGAAGTGTGATAGTTTTCTGCCTGTTTTATACTAAAGTTTCGAGCGCCATCAACAAAGATATTAATAATATCTTCTTCGGCTTTAACAGTTAGTGAATAACTCACTTATTGATCGAGTTTATCGTGTGCAATTCTTGCTATGTCGTCCATAGAGTATGAGCTGATACCACTATTCAATCCCTCCGTAACCATAGATTGCATTTTCTCAATTTTTTCAATCTGATCTTGATCTTTTCTAATCAGGTCCCGAACATAATCACTTGTATTGGTGTACCTGCCAGAATTTTGAGCCTGATGCTCAACCCAGCCCTTCATTTCACTCGGTAAAGACACATTCATTGTTGCCATATTGCCCTCTAATTGCATTATAGTTGTTGACATATATTAGCACATATTGTCAATTTTTGTCAAAAAAATACGGTTAAGTTGTTAGCCGAAATAAACCTTAATATCACCAAACTCAGGTAATTTCTTAACCACTTCGGTAAGTTTGGTTAAGATTTCATCATGGCTTTTGTCTGAAGTGATGCATGACAATGGCAAGAAAAAATCCACATGAATCTTACCGTCGAGGTAGTGCAATTGAATGCGCTTAATCTCACCATCGCATTTGTTGTTAAACAACGCTTTATTTAAAATCCCAAGTGCCTCTGCACGTTCGGGTAAATCCTCATAAGGCAGGACAGTCTCATCATCTTCAGGGTCAATGTGTACAGTTACATCGTTCAAATCTTCCAAGCATTCTTTAGCCACACGCTCAACACTCACACTAATAATATGCCCCTCACTCACACTTAAAAACGGATCGACCTGAACATGCACATCACATGAAATTGTATGGCCAATTTTACGAGTTCGTAGTGAATGTACGTTATTCACGCCACTAATCTGTCCGAGTGAATTACGCAGCTTTTCAATGTGTTCTGCATCGATCGAAGTGTCGACCAATTCTTTGGTAGCTCCAAGTCCTAATTCCCAAGCAATATAAATCACCATCAAGCCAACGATAACAGCGGCTGCACCGTCTAAATATAAATAACCATTTAAGCTTCCTAAAATACCAATAAACACCACGATTGAAGACAATGCATCCGACCGGTGATGCCAAGCATTAGCCTTAAGCATTTCTGACTTATAAGTATTGGCAACTTTAAGTGTGTACCAATACAAGGCTTCTTTAGAGAAAATAGACAATGCAGCAATACTTAAAAGTAGGGTGCTATGTGAAAGCTCACTAGGGCTACTTAAACGATCAAATGCATCAAAGATAATACCTGTACCAATAATGGCTAATATAATTGCTAGGCCTAAGGTTGCAACAGTCTCGAACCGTTCATGGCCATAAGGGTGCTCATCATCTGCCTCTTCAGCAGAATGTTTAGCTGCATACCAAACTACACCATCAGATAAAAGATCAGAGAATGAGTGAATACCATCTGCAATCAGTGCGCCGGAGTTTCCAATCACACCAATAACGACTTTAAAAATAGCCAATAGGAAGTCAACAATAGCACCAATGATGGTGACCTTTTGACTAGCTTTTGTTCGGTTGTCTTTATGCATTATGGGATATATATTAACAGCTTATTTTTAATCATTTTATGACATCTTAGTGAGGATATGCGCACAATCAATTAGATGGAAAAATTCAGAAATTTTACAAATCTAGATTTTTTTATCTAAAATTTTTATTAAATAACGTGTTTTAACGCCTTAAACACGTTGTTTTTACTGTATTTATCCTTGTTTTAGTGCAATTATTGACAACAGTTTAAAAATTTCGGAAATTTTCAATATAAGGTTATTTTTGTATATATTTTTAACTTATTGGTTGACATTGTAAATGATAATGAGTATCATTTGCATAAAAATTAAATCAGTCGAGAAAAATATGAAAAAAACTTATATCAAATTAACACCTCAGCAAGTGCAACAGTTTGTTGCTAATTTAAAATAGTACTTATTATGTCGATATTATCCTTGCTTAAAATAGGTCAAAAAGTTGTGATTGAGCAAATCAATACAACGCATGAGAAAAAAATTAAATTATTAGGCCTAGGCATTAATGCAGGCACTAAGGTTTCTATTCTTAGAAACCGCGGTGGTGATATGGTTGTGGCTCTAGGAAATGCCAGAGTGAGTATTGGCAGAACCGTGGCTAATTTAATTGAGGTGCGTGAGTTATGAATTTTGAAAAAATCGCCTTAGTTGGTAATCCTAATGCTGGAAAAACCAGCCTTTTTAATTTACTAACGGGTGCAAAACAGCGTACAGGCAATTGGCCGGGTGTGACAGTTGAGCGTAAAGAGGGTGAATTTAATTTTAACAATCAGAAATTTTTGGTGATTGATTTGCCGGGTGTTTATTCTATTGATGATAAAAATTCTTCATTAGACGAGCAGATCGCAAGAGAATTTGCATTGAACAACCCTGATCATTTATATTTTAATATTGTTGATGCCTCAACATTGGAAAGAGGCTTGTACTTAACAACCCAGCTAAGAGAGCTGGGTGTTAATATAGTTGTACTGCTTAATATGATGGATGTGGTTGCTAAGCGTGGCATAGAAATTGATGTTGAGTTAATTAAACAATCTTTCGGTTGTGAAGTGATTCCTATTTCTTTAAAAGAGTCATTAGATTTGTCTATTTTTGCAGATGCAGCTAGTCAATATCAACCACTAGAAGATTTCAAAGTTGAGTATCCACAAGCGCAAATCAAGCAATTAGAAGATGATAGTAAGGCAGTTGAACTGTTAGAGGCAGAAGCTAGATTTAACACAGCTAGTAAAATTGCAGATGCTGCTATTACTCACGCAACAAGTTTTAAGAAAACCCTATCTGATGGTGTGGACCATTGGGTGTTGGGTTCTTGGACGGGCGTGCCAATTTTCTTAATGGTGATTTATCTATTATTTTTATTCAGTATTAATTTTGGTGGTGCGCTGATTGATTTCTTTGATATGGCTGCCGGTGTTATTTTTGTAGACGGCATGAGAGAGGTTTTAATTAGTATTGAAGCACCTGAATTTATACAGGTGATTATTGCTGATGGTGTTGGTGGTGGCATTCAAGTAGTGGCCACTTTCATTCCTATTATTGCATCACTGTATTTGTTCTTAACCCTATTAGAAGAAGTGGGTTATATGGCTAGAGCGGCTTTTGTAATGGATAAATTTATGCGTCGCATTGGCTTATCTGGCAAAGCATTTATTCCACTTATTGTTGGCTTTGGTTGTAATGTTCCCGGTATTATGGCGGCACGTACACTAGACACGCATAGAGAAAGGGTAACCACAGTGATGATGTCGCCGTTTATGTCATGTGGCGCAAGACTAGCTGTATATGCATTATTTGCAGCAGCATTTTTCCCAGTAGGTGGGCAAAACATTGTCTTTGCACTGTATTTAATCGGTGTTATTTTCGCTATTTTTACTGGTTTAATTTTAAAGCGCGTTTTTAAAGAAGACGAAACCAGTGATTTCTTGATGGAATTGCCAGGTTATCAATTGCCATCTTTAAGAAACTTGGGTATTAATACTTGGAATAAACTAAAAGGTTTTGTAGTAGGTGCAGGAAAGATTATTGTTGTTGTGGTTACATTAATCAATGTAGTTAACAGTGTGGGTATGGACGGAACTTTTGGTAATCAAGATTCTGAAAATTCTGCGTTAAGTGCTTTGGCACAAACAGTAACACCTGCATTTGAGCCAATGGGCATTCATGAAGACAACTGGCCAGCGACAGTGGGTATTGTTACCGGAATTTTGGCTAAGGAAGTCGTAGTGGGTACACTTGATTCGTTGTATTCAAATATGACTGCAGAGCAAGCTGGTGCCTCCGAGCAAGAAGCTGAATATGATTTATTAGGTGGTTTGAGCGAGGCTTTGGCAACGGTGCCGGTTAATTTGAGTGATGCGCTTGATAACATTGCAGATCCGCTGGGTTTAAGTGTATTAGATGATACGTATTCTCAAGATTTAGCAGCGGCCTCACAAGAGGTATCAACCGACACCTTTGGTGTAATGGTGTCGCGTTTTGATGGCAAAGTTGGTGCCTTTGCTTATTTACTATTTATTTTATTGTATTTCCCGTGTGTAGCTGCACTTGGTGCAATGGTACGTGAAGTGGGTAGAGGCTGGGCAACGATTGGCGCACTATGGTCAACTGGATTGGCTTATGTGGTTGCGGTAATGTTTTATCAAGCGGCTACTTTCTCGCAGCATCCAACTAGCTCAATATTTTGGTTAGTATTTAGTGTGGTGTTGCTTGGTAGTTCAATTTATATGCTGATGCATTATGGTCGAAAAACCTCTAAAACTTCTATTCCTATTGCCACTATTTCTAGTTGCAGACATTGTGAGTAATTAATATTAAGTTTAAAGGTATTTTTTATAATGCTAATACTTTTTGATTGATTTCTTATATAATACTGATAATCATTCTTATTAGTATTTACATTATTCGATGTTAGTAGTTAACGATTTATCAGTCACTTATCAAAATAATGAAGTTTTAAACGGCTTTAATTTAGATCTTGATCAGGGCGATATCTTTGCTTTATTAGGTGATAGTGGCAGTGGTAAATCTTCTGCACTTCGTTTTATTGCAGGCCTTGATAATGCGACTAGGGGCGGAGTTGAATTAGATGGCCATCAGTTATCTGCGAATGGTAAACATCAAACCACCCCAGAATCAAGAGAAGTTGGCATGGTGTTTCAAGACTATGCTTTATTTCCCCACATGACAGTTGAAAAAAATATTACTTTTGGCATTAGTGGACAATCTAAAAAAGATGCGAAAAATAGAGTTAAAGAGTTACTGTCTTTGATTGGTTTAGAAGGTATCGAAAAAAAATACCCTCATCAACTTTCAGGTGGAGAACAGCAGCGTGTTGCTTTAGCACGAGCTTTAGCGCCAAATCCTAAGTTATTATTATTGGATGAGCCATTTTCAAGTTTGGATAAAAATCATAGAAATCAATTAGTAACGCAAGTTCGCTCAATTCTTAAAAAAGCACAAGTAACTTCTATCTTGGTAACACATGACGAGACCGAGGCAAATACCCTTGCTGATAAAGTGGGCATTATTCAAAATAAAAAGTTGACAATTAAATAATAACGAGTATCATTTGCAATTGATAATCATTATCAATTAAGTTATTAAAATAAAACATTAAAGGAGAAAAAAAGAATGAATGTTAAAACATTAATTTCGTCAGCCGTCGTATTTTCAATGTTAGCGGTTTCAAGTATTACTACAGTACAAGCAGCGAGTGATGATTCAGTGACTGTGTATAGCTCACGTAAGGAGCATTTAATTAAGCCATTATTTGAGGCTTTTACTAAAGACACAGGTATTAAAGTTGAATATTTAACCGGTAAAGGCGGTGCATTAATTGAGCGTATTAAGCTTGAAGACGAAGATACTAAAGCTGATATATATATGACAGTTGATGCAGGTAACCTTTGGTATGCAGGTAGTCAAGGTTTATTTCAAAGTGTAAAGACGCCAATTTTAGATAAAAATATTCCCGCACATTTAAGAGATCCTGGTGGGTTATGGACGGGGTTGTCAGTGCGTGCAAGAACAATTATTCACTCTACTGAGCGGGTAAAGCCAGAAGAGTTATCTACTTACGCTGACTTAGCGACAGACAAGTGGGCGGGTCGTTTATGCCTTAGAACCAGTAAAAAGATTTACACCAAGTCGCTAGTGGCTTCACTTATTCATCACCATGGCAAGGACAAGGCTGGTGATATCGTTTCAGGCTGGGTAGAGAACTTAGCAGCAACACCGAATGCAAAAGATACGCATATTATGAGCGCTATTCTTTCGGGACAATGCGATGTTGGTATTGTAAATACATATTATTTTGGTCGCTTGCAAAAGAAAACACCTAATGTGCCTTTAAAGCTATTTTGGGCTAATCAAAATACCACAGGTACTCATGTTAACATTTCAGGTGCTGGTGTTACTAAACATGCATCAAATGTTAAAGGTGCGATTAGGCTTTTGGAGTTTTTATCTTCTAAAAAAGCACAAGAGATATATGTAGCACTTAATAAAGAATATCCAGCTTCTCATTTAATTCAGTCAAAAGATTTAGATGCAGCTTGGGGCGTTTATGAGCAAGATAAAATGAATTTATCTCAAGCAGGTGTTTTGCAAGCCGATGCGGTTAAGCTAATGCAAATTAAAGGCTATCGTTAAAAAAATAAGAATAATAATTGCAAAACCCAAGGCTTGTCTTGGGTTTTGTTGTTTTAAAATACTGAAAACTTCTATAGAGAAATAGCTTGGAAAAAGATTGCTTTAAATCAAAAATTTGGATCAGTATTCTTGCCTTATTAGTGGCAATGCCAATTTTTGTGGTGGCGTTATCTTGGCTACTGCCTGAGCACGAATTGTGGGCGCATTTTGCTGAGAACTTATTATCAAGTTTGGTTAGCTCTACGGCTATTTTATTAGTGGGTGTTGGTATTGGTGTAACGCTACTCGGTACGATACTGGCTTACTTGGTAGTGATGGTTGAATTCCCTGGCAGAAAATGGTTGGAGTGGGCGCTGTTTTTACCTTTTGCTATTCCGGCTTATGTGCTGGCCTTTGTGTATTTAGGCGTGTTTGATTACTCGGGCTACGCACAAGTGTGGATGCGTGAGGTGCTCGGATTGCCAGGCTTTGACATCCGCGCTGGATCATGGGCGATTATTCTGACCTTTGTATTGGTGTTTTACCCTTATGTTTATATGATGACTCGTGCGTCATTTAAACGCCAAAAAATCAATATGATTGAAGCGGGTAAGTTACTTGGTGCCAGCCCACTCAAAGTATTTTTTAAAATATCACTGCCACTAGCTCGCCCAGCAGCTGCGGCAGGCTTGTTGGTGACACTGATGGAAACCTTGGCAGATTTTGGTGTGGTTGGCTTGTTTAATTATGATACTTTTACGACAGCTATTTATTCCGCTTGGGGGGATTTCCGCTCGATTGAAGTAGCAGCGCAGTTGGCGTCTTTACTGGTCTTGGTAGCATTTTTCTTAATCTATTTTGAGAAAAAAGCACGAGGCCAGGCTAAGTATTATTCAGCTGATGTGTCTAATAAAAAACCTTATCATGCAACAGGCACTGTTGGATGGCTGATTAGTTTATTTGTATTTGGTGTATTTATGCTCTCATTTGCAATGCCAATGTTGCAATTGGTTATTTGGGGTTGGGAATCGGTTGGCGAGGAGTGGAGTGCAAAGTATATTGACTTGATTGCTTCAACTTCGATATTAACAGTTTCTGCAGCGTTGATCACTGTCGCCATTGCAACGGTGTTGGCTTTGCCAGGGCGTTGTAAGCAAGGCAGTATTTGGCTAAAAAGTGTGATTCGTATGGCGACACTCGGTTATGCATTGCCAGGTTCGGTCATGGCAGTAGGCTTGCTGTATGGTATTAACCAAGTATCAGTTATCAATATTCATTTTGGTGGAGAGAGTTTTAATCATATTATTTTTGGCTCAATTGCTTTGTTGCTATTTGCTTATGTGTCTCGATTTATGGCAATTGCTTATAGTTCGATTGAGGCGAGTGCTCAGCAAATTAAACCCGTGTTTACCCAAAGCGCACGCTTGCTAGGTGCTACGCGTTTACGACTTGTTTGGCAAGTGTATTTACCGATGATGACACCAGGGATTCTAGCGGGTGGATTGCTAGTAGCGGTGGATGTTATGAAAGAATTACCAGCTACTTACTTGTTACGACCTTTTGGTTGGGATACGTTGGCAATCCAAGTGTACGAGCTCAGTGCGGAAGGTTTGTTTGAGCGCGCAGCTGTACCAGCGTTGATTATGGTGCTGTTTGGTGCG
>CAZOAA010000005.1:0-34607 GCA_964577715.1 uncultured Candidatus Thioglobus sp. | reverse complement strand
AGGTTTGTTTGAGCGCGCAGCTGTACCAGCGTTGATTATGGTGCTGTTTGGTGCGATTTTGATGGGTGTTTTTCAGTATCTGGATAAAAAATCTTCAAAAACTTCTTAAGTCAGTAAAATACCCTTAATTGTTAAGGATTTATTACTAGAAATGAGTCAATCGTTATTAAATATAAAAGGCGTATTATCAGCATCAATTAATGCTGATATTAAGAACAATGACGCCCCAGATTTGTCTATTATTTATTTGCCAGACAGTGCAACAACGGCCGCGGTATTTACCCAAAATATTTTCTGTGCGGCGCCTGTAGTGGTTGCTAAAAACCATCTTAACCACCACCCTAAAGCATTGCTGATTAATAGCGGTAATGCTAATGCAGGTACAGGTGCACAAGGTATGGAAAATACACTACACACTTGTGCGTGTTTAGCAGGCGAGTTAAGTATTGACACTGAGCAGGTTTTGCCGTTTTCAACCGGTGTAATCGGACAGCAACTGGATATTGATAAGTTTAATAAAGGCATCCCAAAAGCCATTGTCAAACTCTCAAATAATGCAATGGATGATGTGGCCAAGGGGATTTTAACTACGGATCTAGTTGAAAAAACCGCCACAGCTCAATTTGAAGTAAATGGCAAAACAGTAACGATTAGCGGTATTGCTAAAGGATCAGGCATGATTCGCCCCGATATGGCGACCATGCTTAGCTTTATTTTTACCGATGTTAAATCAACCCAAGCTAAGTTACAACAATGCCTAACAGTTTCGGTTAATCAGTCGTTTAATCGTATTACGGTGGATGGCGATACTTCTACTAACGATGCTTGTACGCTGAGTGCAACGGGCGCGAGCGGGGTGGATGTTCATGACTGTGTGAATGAGTTTCAAAATGCGCTTGATGAAATAACGCAATCTTTGGCGCATCAAATTATTAAAGATGGCGAGGGTGCAACCAAGTTTGTTGAGGTGTGTGTTAAGGGTGGCAACACGAATGATGACTGCCTTGAAGTGGCATACACCGTAGCACATTCACCACTCGTTAAAACCGCACTATTTGCCTCAGACGCTAATTGGGGTCGTATTCTGGCAGCAGTTGGTCGTGCGAATGTTACTGATTTAAGTATTGAAGATATTAATATTTATTTGAATAGTGTAAGTGTTATCAAGGCCGGAGAGCCAGATGAAAACTACACCGAAGCAGCAGGTAGTATCGAGATGGCAAAAGAAGATATTGTCATCACCATTGAGATTGGCAAGGGTGATACGCAAGAGAGCGTGTGGACCACAGACTTCTCTTATGACTATGTAAAAATTAACGCAGAATATCGCACATGAGTGTTTATCGATTATTGATTTCTTGCCCCGACGCACATGGTCTAGTTGCTAAAGTAAGTCAGTTTATTTTTGAAAATGGTGGCAATATTAAAGAAGCACACCATCATCTCGATGATCAAAACCAGCGATTTTTCATGCGTATTGAAATTGAGTCTAGCTCACTAAGTTGTTCGTTTGATGATTTTCGTCGCTCTTTTATTGCTATTGCAGATCAATACAAAATGGACTGGCGGTTTAGTGACGCATCTCAGTTAAAGCGCATTTTGGTTATGGGGTCTAATTCATCGCATTGTGTGGCAGATTTATTGCACAGGCATCATGAGCAAGAACTTGAGGGGGAAGTTGTTGGTGTATTATCTAACCATGACAAGCTTTCAAAATTAGCCAGTTGGTATGATGTTGAGTTTAAGCAAGTAAGTATTAATACTGAGACAAAAGAGAGTGATATTGCCAAGATGAGTTTGACGGTTGATAGTTTTAACCCTGATGTGGTTGTACTGGCGCGTTATATGCAAATTATTCCTGAAGAGTTGTGCAATAAATATAGTGGAAAAATTATCAATATTCATCATTCATTCTTGCCATCATTTGTGGGTGCTAACCCATATAAACGTGCGGCCGAACGTGGTGTGAAACTCATTGGTGCAACTTGTCATTATGTCACGGCTGATCTTGATGAAGGACCAATTATCGAGCAAGATGTGGTTCGAGTGGACCACGGCGACAGTGCTGATGATATGAAAAAAATGGGCCAAGATATTGAAAAGATCACCCTAGCAAAGGGCTTGCAATACCACCTAGAAGATCGTGTACTAACGTGCAACAACAAGACGGTGGTTTTTTCTTAAAAACAACAATAATTGCTTTTGTATGTTATTTGGTATACAATTTAAGTATGAAAACACAAACCACAATCAGAGTTGAAGAAAATAACTATCATCAGGCAAAAGAAATTCTTGCGCAAGTTGGGTTGAATTATTCGCAGGCAGTAAGTGTCTTTAATAATATGGTAGTACTTAATAATGGACTTCCATTTGAAGTTAAAATTCCTACGAAACAAACACAAAGTGCATTAAATGATCTGTATTCTAAAAAAGGTGAGAGCTTTGATGATGTCAAGGCTTTATTTGATGATTTAGACGATTAAATGTATCAAATATTTCGAACGGGTGGGTTTAAAAAAGACTATAAAAAATTATCAAACCAAGATAAAGGGCTACTAAAAGAAGTTATTACTATATTGGTTGCTAGTAACAAGTTAGATCAAAAATATCACGACCATAAGCTTATTGGTAATTTTGTTAATTGTCGCGAGTGCCATATTAAGCCAGACTTGTTGTTAATTTATCGAATTGATAAGAATATATTAGAACTTGCCTTAGTTAGAGCTGGCAGTCATTCTAAACTATTTAAAAAATAATTAATCATGGAAATAACACCGTACTTTGAAACGCTTTTAGCATTGTTATTTTTTGTTGTTGCATTTGTGTATTCATCAGTAGGTATGGGTGGTGGATCATCATATACGGCGTTAATGGCTATTTTCGGGCTGAGTATTAGCGTTATTCCCATGGTGTCTTTAGTGCTTAATCTTTTTGTAAGTACTATTGGTAGTTATAACTTCCTTAGAAATAAACATGGGCGGATGCATATTGTTGCTCCATTTTTAATTTCTGCCATACCTTTTGCTTATGTAGGCGGTGCGCTTCATCTTGAAAAAGAGGTTTTTCTTTGGGTGTTATTAGTATCGCTTGTTTTGGTTGCTGTGCGTATTTACCTTTGGGAAGATACTGGGTTTAGGTTTGACTTAACTCATAAACAAAAGATTATTATCTCTCTTGTGGCTGGGTCAATCCTTGGTTTGGTGGCCGGTATTGTTGGTATTGGTGGTGGTGTTTACCTAGTGCCTCTAATTATTATGCTTAATATCGGCTCACCAAAAGAAGCGGCAGCGACTGGTGCAATTTTTGTTTGGGCTGTGTCGCTATCTGGCTTGATTTCACGCCTGCAATATAATTCAATTAACTTGATGGAATATGTGCCGCTAATTATTGCAGTAGTAGTTGGCGGTTTTCTTGGTTCTTATATGGGGTCATTTAAGTTTAGTCCAAAAACTTTGGAAAAAACCTTAGGCGTTATTATTTTATTAGCAATCGTATTTTTATTTAAAAAAATACTGCTTTAACTATTTTCAATAATAAATTCTTTAAACCTTGTTGCAATTGGTGAAAGTTGATTTTTAACATTATTCACCACATACCAATGACGTGTTATTGGAAACCTTTCAGCATTTAGTTGTTTGATGATTCCATTTTCAAGCTCTAGTTTTACTGTGTGTTTGGATACAAAACCAATACCAAGTCCCGCTTGAACGGCCTCAATGATTGCTTCATTAGAGTTAATCTCAATATCTGAATTAAATTGCATACCAGTAATACGTTCAATGGTAATACGCGTACCCGATCCTTGTTCACGAGTGATTAATGTTTCTTTGCTTAGGGTTTTAATAGAGTTGTTTTTGTTTTTAAGTAAAGGGTGGTCAGGGTGGGCGATAGCAATGAGTGGATTTTCCATAAATGACTGAGTCGCTAGTGACATATCGTTGGGTGGTTCACCCATAATTACCAAGTCGGTTTCATTATTATTTAATTTTTCAAGTAGTAGTTTTCTATTTGTAACTTCTAGGAAAAATGTCATTTTTGGGTATTCTTTTTTAAACTTTGCAAGCACACGAGATACAAATGAGTTAGTGGTAGTGGCTACTGCAATCTGAAGATGTCCCGCCTCTGGATCAAGCGTTTGTTCAATGTCTAATTTGGATTGCTCTAGTTTGTTAATAACTTCTAAACAAGTTTGATACAGTTTTTTACCAATATAAGTGGGCGTAATGGTTTTGCCTTTGATGTTAACTAGATCAGAGTTAATGTTTTGTGTGAGCTGTTGGATCTGCATGTATACCGCAGGTTGGGTAACATTTAATTCTTTACTGGCTTTGGTAAAGCTTTTTAAGCGTACAACAGCTTCAAAGCTGTACAGTTGTTTAAGTGTGTAATTAATCATAATTAAAATTGATGATTTATTAAATAAATATTATTTTACATTATTTAATCGATATTGTATGATGGAGGTTCTTTTAATGAAAGGAGACCTTAAATGGCTAAAGTTTATGATGCCGGTGTAAAAGAATACCGCGAAACTTATTGGATGCCGGATTATACGCCTTTAGAGACGGATATTCTGGCTTGTTTTAAAATTACACCACAAGATGGTGTGCCGCGTGAAGAGGTTGCAGCTGCAGTTGCAGCAGAATCATCAACGGGCACATGGACGACTGTATGGACAGATCTATTGACAGATCTTGACCACTACAAAGGTCGCGCATATGCGATCGAAGATGTACCAGGCGACGACACATGCTTCTATGCATTCGTTGCATACCCAATTGACTTATTTGAAGAAGGTTCAGTTGTAAATGTGATGACTTCTTTAGTAGGTAACGTATTTGGTTTTAAAGCACTACGTGCATTAAGACTTGAAGATATTAGATTCCCAGTTGCATACGTAATGACTTGTAATGGTCCACCGCAAGGCATCCATTTAGAGCGTGACATTATGAATAAATATGGTCGTCCTTTATTGGGTTGTACTATTAAGCCTAAGTTAGGCTTGTCGGCTAAAAACTATGGCCGTGCATGTTATGAAGGTCTTCGTGGTGGTTTAGACTTCACGAAAGATGATGAGAACGTTAACTCACAGCCATTTATGCGTTGGAGAGCTCGTTTTGACTTTGTACAAGAAGCTATTGAAAAGGCTGAAGCTGAAACTGGTGAGCGTAAAGGTCACTACTTAAATGTAACAGCGCCAACATCTGATGAGATGATGAAGCGTGCTGAATATGCTAAGGAAATTGGTACGCCAATTATTATGCATGACTACATTACTGGCGGTTGGGCTGCAAACACTCAATTAGCACAATGGTGTCAAGACAATGGTATGTTATTACATATTCACCGTGCAATGCATGCTGTATTAGATCGTAATCCGCACCATGGTATTCACTTCCGTGTACTTACTAAGATCTTGCGTCTATCAGGTGGTGATCACTTGCACTCAGGTACAGTTGTAGGTAAGCTTGAAGGTGATCGTGATGCAACACTAGGTTGGATTGATATCATGCGTGACTCTTATATTAAAGAAGATCGTTCACGTGGTATTTTCTTCGATCAAGATTGGGGTTCTATGCCAGGTGTTATTCCAGTAGCATCAGGTGGTATTCACGTATGGCACATGCCAGCATTGGTAAACATTTTCGGTGACGATTCTGTATTACAGTTTGGTGGCGGTACATTAGGCCACCCATGGGGCAATGCTGCAGGTGCTGCTGCTAACCGTGTTGCGGTTGAAGCTTGTGTTGAAGCTAGAAACCAAGGCCGTGAACTCGAAAAAGAAGGTAAAGACATTCTTACGACTGCTGCTAAGCACTCTCCGGAGTTAGCAGCTGCGATGGATACTTGGAAAGAAATCAAGTTTGAATTCGATACAGTTGATAAGATTGACGTAGCGCACAAGTAATTGATAAATTAATATAGGAGCAATAAAATGCAAGATTATCAATCAAGTTTAAGTAATCCTGATAGCCGTAAGTTTGAAACTTTTTCATATTTACCAAAATTGGATGCTGATCAAACTCGTACCCAAATTCAATATATTGTTGATAAAGGCTGGAATCCAAGTGTTGAACACACTGAGCCTGAAAATGCTAACGGTTCTTACTGGTATATGTGGAAGTTGCCAATGTTTGGTGAAACAGACGTTGACGCTATCCTTAAAGAGGTAGAAGCGTGTCATACTGCGCATCCGAACAACCATGTTCGTTTGTTAGGTCTTGACAACTTTGCACAATGTGCTGGCACTTCAATGGTTATCTACCGCGGTGAAACAGTTTAATAACTGTTAATAGTTAGATAAAAAACCCTGGCTGAATAGTTGGGGTTTTTTTAACTCAAAAAAGCTAAAGCAATGAATAAGCCCGATAAATACGTCGGCATTAATAATGAGATTAATGGCGGCATGACCACGATTGGAAAAATTATTCGTGATGCGTGGGTATTTGAGGTTTTAGATGAAAATGAAACTTGCGAAGGTTGGAACCTAGCCGGGATTGACGCTTTATTACAAAAGGTTAATGCCGAGTGGGATAAATATGGTTGCTTAGTCAGCCAATTGCCGCCAGAATTAGCAAAACGTCATCATGAAATTCACTACAAGGCATTTATAGATGCTAAAAAGGCTGGATGGTCTGGCGAAGTAGAAACAGATGATGAAGAATAAATATTTAAATGTAAGTAAATAATGGAGTAATTTATGTCAGATACAGCGGTAAATCCAAAGGAGTACATTATTAAAGATGAGCCATATTACGAGGCTATTGATAAAGAGATAGAACTTTATGAATCGGCATATGGTGTTCGTATGCCAATGATGATTAAAGGGCCTACAGGTTGTGGTAAATCTCGTTTTGTTGAATATATGGCTTGGAAATTAGGCAAGCCTCTTATTAGTGTTGCTTGTAATGAAGACATGACAGCTTCTGATTTAGTTGGTCGCTTCCTGCTTGATAAAGATGGAACAAAATGGCAAGATGGCCCGTTAACAACAGCTGCACGTATTGGTGCTATTTGTTATCTTGATGAAATTGTAGAAGCGCGCCAAGATACTACGGTTGTGATTCACCCATTAACAGATCACCGTCGTGAATTACCTTTAGATAAAAAAGGCGAGCTTATTAAAGCACATCCAGATTTTCAGTTGGTGATATCTTATAACCCAGGTTACCAGTCATTAATGAAAGACCTTAAGCAGTCAACTAAACAACGTTTTGGCGGTATGGATTTTGACTACCCAGAGACTGAGTTAGAAGTTGAGATTGTTACTAAAGAGTCAGGCGTTGATAAAGTAATGGCTGAAAAATTAGTACAAATTGCACATCGTGCTCGTAACCTTAAAGGTCATGGATTAGATGAAGGTATATCAACGCGTTTATTGGTATATGCAGGCCAGTTGATTGCTCAAGGTGTTAGTGCAGAAGCAGCGTGTAGCATGACGATGATTACCCCACTTACGGATGATCCAGATATGCGAGATACATTAAATGCTGCCGTTCAGACGTTTTTAGGTTAAGCAATATTTAATAATTAATAGCTAAACAAGTGTTGATTCGGAATAATTAACCAAGGTAGTTTATTATGTCAAAAGTTGTTCTTGAAGATTATTCGGAATTTTTAGAGAAAATTGCCCCAGAGGTAAAAAGCGTATTAGATGCGACTTTTGTCGATGCTGCACGTGTTATTTCCCCTGCAGGACTTAAAGATTATCTAGATGGTGCTAAATCATTATGTAGCTTGGGTAAAGGCAATGATCTTGTTGTTACTTATCTTGAGGTTATGCCACAAATTGCCAAAGAGTGTGGTGAAGACATTATTCCTGATTGTGTGACTGCTGCTATGAAGGCCTCATCTTTAACGTCCGGTGAGGTGATTTCTTTGTTGTTATCTAGCCTTCCATTAGTTGCAAGACATTTAGGCGATGCTCAACTGGTTCGTGGTTATTTAACTTTAATTCACCAGCTTGCATCAACTGCAGCACGAGGTTTGCGCCCAATGTTGCTGCACATTGATGAGTTATTGTCAAAATTAACATTGAGTGGCCTAAGAAGATGGGCTAATTTTGGCGCCAAGGCTTACCGAAGAGATTTTAATAATCTTACTTCATACTTTGCATTGGAATCAGCTGATTCACGTGCTATGCTTGAAAAAGAGCGACGCGGTGTATTGTTCGTTAAGGTACAACGCAAGTTGAATTTTTACTTGCGTGCCTTATGGGGGCGTGATTTTTTTATTCGTCCAACTGGTGCAGACTATACAGACTTTAGACCGTATGTTGAGGAGGGTTTGTTATATGTACCAGATGCACTTGATGATATTGAAGGTATTGAAGGTTTAGAGATTTATCGTGCTACCGTTGCGCATATGGCTGCACATTTAATGTATACCAGTAAGTCTATGTCGGCCGAGCAGCTCAGCCCTGCACAGATGTTTTTTGTTGGACTATTAGAAGATGCACGTGTTGAATATAAAGCAACACAAGATTTTCCTGGCCTCAAGAATTTATGGTGTTCGTTAATGCGTTTTGAGCATGAAGAAAATCCTGAACACAAAACTATGAAGATTTTGGAAGATTTCGCTCTGCAATTGTTAGATGATACAGTGACTGGTCCTGATGAACAATTGAATGCCTTTGCGAAAAAATTCCACGAAGAAATTGAAGAAAAGCAAGACGACAATCATTACGCATGGTTAATGGGTATTGAGTTATACAATATTTTCTCCGGCAGAAAGGCTGTACCAAGTTTGAGAATCTTAGAGCGTTACCGTGTGGATTATCGAGACGATAATCGTATTATTTGGCACTTTGAGGATATTAACTGGGATAAAGGCGTTGAATATGTAGCTGCTAGTCAAAAACAAGTGCGTTATAAGGTTAGCCCATTGATGATGGCACATGAGGTTGACTGTGAATTAGCCGGTGATGATGCACAAGAAGTTTGGATTTGTGAAGATGAGATGCGTGTTTATGAAGATGATCTAACAGACAACGCCACTTCGTTTAATGAAACAATGGGTAGGGAGCCTATTTCGGATCCTTATCATTATCATGAATGGGATTATCAAATTCAGTTACATCGCCCTGATTGGGCAACGATTTATGAACGCCGACCATCAAAAGGTGACCCTGAAGAAATTGATAACATCTTGCTTGAGCACAAGCCAATTGCACATAGAATCCGACAGATTATTGATTTACTAACCCCAGCTGGCGTTCAGCGTCAGCGTGGCATGGAAGATGGTGACGAGGTTGATATTAATGCGGCAATTGATGCGATGATTTCCATTCGTATGGGTGAACAGCCGAATCCACGCATTACCATGCGTAATGTATTAAATACACGTGATTTATCAGTTGTGGTGTTGCTAGATTTGTCAGAATCTACCAATGAAACAGTCGGTGATTCTGATAAAACTATTCTGCAGTTAACACGTGAAGCGGCAACTTTAGTATCGACAGCGATTGAAGGTATTGGTGATCCGTTTGCACTACATGGGTTTGCTTCAGACGGTCGTCATGATGTGCAATATTTCCGTTTAAAAGACTTTAATCAGCACTTTGACGATGACGCTAAGTCTAGATTGTCTGGCATGAAAGGAGGGTTGTCAACACGAATGGGTACAGCGCTTCGCCATGCAGGTCATCATTTGATGAAACAACCTGAAAAACGTAAATTAATCCTATTAGTGACTGATGGAGAGCCGGCAGATATTGATGAGATGGATCCGCAACACTTGCGTTTTGATACTAAAAAAGCAGTTGAGGAGCTTTACACAACAGGCGTTTTAACTTATTGTCTAACACTTGATCCACATGCAGATAGTTATGTGAAACGTATTTTTGGTGAGAGTAATTATACAGTTATTGAAGATGTAAATCGTTTGCCGGAGCAATTACCATTATTGTTTGCTAGTTTGACAGCGTAATCTTTTATGTTTGGTAATGATGAGAAAATTATTGAGTTCAAACCTCAATATCCACACACACTTCCACAAGATTGGAAAGATCAAGAGAATCCTACTGTTTATGAGATTAGTGCCACACTTGATACGTTAAAAAAAATCTATGCAGATCAAGTAAGAGATCTTAATCAAGGTAGAGTTGATAAAGAATTAGGTGAAGAAAATTTGCGAAATATTGCCACTAACTATCAAACCATTAAATCCATATTATTCCAACCTCGTTAAATAAGGAAAGCACTTTGAGTACTGAAAATCAACCATTAATATTTGAAATAAGCCAAAATAACTTTGAAGATTTGGTTATTCATAACTCTTCTCATGTACCAGTTTTGGTTGAGTTTATGGGGGTTTGGTCTGAACCTTGCATTAAAACTGAGTATTCGATTGCCGAGCTGGCTAAAGAATTCCCAGGCGATTTTATTTTTGCCAAAATTGATATTGATGAGCAAGACGAGTTAAAGCAACAGTTTTCAATTACCAATGTGCCAACATTAGCTGTATTTAAAGATGGCAAAGAAGTGCAAAGAGAAGAAGGTGAATTACAATTAGAAGAGTTAAGGATTTTATTAAAGCACTATGATGTTTTTAGAGAATCTGATGAATTACGTGATCAAGCAAGAAAAAAACACATGAGTGGTGACACACAATCGGCCATCATGTTACTTACAGAGGCAATTTCTTCTGATCCTAGTAATGTGCGTGTAGCACTTGACATGGTGCAAATTTTCTTAGATATCGGAGAGATTGATCAAGCACAAAGTTTGTTTGATAGATTACCAGAATCTACACAAAAAACAGATATTGGTCTATCAATATCTTCCCAACTGAATTTTATTCGTTTGGCGAAAAATACTGCTGGTAAATTAAACTTGCAAGCGCAGGTTTTAAAGTCACCTAATGATTATCAGGCTCGATTTGATTTAGCGGTGTGTTTATTTGCTGAGCATGATATTGAGCAAGGCATGGAGATGTTGTTTTTTATTCAAGAGAATGATGCAAATTTTAAAGATGGTGCTGCGAGAGAAATGATTGGTGTGATTTGCAATATGTTGGCCAATACAAATCCTAAGGAAAGTGGTATCTATCGTCGCCGATTATCAAGCTTAATCAATTAATAGTATTAAAATTCTTGCTCAACAAAATCTAAGTCAATTTGAATATTGGAGTTGTCAAGTAGTTCTAAGCATTTTGGCACTGCCAGAAATACCGCGCCCAAACACACTGCAATGGCTGCAGGCTTGCCTGGTAAGTTAATAATTAAACTCTTACCACGTGTTCCTGCTGTTTGACGCGACAGGATTGCTGTTGGCACTGTTCGCAGTGAAACGTTACGCATCTGCTCAGCAAAGCCATCAAATATTCTTTCACACACCGCATGTGTTGCCTCGGGGGTAACATCGCGTGTGGTTGGGCCTGTGCCGCCCGTAGTTAAAATAAGATTACAATTTTTATTATCGGCAAAGTCAATCATGGTTTGTTCAATTAAAGGCTGTTCGTCTTCAATGATAACACTGTCTATTTCATAAGGTGAAAGAACGGCATTTTTAATCCAGTCTTGCATAGCAGGGCCGCCAATATCCTTGTATTCACCACGTGCTGCACGGTCAGAAATTGTAATAAATCCTACTTTAATTTTTGTCTTTTCCATTTTATTTTGAATGAATTAATTTGTTTTTATTTTACCCTTTAGAGCCATAACAATAAGATTGGTAAAGATTTTATTTTGTTAAAAAAACTGTGTTATTGATTCATATCAAGGTTTTAAAAAATATTCAATGCAAAATCACTACAACGAAAAAAACATTAATTTTTAAAAATTTTATTTTCTTGATTCATATCAAGGTTTTATAAATAAACATAAGAATAATAAAAATAAGAAATTTAAATAAACGAGGGTAAGTTATGGGTATTTCAGCAATAAGCAGTCCAAAAGCGCAAGCCAATTCGGTATTGGCAGCAAACACAATCGCGTTTACAGCATGTTTTGCCGTTTGGGTGATGTTTTCTATTATTGGCATTCCAATTAAGGAATTATTAGAATTATCAGAAACACAGTTTGGCTTATTAGTAGCTACACCAATTTTAACTGGATCGGTATTTAGATTGCCAGTAGGCATGATGACTGACAAAGTTGGTGGTCGAATTGTCTACTTTATCTTAATGCTAACTATGATTATCCCGCTATGGTTTATTGGCGATGCAACCCAGTATTGGCAGTTTTTAGTATTAGGTTTATTTGTTGGTATTGCAGGTGCCTCTTTTTCAGTAGGTATTGCTTATACGGCCAAATGGTTTGATAGAGAGCACCAAGGTTTTGCCATGGGTATCTTCGGTGCAGGTAATGCAGGTGCTGCCCTTACTAAATTTGTTGCCCCGTCATTAGTGGTTGCTTATGGTTGGCAGATGGTTCCTAAAGTTTATGCAGTGGCTATGGTTTTAGTTGTGATTTTGTATTGGATGTTTACTTATGAAGATCCTGAACATCAAGTTGCATCAACCGTTACTATTAAAGAGCAATTAAAGGCACTTAATGATCCTAAGATTTGGAAGTACATGCAGTACTATTCGTTGGTATTTGGCGGCTTTGTGGCATTGTCTTTATGGATGACAAAATACTACATTAATGAATATGGATTTGAGCTAACTACAGCGGCACTGCTGGCTGCAATTTTTGTATTGCCATCAGGTGTAATTCGTGCACTGGGAGGGTGGTTTTCAGATAAGTATGGTGCTTACAAGGTAACTTGGTGGGTAATGTGGATCTCACTTATATGTTTATTTTTTATGTCTTATCCGCAAACAGCAATGGTAATCCAAACCGTTTATGGGCCAGAGAGTTTTGACATTAGTCTTAACGTTTGGGTATTTACTGCATTTTTATTTATTTTAGGTATTGCATGGGGTTTTGGTAAGGCTTCAGTATTTAAATTCTTATCAGATGAATATTCAGACAATATCGGTGTTGCTTCAGGCATTGTTGGCCTTGCTGGTGGTATGGGCGGATTCTTGTTACCGATTATGTTTGGTGCACTGATAGATACTTTTCATATTAACTCAGTAATTTTCATGTTGTTATTTGGTGCAACTGCAGTGTCACTTATTTGGATGTACTTTACATTTTCGTCTGATCAAAAAGCCAAGAATATTCAGAAGGCTAGAGATGAAGCATTAGATGAATATGCACAATCTCACGACGATCCTGAATCTGTTATGTCTGCTCGTGCAGTATTAGAGCAAATGGATTTAATTGAAGAATTTAATGAAAAATACAACGCTTTTAAATCTCGCGCTCAAGAATCAAAATAATTTAACTAGTTTTTAATAAAGAGGAGGTCGTAATGGCTCAAGATATAAAAAAATGGAACCCAGATGATGAATCTGAGTGGGAATCGGGAGGTAAGGCAATTGCTAATCGTAATTTGTGGATATCTATCCCAAGCTTGCTTTCAGGATTTGCCGTATGGTTAATGTGGGGTATTATTACCGTACAAATGCTAAATACTGGCTATGGTGGTTTTGATAAATCACAGCTGTTTACCTTAGCGGCTATTGCGGGCTTATCGGGTGCAACATTACGTATTCCTTCAACTTTCTTTATTCGTCTAGCAGGTGGTAGAAATACCATTTTCTTAACGACAACTTTGCTCATATTGCCAGCATTAGGCTTAGGAATTGCTTTATCAACGCCTGATACACCATTTTGGCATTTCCAGATTCTGGCTTTATTGTCTGGTTTTGGTGGTGGCAATTTCGCCTCTTCAATGTCAAATATCTCATTCTTCTTTCCGAAGAAGATTCAAGGTTATTCATTGGGCATGAACGCAGGTTTGGGTAATTTTGGTGTAACCACAATGCAAATTGTTATTCCATTGGTAATGACACTGGCGGTTGTAGGTAACCCAACTGAACTACAAATTGCCTCAGGTACATTGATTGGTAAGATTCCAGCAGGAACAGATACCTACCTTCAAAATGCAGGTTACGTTTGGTTGATTGTTTTAATCCCATTAGCTTTGGCAACTTGGCTTGGTATGAACAATATTACCGAAGAGCATGTTTCTCCTAAAATTGGCTCAGCATTAGGATCGTTTATTAAGATTATTGTTATGTTAATTCTTGGCCTTGCAACAGCGACATTTGGCCTATGGTTAATGCTTCCTGAAGTGGCATCTGGCTCTGGTTTAATGCTAAGTAAATGGGTGGTATTACCTATTGTTATTGCGCTAACTGTATTATTGCTTAAATTATTACCACTGGGTAGTGATTACAAAGAAGGTTTAAAGCGCCAGTATAAGATATTTGAAAATAAACATACTTGGGCAATGACCATTATCTATGTAATGACGTTCGGCTCATTTATTGGTTATGCAGCAACGCTTGCTTTATCAATTAAAGTTGTGTTTGGTTTTCAGCACATTTTAGTGGATGGCGTTATGACTCATGACACAGTAAACCCAAATGGACCATCAGCACTGACTTATGCTTGGATGGGTGCTTTTGTTGGTGCACTTATCCGCCCAATTGGCGGCATGATTGCCGATAAGATGGGTGGTGCAAAAGTAACACAGATTATCTCTGGCGTTATGGTTGCTTCAGCGCTAGGTGTGGCTTATTATATGAAGCAAGCTTATGCTAGTGCAACACCTGAAGAGTTCTTCTATCCATTCTTAATCTTGTTTGTAATCTTATTTGCAATGACAGGTATTGGTAATGGTTCTACATTTAGAACAATTTCTCAAGTGTTTAATAAAGAGCAGGCGGGCCCGGTTCTGGGTTGGACATCTGCAGTAGCGGCCTATGGTGCATTTATTATTCCTAAGGTATTTGGTGAGCAGATTAAGCTAGCCACACCTGAGAATGCATTGTATGGTTTTGCGGTGTTCTACGCAGTATGTATGGTGATTAACTGGTGGTTTTACTTACGTAAGAATGCAGAGTTTCATAATCCGTAAATACTAATAACATAAATTGGGGTGGCTAATAACCATCCCTCTTTATTAAAAATAATTCAAGTAGTTATTTTTAATAAAGAGTTTGATTTATTGACCTGAGTCAAGGTTTTACACAAGACTAAGGGCAAAATA
Organism: uncultured Candidatus Thioglobus sp.; assembly: GCA_964577715.1. GTDB lineage: Bacteria > Pseudomonadota > Gammaproteobacteria > PS1 > Pseudothioglobaceae > SUP05. The sequence goes on along the minus strand of CAZOAA010000005.1, from coordinate 19,560 downwards.
AAAATCAAGGTTTAAGTAAGATTTGTAATTAACAAGAAGAGAGATAAAAACAGGAGAAAGGACTATGAGTCATTTTTTAGACAGGCTTAAATATTTTAATCGCATTAAATCAACTTATTCAAAAGGGCATGGTATTGTCACTGAAGAAGATCGTGCATGGGAAGACACCTATCGTAACCGCTGGCGTCATGACAAGGTGGTTCGCTCTACACATGGTGTGAACTGTACAGGTGGTTGCTCATGGCAGATTTTTGTAAAAAATGGCCTAGTTTCTTATGAAATGCAACAAACAGATTATCCACGTACTCGTGAAGATTTGCCTAATCATGAGCCTCGTGGTTGTCAGCGTGGTGCATCATTCTCTTGGTATTTATATTCTCCACACCGTATTAAGTACCCACTGATCCGTGGACGCCTATTAGATTTATATCGTGCTGAGCGTTCTTCAGGAAAAGACCCTGTTGAAGCTTGGGAAGCAATTCAAACTGATAAAGAAAAACGTGATTCATATGTAGGTGTACGTGGTTTAGGCGGCTTTGTTCGTTCAACTTGGGATGAAGTGGTTGAAATGACCGCAGCAGCTAATGTTTATACGATTAAAAAATGGGGCCCTGATCGTATTTATGGTTTTAGTCCAATTCCTGCGATGAGTATGATTTCATACGCTGCTGGTTCAAGATATTTATCTTTAATTGGTGGAGGTGTTGGTTCGTTCTACGATTGGTATTGTGATCTTCCTCCAGCCTCTCCACAAGTATGGGGCGAACAAACAGACGTACCTGAGTCGGCCGATTGGTATAACTCCAAGTACATTATTATTTGTGGTGCAAACTTACCAATGACGCGTACGCCAGATGCACACTTTATGACTGAGTCGCGCTATAACGGTACTAAGATTATTTCAATGGCACCGGATTATGCAGAGTATGTTAAATTTGCAGATTTATGGATGCCGGTTAAGCAAGGTACAGACGCTGCCGCATTTATGGCAATGGGCCACGTGGCACTTAAAGAATTCCATGTTGAGAAGCAAGACCCGTACTTTACAGAGTATGCACGTAGCTTTACTGACTTCCCAATGCAAGTTATCTTAGAAGAAGTTGATGGAAAAACAGTTACCGGTCGATTCTTACGTGCTTCAGATTTTAAGAAAAATTTAGGCGAAGATAATAATCCAGAGTGGAAGACTATTGTTTATGATTCTAAATCTAAGTCATTTGTTGTGCCAAACGGATCGGTAGGATTCCGCTGGGGTGAAGAAGGCAAGTGGAATATTTTAGAAAAAGCTAATGGTAAAGATATTGAGGCAGAACTAAGTTGTATTGATACAAAAGACGAAGTTGTTGATGTTACTTTCCCACACTTTAACCCTGAAGAGGGTGATTCATTAGTTCGTAAGATTCCAGCACGTAAACTTAAGCTTGCTAATGGTGACGAGGTCATGGTTACTTCTGTTTGTGATCTACAGATTGCACAATATGGTATTGATCGTGGTTTAGGTGATAATTTAGCCACTTCTTATGACGATGAAAGCGTTCCTTACACACCAGCATGGGCGGCAAAAATTACTGGCGTACCAGCTGCTGATTTAGAAGTAACTGGCCGTGAATTTGCCGATAATGCTTCGAAGACTCGAGGCAAGTCAATGGTGATACTAGGTGCTGCGATTAATCACTGGTATCACAACGATATGAACTATCGCGGTATTATGAACTTACTGCACATGTGTGGTTGCGTAGGTCAATCAGGTGGTGGTTGGGCTCACTATGTAGGTCAAGAAAAACTACGTCCTCAAGCAGGTTGGGCGCCAATTGCATTTGGTCTTGACTGGCAGCGCCCACCACGCCATACAGCGTCTACAACTTATTGGTATTTCCATACTGATCAATGGCGTTACGAGCGTGTTGAAGCAGATGAATTATTAGCATCTACTGCAAAAGGTAAATATAAAGGTTCTCAATTGGCTGACTATAACGTTGCAGCTCAACGCATGGGTTGGACGCCATCTATGCCACACTTTGACAAAAATCCATTGGATATTGTTAAAGAAGCAGAAGCATCTGGTGCAACGGATGAGGCAGGTATATCAGATTATTTAGTTGACAAACTCAAGAGTGGAGATATTAATTTTGCTTATGAAGATATTGATGCAGAGGAAAACTTCCCACGTAATTTATTTGTATGGCGTGCTAATCTAATTGGTTCATCGTCTAAGGGACATGAGTATTTCCTTAAGCATTTATTAGGCGCACAAAACGGTGTATTAAGTGAAGGTACTGAAGGTGAAGCTTGTAGTGAAATTAAGTGGCATGAGAAATCACCAGTAGGAAAATTAGACTTGATGGTTGATATTAACTTCCGTCTAAACTCTACGGGCGCTTATTCAGATATTGTTTTGCCAACAGCAACTTGGTATGAAAAAGCAGACCTAAATACTACAGACATGCACCCATTTATTCATCCATTGGGTAAAGCGGTTGATCCAGCATGGGAGTCACGTTCTGATTGGCAGATCTTTAAAACCATTGCGGAAAAATTCTCTGAATTGTCTGAGAAGCATTTAGGCGTACAAAAAGATGTGGTGTCGTTACCAATGCAACATGATACCCCTATGGCATTAGCGCAACCATTTGGCGAAGTTAAAGACTGGAAGAAAGGCGAATGTGATCTTATCCCTGGTAAGACAGCACCAATCTTTAAAGTGGTTGAAAGGGACTATCCAAATACCTATAACAAGTATATCGCCCTAGGTCCTTTAATGAAAAAACTGGGTAATAACATCAAAGGTATTGATTGGAATACCGATCATGAAATTGATGAATTAGCAGTACTTAATGGCACCATTAAAGAAGAAGGTATTTCTAAAGGGATGCCGTCATTAGCTGAAGATATTCATGTATGCGATGCAGTGATGCGTATGGCCCCTGAGACTAATGGTGAAGTAGCGCATAAATCATGGTCTGGTCAGTCGGTTAAGACAGGTATTGATCATTCGCATCTTTATAAAGGTCGTCAAGATGAGAAGATTACTTATCGAGATATCGTTTCTCAGCCACGTAAGATTATTACTGCGCCAACTTGGTCTGGTATTGAATCTGAAGAGGTTAGCTACAATGCTTGTTATACCAATTTACATGAGCACATTCCTTTAAGAACATTAACAGGCCGTGCACAGTTTTACCAAGATCATGAATGGATGTTAGATTTTGGCGAAGGGTTCTGTGCTTACAAACCAGCGGTTAATCTAAAAGCACATGAAAATATACCTGATGGTGTGAAGAAAAAACCACATCTGGTTCTTAACTGGATCACACCACATTCTAAGTGGGGTATCCACTCAACTTATCAAGATAATTTGAGAATGTTAACACTGTTCCGTGGTGGGCCATACTTCTGGGTATCTGAAGCAGATGCGAAGTCAATCGGTCTTAAAGATAACGATTGGGTAGAAGCAGTAAATGACAATGGTGCTACTGTAGCTCGTGTTGTTGTTTCACAAAGAGTTCCTGACGGCATGGCGCTTATGTATCACGCTCAAGAGAAGAATGTGAATGTACCAGGATCACCAACAACAGGTAAACGTGGTGGTATTTTAAACACTGTTACTAGAACAGTGCCAAAACCAACGCATATGATTGGTGGTTATGCACAATTATCTTATGCCTTTAATTATTACGGCACGGTAGGTTCAAATCGTGATGAATATGTGGTTGTTCATAAGATTGAAGATCAAGATGTTGATTGGCTAGAAAGACCATTAACCCCTGAGAAAGAGGCACAAAGAAACCCTCTGGGCATTAACAATTAATCTAGGAGAAGAGAGATGAAAATAAGAGCACAAATATCTATGGTTCTAAACCTAGACAAATGTATTGGTTGCCACACTTGTTCGGTTACTTGTAAAAATATTTGGACTAATCGTAAAGGTGTTGAGTATGCTTGGTTTAACAATGTTGAATCTAAGCCTGGTATTGGTTTCCCTAAAAATTGGGAAGATCAAAGCAAGTGGAAAGGTGGCTGGAAAGTTGTTAACAATAAGTTAGAGCTTAATGCCGGCGGGCGTATGAGCAAATTGATGAATATCTTTGCTAATCCGGATATGCCTGAGATTGATGACTACTACGAGCCATTTGATTATAAATATCATAAACTGCAATCTTCTCCATTGGTTGAAGCAACACCAACAGCACGTCCGGTGTCGCAAATCACAGGAAAAGATATGGACAAGATTGAGTGGGGACCTAACTGGGAAGATGATCTTGCTGGTGAGTTTGAAAAACGTTCTAAAGATACTAACTTTAAGAACATCGAAAAAGAAATGTACAAAGAGTTTGAAAATACATTCCATATGTATCTTCCACGCTTATGTAACCATTGTCTAAACCCTTCATGTTTAGCTTCTTGCCCATCTGGTGCAATTTACAAGCGTGAGGAAGATGGTATTGTATTAGTCGACCAAGACAAGTGTCGTGGTTGGAGAATGTGTGTCACAGGTTGCCCATACAAGAAAGTTTATTACAACTGGGAGTCTGGTAAGTCAGAAAAATGTATTGGTTGTTACCCACGTATTGAATCAGGCCTGCCAATGGCTTGTGCAGAGTCGTGTGTTGGTCGTATTCGTTATGTAGGCGTTATGCTTTATGATGCTGACAAGATTGGCGGTAGTGCTGCAACACCAAGCGAAACAGACCTATACCAAGAACACCTAGATGTATTTATGGATCCAAACGATCCAGCAGTAATTAAACAAGCTTTAGAAGATGGCATACCTCAATCATGGATTGATGCAGCTCAGAACTCACCAGTTTATAAAATGGTGATGGATTGGAAGATTGCTTTCCCAATTCACCCTGAGTATAGAACATTGCCAATGATGTGGTATGTTCCACCATTGTCTCCAGTTCAGAGTCAAATTGATAAGGGTAATGTTGAAACATCAAATGGTGTTATTCCAACAGTAGATGCAATGAGATTCCCAGCTAAGTATTTGGCTAATATGTTTACAGCAGGTGATGAAAAGCCAATTATGAGCTCAATGAGTAAACTCTTAGCAATGCGCGCACATCAACGCTTCAAAGCTGTGGAAGGCACAGATGGTGCCGATGTATTAGCAGATGCAGGTCTGAGTGTTGAACAAGCGGAAGCAATGTATCAAATGCTTGGTATTGCTAATTATGAAGATCGTTTTGTAATTCCAACCTCTCATGAGGAAATGCGCCATGAGGATCCATATGGATTCCAAGGTCAAAATGGTTTTTCTGGTGGAAATATCAGCTCACACGGTCCAGATGGTGGAAAAGGCTTTAGCTTATTCCCAACACCACGTAAAAAGGCAGTTATTCCTGTTGAGAATATGCCCCATAAATCAGCTTAAGGAGAATAGATATGCAAATATTTAATGTTTTATCAAAACTAATTGATTATCCAGATAATGAACTTATGGAGAATCTAGATTCGGTTATTGAGTTTGTAAAAGACTCGAGTGAGATTGACGATAGTGAGAAAGAAGCCATTATGGAGTTTATTTCTTGGATGAGAATTCACACTTCAACTGGAATGCAACAAACTTATGTTGAGACTTTTGACATGGTGCCAGAGCATGATCTGCATCTAACGCATCATATTTTTGGTGATGACAACGGTCGTGGACCTGCGCTGATTGACTTATCTGAGCATTTTAAAAATGAAGGGCTAGAAGTTAAAGATGGTGAGATTCCAGATTTCTTGCCACTTATTTTAGAATATGTAGCAACACTTGATGAAATGGAATCTAGGGTGTTTTTAGGTGATGCTAAGAAAGTTATCAAGGTTATAGCGGACAATTTGGATGAGGCTAAAAGCCCTTATGCCAAATTAATTAGAATGGTAGAAAAACGCAGCTATTTGGCTGAAGCGGCATAAGGAGAATAGATATGACATTAGATAATTTTTTATTTGGAGTTTATCCCTACATTGCAGGTGTGGTTTTTATTTTAGGTAGTTGGATTCGTTATGATCGTGAGCAATATACTTGGAAGGCAGATTCATCGCAACTACTGGGTAACAAAGGTATGGTTTTGGCCAGCAACATATTCCATATAGGTATTATTGGTATTTTCTTTGGACATGCGGCAGGAATGCTACTACCACATAGTTGGTGGCAACTCGTTGCAACTGATGTTCAGCATCAATATATAGCTATTTATGCAGGCGCTGTGTTTGGTGGTATGGCTGCCATTGGTGCGGCGTTGTTGTTTTATCGTCGTATGACAAATGAGCGCGTTAAAGCGGTTAGCCGTCTGCGTGATAATTTTGTTATCTTTTGGTTATTGTTAACGGCGTTTTTAGGTTTAAACACGATCTCTGGTTCAATGCATCATGCACAATCAGGTGATGTTCAAACCATGCTGCAATTAGCTGATTATGTTAAGAGTATTGCCACATTAAGTGTAGATCCATCCTTGCTTACAGCGGCTGGCGGACAAGGCTTTGTTGATGTTGCACATACGTACAAATTACATATGTTATTTGGTATGACAATATTTTTAATCTTTCCATTTACACGTTTGGTGCATGTTTGGTCGGTACCGATGACATATTTGATGCGCCCATATCAAATCGTTAGACGTAAGCGCATAAGAACTAATTAAAGGTAAGAGTAATGTCTGAATATTTTGAAAATGTGCAGAAAATGGAAGAAATGGGTGTTGATGATAACTATATCCAAGGTTGGATTGCCGGTTATCTAAACAACCCTGAAATTGAAGAACAACGAATAACCGATGCGTATGAATCTGGTTATGAAGATGGCAAACAAAAAGTTAGTGATAACTTTTCAAATTTTTGTTAATTTAGTTTTTCACCAAGTTTAATTTTGACCTAAGTGAAAAATAATAAGTATTAGGAATTTATTAAGAATGAAAATTAATGATAAAGAAATTGAGTTAGATCCAGAAGGTTATCTAGTTCATCCTGAAGATTGGGATCATGACGTTGCTCTTGAATTGGCCAAATCTGAAAATGTTGAACTTAATGATGACTACTGGATAATTTTTGATTTTATGCGTAGTTTTTACAATGATAATGGTGTGGCACCCGATGTTCGTCATACTACTAAACAAATGGTAGCTGATTTTGGTGTCGATAAAAAAGCCGCTAAAGCCAAGCTATTTACGATGTTCCCTTATGGGTATGTAAAACAAGCCTGTAAGGTATCCGGTATGAAGCGTCCAAGAGGCTGGAGTACTGGTTAAACCTTTAGTAGGGCAATTATTTAGCACTTCTCTCCCCGTTATGAGTTGCCCTGCTAAATTTTTATTTGATAAACAATGAAACAATTTTTAACTAAATTTATATGGGCTTTTTTCTGGCTATTTTTAGGCTTAGTGATAGCTAGTGGTAACAATATTACTGACCCTATTCAAACATCTTTAATTATGATACTAACTTTATTAATTGCAGATGGATTTAGACTCGTCGTTAGAAAAATAGCGTCACACGCACTTACTTAATTAATTCTTGTTAATTAAGGTATAAATATCCTTATTAACAGGAGGGGAATGGATAATAAAGAATTGTTTGTATCAGCTATTGGCGCATTTATTGCGGTTGCCATGGCTGGATTTTTCTCTAATGCAATTTTAGTAAGTACCGACTCACCACTTATTATTGCTTCTGCTGGTGCTTCAGCTATGCTTATGTTTGGATTGCCTCATGCGCCTGTTTCTCACCCGTGGAATTTAATTGGGGGCCATACAGTTTCTGCCATTGTGGGTGTTACTTGTTATTACTTAATTTCTGATGCTTTACTCTCAACCTCAGTTGCTATTCCGCTTGCTCTTGTGGTGATGCATTTATTAAAATGTATGCACCCACCGGGTGGTGCAACAGCGGTAACTGCTATTATTGGCGGTGAGGCTATTCATCAGCTTGGCTATATATTTGTTGTTATTCCGATATTTTTCAACTCTCTAATTCTTTTGGTAGTTGCTATCTCAGTTGCAAGTTTTAGAGATAAAAATCCGTTTGAGGATTATCTGTAAGACTGGTTTTTATCCGCCGGTAACAGGTGGATAAAAAGCCACTTCGTCAGATTCATTTAAGATAGTTGAATCCTTAGCGATCTCTTGATTAACCGCACAAAGAATGTTATCTGGAAAATAATGTTCACCATGTTTTTTAGCCAATAAGCCTCTTAGTATTTCAACCGTTGTATTTGGATGAAGATCAATCTGCTCACTTGAGGTTTTAAGGTTTTCTTTCAGTGAAGCAAAGTATAGAATTTTCATCCGCCAATCTCCGCCATTTGTCGGTTGCTAATGTTATCGATAGAATCATTAAATTCGTGTTTTTCTGGCTTTTTATTGATTGCCTCAATGATCATTTGTTTGATTTCATCGTCTGTTAAATCTGAGCGTACAGCATCTTTTAAAGAGATGGAATCTTCTTGCCCAAGGCACAGGATAAGATCTCCTTTAGCAGTAATCCTTACGCGATTACAAGTTTGACAAAAATGATTCGATACCGCGCTAATTACTCCAACACTAGTATTAGTGTTGTTGATTTTATAGCTTTTGGCAGGGCCATCAGTTTTTCTGGCAACAATGGAGGTGATTTTATTTTTAAGGTGTTTGTTGATTCTAGCCAAAATATCTTTTTCACTATAATGTTTTGATACGGCTTCAATGCCTGCAGAGCCAATTGGCATGGTTTCAATAAAGCGAATATCAATGCCTTTTTCAATGGCAAAATCAATCATTTCTTCAATTTCATCGTCATTAACACCACCCATAACCACCATATTGATTTTGACCGGATGCATACCTGAAGCGATTGCAGCGTCAATACCTTTAATTACCTCGTCAACATCGCCGCCACGAGTAATTTCTTTAAAGCGTTCAGGTATTAATGAATCAATAGAAAGGTTTACCCTATTAACACCATTACTAAATAGCTTATCTGCAAACTTTTCCAATAAATGTCCATTGGTTGAAAGTGGCACATCTTTAATACCATCAATGCTACTAATAAGTCTGGCAATTTTTACAATACCGCGGCGTAACAAGGGCTCACCACCAGTCAAACGAACCTTACTAATACCTAATTGCGCAAAAATTCTAATAATTCTTTCGATATCTTCATAACTTAAAATATCTTCACGCTTGCAATTAGGCGTGTGTTCGTCATCACGACAGTAAAAGCATCGATAATTACAATGCTCAGTAATAGAGAGACGAATATAGTTTATCTCTCGAGAAAATTTATCAATTAGTTTAGGCATCTTCAAGCTTCCAGTGTCCAGATTTACCACCTTTCTTTTCTAGTAATTGAACATCGGTAATTTTCATAAAACGATCAACAGCCTTGCACATGTCATAAACAGTGAGTGCAGCAACACTTGCTGCTGTGAGTGCCTCCATCTCAACGCCAGTTTTTCCGTCTAGTTTAGCCAGTGCTTTAATTTCAATACTTGAATTCTGTTTATTAGGTGTTAGCTCAACCGTTACTTTTGAGAGCATCAGTGGATGGCAAAGTGGAATAAGATCTGAGCATTTTTTGGCAGCTTGTATACCAGCAATACGAGCAACTGCTAACACGTCACCTTTTTTATGGGTGCCCGATAGAATCAAGTCTAGCGTTTCTTTTTTCATTAGCACAGTAGCAATTGCTATAGCTTCACGTGAGGTGATTTGTTTATCAGATACGTCAACCATTTGTGCATCGCCCTTTTCATTAATATGGGTTAATTTTTCGCTCATGTCATTATCTCGTTTAATGGGTAAAAATTTAAAATCTCACCTTGTTTAAAAGTTGTTTTTTCAGGTATTTCAATCAAGCCATCTGCCCAAACCATAGAGGATAAAACATCAGAACCTTGTTTTGGATACTGATTAGCCTTAGCAGGGGTGGTAGTGTGATCAAGGCGTACGCGTACAAATTCTCGTCTGGGTTTAGATCTGTGCCAATCAAAGTTTGCTTTAACTTTAATTGGAGTATTTAGATAGGAAGCTGCTCCTTGCATTTTTTTAATAAAAGGCCTGGCAAATAGCAGAAAAGTTACCATTGCCGATACTGGGTTTCCAGGTAGGCCAATAAATGGGCAATTGCCCACATTACCAAAAGCAAGTGGCTTGCCAGGCTTCATTTTAATGCGCCATAGATTTAACTCACCTAATTGCTCTACAGCTGGTTTAACATGGTCTTCTTCGCCAACTGATACACCACCAGTAGTCATAATTAAATCACATTTATTTTGTAGTGTACTCAGAGCATTGACAGTCTCATCTAATGTGTCTTTAACATTGCCAAGATTAATAACTTCACAACCTAGTTTATGAAGTAGCGCTACTAATGAATAACGATTAGAGTTAAAAATTTTTCCCGCTGTTAATTTATTACCAGGCTCAATGAGTTCGTCCCCAGTAAAAAAAACACCTACTTTGATTTTTTGAAACACTTCAATCTTACTCACACCAACAGAAGCAGCCAATGCAATATCTTGTGCTCTTAGTTTTATACCGGTTTTTAAAATTACCTCGCCTGATTTAATATCATTGCCTTTGGGTCTGATATTTTCATTAAGTGAAATTGGACGATAAATTTCAATTTTTGAATTATTTTCAATCGCCTCACATTCTTCTTGCATGATAACGGTATTGGCGCCATCAGGCACAGGAGCGCCAGTAAAGATACGCGCTGCATAACCAGGCTCTAATACACTACCAATACTCCCTGCGGGGATTCGATCGGTAATCTCAAATTCAAGACCACCTGGGGTATTAATTTGTTCATCTTTAAGGTTGATGGCGTAACCATCCATTGCAGAATTATCAAACTCTGGCACATTAATATTTGAACTAATGTCAGTTGCTAGTATTTGATCTAGTGCATCATCGAGCGCAACAAAGTGAGTTTTGCTGTTTGCACTAACCGAATTTGTTAGTATTTCTAAAGCTTCATCAGTTGAAAGTAGTGTTTGTGGTATTTCATCACAGCCACAATCAACTGCTTGGTTATTTATCATCTTTTGTTAAGTTGTTGTTTATTACTAAAAGTTGTTTGTTGATTGTATCATACGTGTATATATTCGTCGACAACAAGCCTTATGAAAACTATAGCTAAAAGCGATATTACTGCACTTATTCTCGCAGGCGGTCAAGCCAAGCGTATGAATGGGCAAGACAAAGGTTTAATTTTGTTTCGCAACAAGCCGTTAATTTCATATGTGGTTAATATTATCTCTAAAAATGTAGCCAGTATATTGGTGAGTGCCAATAGAAACATTGACTTATATCAAGAATTTGGCGAAGTTGTTACTGATAATTTATCTGATTTTCAAGGCCCACTTGCCGGCATATCTGCAGCACTTAACAAAGTTAAGACAAAATACCTATTGATAGTGCCTTGTGACGGGCCTTATATTAACTCCTTGCCATCCGATAGATTGGTAAAAGAAATGGCGAAAAACAACACTTTAATGTGCGTTGCAGCCGAGAATGGCTATCTGCACCCAACCTTTGCACTTATTAATGCTTCTGTTGCACCAGTACTTAATCAATACTTAGAGGATGGTAATAGAAAATTAGGAAAATTTTTTAAAGACAACGGCGCTACTGAAGTTGATTTTTCTGATCAACCAAAAATATTTATTAACTTAAATTCACCTGAAGATTTTACTGCCAACGACTAGCAGCATCATTGTCGTTATCTTTAGCTTCAACCCATTTGCTTTCATTTGTAGTGTGTTCTTTTTTCCAAAAAGGAGCTTGGGTTTTTAAATAATCCATAATAAATTCACAAGATTCAAACGCAGCTTGTCGGTGTTTACTGGTTGTAATTACCAGTACAATTTGATCGTTAATATCTAAATCACCTACGCGATGAATAATAGTAGTATTGCCAATCTCCCAACGTTTGGATGCCTGACTAACGATAGATTCTAAAGCTTTTTCAGTCATACCAGGATAGTGCTCAAGTGTCATTTTTTGGATGGATTCTCCATCTAGGTCGCGCACAGTGCCAACAAAACTGACTACAGCGCCAATATCAGTACTATTTGCCCTGGCTTTAGCGACTTCGCTAGTTAAATCAAAGTCTTCTTCTTGTATGATTATCTTATTCATAATTGGTAATTATATTGTTTTTTATCAGTTTGTTCTAATATTAGGAAAAATATATGTATAATTCAAATTAGTTAATTCCTAAAGACGGGAAACTAACAACAAACATAGATGTTTATTTGAATTCTAAATTTTAGGGTTTAAATAAACATTTTTTTTTGCCAATTTCAAGGTGGAATTGGCCACAGGGTATTGAAGCCAGATATTAAATTTGTATTTATTGCAAATTCAATATCTGGCTTTTTTTGGTTTAAAGAAAGGCAATAAATTAACAACAAGAGGACTAAAAATGAAAAATTTAGTGATAGTGGGATCTGGAATGAGTGCAATGAAAGTAGTGGATGAAGTTTTAAAGATTGATCCACTAATGTATCAAATCACTGTGATTGGTGCGGAAACAGTCTTACCTTACAATAGAATTATGCTCTCACCTGTTTTATCCGGTGAAAAAACTTTTAAAGAGATTCAAACACATGATGAAGTTTATTTTGCTCAAAATAATATTGCTTTTAAACCTGGGTATGAAGTAGTTGCAGTTGATAGAAAATCTAAAAGTGTCTTGGTTTCAAAAAATGATAAAACCGAAGCTTACCCAATAGATTATGATCGGTTGGTGTTGTGCACTGGATCAACACCATTTATTTTGCCATTACCGGGCAAAGATTTAGAGGGCGTGGTGTCATTTAGAGATATTTATGATGTTGAGTACATGAAGTCTAAAGCTAAAAAAGGTAAAAAAGCGGCAGTTATTGGTACTGGGCTATTGGGTCTTGAGGCAGCTAATGGCCTTAATGAGCTTGGTTTTGAAGTAACGGTAATTGGCAATATGGACTCTATCATGAATATGCAGCTCGATAGTACTTCTGGAGGATTACTACAAAAGGTATTGGAAGATAAGAGTATTTCATTTAAGTTAAGTGCAATCACTTCAAAAATCCTAGGAGATGATAAGGTTGAATCTTTAGAGTTTGAGGATGGATCAACATTAAAAACCGATATGGTGGTTATGTCAGTTGGCATTGTGCCAAATGATTCATTGGCTAAAGAAATTGGCCTGCAAACTGATCGAGGCATTGTGGTAACTGACACCATGATGACTTCAGACCCGTCGATTTATTCTGTGGGCGAGTGTATCAAACACCGAGGCACCACTTATGGATTAGTAGCGCCATTATTTGAACAAGCGCGTGTTTGTGCTGAACAAGTGTGCGAGGTAAGTCACCACATGTACATGGGTTCAGATTTATCAACAAAACTAAAAATCTCTGGTGTTGATGTATTTTCAGCTGGTGAGTTTGATAATCCTGATGATGAGGTAATGTGCTCAAAAGACCATGCGCTTAATACTAGAAAACGCTTATCAATCCGTGATAACAAATTAGTAGGCGCAGTTCTATTTGGCGATTCAACCGATGGTTTGTTTTATTTTGATCTTATCAAGAAAGAGGTTGATATTACTGATATGCGCAAGACTCTGTTGTTTGGAGATATTGGCATTGATGAGGCAAGCGCAGGCGCATCGGGCGTTGAAAAAATGGCTGATGATGAGCAAGTCTGTGGCTGTATGGGTGTGACTAAAGGTGATATTGTTAGTGCAGTTGCTGGTGGTTGTAACACGTTTGAATCTATGCAAGAAGAAACTGGCTGTGCAACAGGTTGTGGTGGCTGTGGATCAGTCGCTAAACAAATCTTCTCATTTGTATCGGGTGCCGAACTACAAGAAAAAGAAACACTTTGTTCTTGCACAACATGTTCTACAGAGGAAGTACGGAAGTATGTACGTGAATTAACTGAAGTAGCGAGCATTGATGATGTTCGAGCGTCTTTAGAGTTTAATAACTCATGTGAAAAATGCGGTGCAGCGATTAATTATTATTTATCTTCTCAGTTTGACGAGCTTTATATACACAATGATAGTGAGCGACCACACAATGAGATGATGCATGCCAATCTTCAAAATGATGGTACTTATTCAATTGTGCCACAAATGCAAGGCGGTTTAACCACACCGTCTGAGTTAAAAGCTTTGGCCGATATTGCGGTTAAATATGAAGTACCAACTGTAAAAGTAACGGGTGGTCAGCGTATTGATTTGTTGGGTATTCCTAAAGAAAATTTAAACGATATGTGGGATGAGATTGCAGATGCTGGTATGGAGTCAGGCTATGCCTATGGTAAAGCAACACGAACCTGTAAGTCGTGTGTTGGATCAGAGCATTGCTTAATGGGAACTCAAGATTCAATGGGACTTTCGGTCAAAATGGAAGATGCGGTATGGTCTCACTTTATGCCACATAAATTCAAGATGGGTGTGAGTGGTTGTCCGCGTAACTGTGCTGAGGCAACGATTAAAGATTTTGGTGTTATTTGCACAGAGAAGGGTTACGAGATTCACGTTGCAGGTGCATGTGGCATCAGAACTAAAGCTTGTTTAAAGGATCGTTTCTTTAAAACAGAAGCTGAAGTAGTTGAGTATCTAAAAGCCTTTGTACAATTGTACCGAGTAGAAGCAAACTACCTTGAGCGTGTTATGCACTTCGAGGAACGTGTTGGTTTAGATTATATACAGTCGCAATTAGACACTCCAGAGAAAATTAAAAAATGGGTGACTCAATTACCAACAACGATTAAAAACCCTTGGGTGACAACAGATCATCGAGAGTTAAAAAAATCAGCTTAATTTAAGGATAAAAAATGGAAGACAAATTAAACATATTTTCGTTTAAGGGTAAATATCGCATATTGCATCTGACTTGGTTTGCTTTTTTTATGACATTTGTGGTGTGGCTAAGCCTTGGGCCAATGATGCCTTTTATTCAAGAAGCATTGTCACTCACCGAACAGCAAGCAAAAGTGTTGCTAATTCTTAATGTGGCAATGACGATTCCAGCGAGAATTGTGGTGGGAATGCTGGTGGACAAACTAGGACCTAGGGTTATGTTTTCAAGCATTTTAATCCTAGGTGGATTAATTTCTATTGCCTTTAGTTGGATGCAATCCTATGAACAGTTGGCATTAATGCGTTTCTTATCTGGCTTTATTGGCGCAGGATTTGTGGTTGGTATTCGCATGATCTCTGAATGGTTTCCAGCCAAACAAACCGGTATTGCACAAGGTATTTATGGTGGTTGGGGTAATTTTGGTTCTGCAGGTGCAGCGCTCTCTCTGCCTTTTATTGCCACAAGTTTTGGCGATGTTGATGGTTGGCGTTATGCAATTACGATTGCCAGTATTCTAGCAATTGCTTATGGTGTTTTTTATTATTTTAATGTGAGTAACACGCCTAAAGGCTCTACTTATTTTAAGCCAAAAAGATCAGGCGCTATGGAAGTAAGCAGCTATTCAGATCTAGTGCTTTATGTTGTGATGAACATACCCTTGTATCTTGCTTTATCGTTGCTAACATGGAAATTATCACCAGAGAAAATGGGAATGGTTTCATCGACTGTAGAATATAGCATTTATGCTATATTGATTATGGTGTTTGTATTTCAAGTATTGAAAACGTGGAGCATTAACGCTAAACATTTAAGTGATGGTGTACCAAAACAACATCAGTATAAGTTTAAGCAAGTAGCAATTCTAGATTGGGCATACTTGGTTACCTTTGGTACTGAGTTGGCTGTAGTCTCAATGCTAGCCATGTTTTATGTTGATTGGTTTGAGATGCCTAAAATTACCGCGGCTCTATTAGCAGGTATCTATCCGTTTATCAACCTATTTGCCCGACCAGGTGGCGGTTACCTGAGTGACAAGTTTGGTAGAAAACTAACACTGACTGTAACTTTTTCTGGCGTTGCTTTGAGTTTTTTGGCTCTAGGTAGTGTTGATAAGAGTTGGTCAATTTATTTAGTTGTCTTGCTAACAATTGTTGGCGGTATATTTTCTAAAGCAGGATCAGGCGCAGTATTTGCAATGGTACCCCTTATCCAAAGACGCCTTACCGGGCAAATAGCAGGCATGGCAGGTGCTTTTGGTAATGTTGGTGCCGTGATGTTTTTAACAGTTAATTCCTTGGTGGACTATGATCAGTTTTTTATGTTAATTGGTATGGTGAGTGCAGCTGTATTGGCATTAATTGTGATATTTTTAGAAGAGCCACAAGGTCATATGACCGAGATTTTGGACGATGGCACAGTTGAAATTATTAAACTTAATTAAAGATGAAACAACTTAAAGTTAATATATCTTCATATTCTATCGCAGGCACCAAGCCCGAAAATCAGGATGCTTGCGCCTATCATGTGCCTGATAATCAGTCGTTAGAATACAAAGGCATTGCCGGTGTAATTGCAGATGGTGTTAGCGCATGTGAACGCGCTCAAGAAGCAAGTGCTTGCTGTGTTAATGGATTTTTAAGTGATTATTATTCAACGCCAGAATCTTGGAGCGTAGAACACTCAGCAACAAAGGTTATCTCAGCACTTAATAATTGGTTGTATTCTCAGTCAATGCGTAGCGATGAAGTTTCATCAATGCTATCTACATTGAGTGCAGTTATTATTAAATCTAATACTGCGCATATTTTCCATGTGGGCGATTCTAGAGTTTATCGTTATCGATCAGGTGTATTAACACAACTAACAAAAGACCATATCTTAAGCTTAAATAAAGAAAAGACTTATTTGTCTAGGGCAATGGGTTTTGATCTTAGAATAAATGTCGACTATCAAACTTTTGATCTTGAAGTAGGGGATCAATTTTTAATGACAACAGATGGTGTGCACGATTATTTAGATGATGCCTTGCTTGAAATTTTAATGAGCAGAAATTCAACAGTTCACGATATTGTTGATCGAGCACTAGATTCTGATAGTCGTGACAATATTTCAGTAATGATAATGCAGGTTGAGCAGTTGCCAGAGAAAAATTTGAATGAGGCTTTTGATGAGCTTACTCAACGTCCAGTACCACCTGATTTAACCAAAGGCATGAAAATTAATGGTTTTGAAATACAATCGATTATCGCCTCAAGTGCCAAGATGCAATTGTATTTAGCAAAGGATATTAGCACTGGACAGTCAGTCGCTCTTAAGACGCCATCAATTAATTTTGAGGATGACCCGCAATACCTTAAGCATTTTATGTACGAACAATGGGTAGGGCAAAGAGTACAAAGTCCTAACGTAGTCAAAATTCATAATAGCAATGACAAGGCCAACTTCTTAGCTTATGCAATGGAGTACATTAAAGGCCAAACGTTAAGGCAGTGGATGGATGAGAATAAAAATCCTGATATCGAAGTAGTGGTGAGTCTTGTTAAGCAAATCATTCAGGGACTACGAGCGTTCCACCGTCAAGAAATGCTGCATTGTGATCTTAAGCCAGAAAACATCATGATTGATGAGATCGGTCAAATCAAACTCATTGATTTTGGATCGGCAAGAATTGCCGGTGTTGCTGAGTTGAGTAGTCCGATTGATTCTGTGGGTAATCAGGGAACGCAAGGGTATACTGCACCAGAAGTTATATTAGATGAAAGAGTTTCACAAGCTTCTGATCAATTTAGTTTGGGTGCGATTGTGTATGAGATGTTTGCATCAACACTGCCTTATCAAGATAAGCTAGATAAAAATTTAACACCCAAAAAATTAGCAAAATTATCTTATGAGTCGTCACTTTTACATAATCCAAATTTGCCAATATGGATTGATGGTGCTATTCGAAAAGCATGTCATCTAAATAAGGATTTTCGTTATGAGGTGTTGAGCGAGTTTTTGTATGATTTAGAACACCCTAATTCTGATTTTTTGAAGATGGAAAGAACGATAGAGCCAGAATTTCAATTAAAGAAATACAGACTTTATGTTGCTTTATTGTTTTCGTTTAATTTTATTTTGTTATTGTTATTAATTATTTAAATGAGCTTTAAAACAACTTGTCCTTATTGTGGTGTTGGCTGCGGTATTGAAATAAGTCGATCTGGATCCACACTAAAGCTAATTGGAGATAAAGATTCGCCAGTTAATCAAGGTATGCTTTGTATTAAAGGGCAAACTTTGCTTGAAACTATTGGCACTGATGACGATAGATTACTTGAACCTTCCATTGGTTCATGGGATGACTCGATTAAGTTAATTGCAAATACTTTTCGCTCAAACAAAAAAGATGAGATTGCGCTTTATTTATCTGGCCAAATGCTTATGGAAGACTTGTATGTAGCGAAAAAATTTGCAGAGTCTTACAACATCAAAAACATGGAAAGCAACTCTCGGCTTTGCATGTATTCAACTGTTGAGGCCAATAAACGTGCTTATGGTGCTGATATTGTGCCAGTTTCTTATGACGATATCTATTTAGCGGAGACTATATTTATTATTGGTAGCAATACAGCAGACTGCCATCCAATTGTATTTAATCATGTTAAAAAATCAAAAGCCTATGTTGTCTGTGTAGATGTGTACGAAACCACAACAGCCAAGCAATCTGATTTATTTATTCAAGTTAATCCTGGCAAAGACATGGATGTGATTGACGATCTAGTCAATCAACCATGGTTTAAAGGTAAAAAAACTTTGAGTATATATTCTCAGGGCCTAACTCAATCAACTGATGCAACAGATAAAGTTAATGCCCTAATTAATGCACATATAAAAACTGGCAATATCAACAAACCAGGCTGTGGTGTATTGTCTCTCACTGGGCAGTCAAATGCTATGGGAGGGCGAGAGCTTGGTATTAGAACAACAGATTTAACAGCAACTGAATTTTTCTCAACAGATCAAATTAAAGTTCTGTGGGTGATGGCAACCAATCCAGCGCATAGCATGATTAATTATCGAAAATTTGAAACACTGATTGTTTCTGATTTTACAAAAACATTAACAACCCAAGATGCCGACATTGTATTGCCAGCATGTAGCTGGAGTGAAAAAACAGGTCACCAGAAAAACTCAGAGCGCCGATATTTAAAACAAAATGCTTTTTTACCAGCAGCAGGAGAGTCAAAACCAGACTGGGAGATTATTTGTCTTGTTGCAAAAGAACTTGGTTTACAAGGCTTTGACTATAAGGATGTAAATGAAATCTGGCTAGAGATGGATATTGATGAAGATTGGTTGCCAAGAATTCAGGTTCAAGAAAAAATTGTAGAGCTTGAGAAAAATAATAGGGTGTACGGGAAGTCTGTTAATAATGGCAGGGTGTTAGCGCAGTGGCACAGTATGTCTAGAACAGGAAAAAGCAAAACTCTTAATAACATGACAAATTTGACTTCTGAAATAGTGTCAATTCATCACATGACTAATACAGAGTTATTTAAGGGTAAAAAAGTAGAGCTAGACAAGTACTCTAAACAACCTTGTTTTAAAGGTTAATTTCTTTAAAAAAACATTCTATATGTTTTATTTATAAGACTATAATAATATTAAAAATAATTAATATGTGTTAACTTCCATCGGGGGAGGTTAAACGTTTTTTTCGTTTCTAAAGGGGGTGGGGCGAGCAATAGGATAAAACAATG